>NZ_JADIJP010000003.1:0-336464 GCF_017355285.1 Methylobacterium sp. SD274 | reverse complement strand
TGTGTATAAGGGCCAGGGTGGGCTGCGTGTCGGCGGGTGCGGTGAAAGGGGCCGGCTGCTGCACCAGGAGGGGGGCTTGCGCGCCTTGTTTCGGCAGGACCGGGCCTGCCTTGGCCACGGTCTCCGCCGTAGATGCATGTCCGCTCTTGAAGGCGTAGCTCGCCGCGCGGAACGGCTCGACCAGGCCCCACCAGATCAGCTGCAGCGTGCCGGAAAGGATGTTCTTGTGCCGGCGGCGGCTCTGCTGGAAGCGCAGGAGCGCACCGGCATCGCCGTACATCAGGCCCGCCAGCGCCCCGTATCCCTTGGGGTCGAGGGGCTGGAATTGGAGGTTGAGCACCATCTCGTCGCCCGATTGGGTCATTTCGCCGATCTCCACCGGCAGCGGCACCTGCACCGGAGCACCGTCGATGGGGACGACGGAAAGCTGGCCGGTGCGGTGCGTACTCCCAGCTCCCGGCGGCAGCGCCTCGGCGCCGAAACGGATCGTGCAGCCCAACGCAGAGGCGCGTTCGATGGCGACATCGAGAGCGCGCCCGCCGAAGACGAGGCGGCCATGCCGGTTGATCGCCAGCGAGGGGCTCGCTTCGGTGGTCCTGCGCTCCGCCGCCACGCCGAGGGCCACGCCGGCGGTGAGGAGGTTGAAGAAGTTCCAAAGGCCCACGACCAGCATCAGGTTGGTGACGCCTGGCTCGAACAGGTAGCGGTAGAGGGCCGTGCCGCAGCCGATGAGCAGGATGAAGTAGACCGCGAAATAGGGCCACGCCATGGGCGAGAGGTGGTCCTGATCGAGGGCGGCTCCCTTGGCGGTGACGTTGAAGGTCGGCTTGCGCGGCGAAACGATCACCGAAATGATGGCCCGGAAGAGATACAGGCCCTGGACGTATTCGTAGAGCTCCGAGACGAAGGGCCAGCGAAACTTACCGTAGACGTAGTTCTGCATCATCAGGTTGATGACGATATAGGTCGCCGTATAGGCGATCGACTCATCGACGCTGGCGACGAAGATCTTCAGGTCGAAGAAGATGTGCAGCATGGGCGCGAACATGAAGATCATGCGCGGCACCGGAAAGAACCAGAACGTCATGCTCGACAGGTAGGCGAGCTTCTGGATCGGGTGGAGCCCGCGCTTGAACAGCGGGTTCTTGAGCATCAGGATCTGGAACATGCCCTGGCACCAGCGCGAGCGCTGGCCGATGAAGGCCACCAGTGTATCGGGCTGCAGGCCGGCGATGAGCGGCGTGTCCACGTAGATGCTGTTCCAGCCGCGCGAATGCAGCTCGAAGGCGGTCTCGCAATCCTCGGTGATCGTGACGCCGGAGAAACCCCCGGCCTCGTCCAGCGCGCGCCGGCGCAGGAGAGCGGCCGACCCGCAGAAGAACGACCCGTTCCACTTGTCGAGGCCGCGCTGCGTCACCGAGTAGAACATCTCGTTCTCGGAGGGCATGCGGTCGAAGGTGCGCAGGTTCCGCTCGATCGGGTCCGGATTGAGGAAGGCGTGCGGGGTCTGAACCAGAAACAGGCGCGGGTCGGCCGCGAAATGGCCGATCGTCTCCCGCAGGAAGGAGCGGAACGGCACGTGGTCGGCATCGAGGACGACGATGATCTCGCCCTGCGAATGCTTGAGACCGTTATTGAGGTTGCCGGCCTTGGCGTGCTGGTTGCGCGGCCGGGTCAGATAGGTGACGCCGAGCGCCTTGCACAGGGATTGAAGCTCGCTGCGCCGCTGTATCGCCTCCTGCGCTTTCGCGGGGTCGGGATCGGCGCATTTCTGGTCGGTGCCGCCGTCATCGAGCAGCCAGACATGGAGCTTGTGGGCCGGGTAGTCGATGAGCTTGGCGGCGGACAGGGTCGTGGAGAGAATCCCCGCATCCTCGTTGTAGCTCGGAACGAAGATGTCGACGGTGGGCAGGTCCTCGGGCGGGCCCAGGGGCGGCGTAGCGCGGCGCAGCGGATCGGCGTTGATGATGAGGCTGATGAAGAGGATGAAGACGCAGTAGAGTTCGCCCAGCAGCAGGACGAGGCCGAACCCGAAGCTCACCGGATCGGACGGGGACGGCAACGTGTTCGTGACGCGCCAGAACATGTAGCGCAGGACCACGAGGCTCCCGAGAGCCAGGAAGACGAACCGCGCCGGCGGATTGTCGAAGAAAATCCATAGGATGCTCATCGCCACCATGGCGCACAGGCTCATCGCGAGCTGATCCTGCGTGCTGATCGGCTGACTCAGCAGAGCGAGAACGGCGACCGCGGACACCATCCACACGATCCAGCGCAATGCAGATCTCAAAACGAGTATCCCTTTGGGGGCGGGCAATCGGTCGGCACAAGCAATTATCGCGCGGGTGCATGAAGCTGTCGTGAGGAAGAATGCTTAACTTCCAGCATCCGACATCCACGGCAGCGTCAGGCATCGGACTCGGCCATTTTGCGGCCAACCGGTTGCGATTGTCTTGCTACGCTGAAAATCGAGAAATCTCGGTCTTAATATGTCGTTTAGGATGCAATTGGGCGGTTGCGACGCCGAAAAAGCGCGGAATGGTGTGACGCGTCGAAACGAAGCACGGCAGGCACGGCCTCAGAACGCGGCCCGGGCCTCCACACTGGAATAGTAGCCGCTGCCCTGGATCCGGTCCTTCACGTAGCCGACGCCAACGGCCATCTTGATCGGGCCAATGGAGAAGCCGGTGACATGAGCGCCGATGCGGTACTGGCTGAAGAAATTGTCGCCCAGGACCATGGCCTCGGGCCCGATATAGATTCCGTCGGCGACCATGTAGCCGGCGCGGAAGCGCGTGTAATAGGCGCTGAACTGCGTCGAGTAGGAGCCATATGCCGAGACCATGGTGTTCTCGGTGGGCCGAGCGTAGAAATTCGCGGCGAGCTTGGCCCCGACTCCGGTTCCGATCACGGGGTTGTCCGGGTCGAGAATCGAGAGCTGGTTGCTTCTCACGTTGAAGCCGACGAAGCCGGCCAAGGCCGCGTCGCGCCAGATCCACTCGTAGCCGGCGCTGAGCGCGCCTTCCTGCTGGTAGCCGTTGACCCGCTGGGCGACGCCCTGGCCGGGATAGCTGTAGGTTCCGGCGACCGCCTCGACGCGAATACGCGGGCCGCTTTGAAGCAGAGTGCCTTCCGTGGCAAAGGTCCCCGTCACCGAACCGAAGGCCGAACTGTTCGAGGTGACGGCCGCCGAGGCATCCACGGCCGTCGTCCAGGCGTCGTCCCGCGCCACGGGCTCGGCGCCCGTGTACCAATCCGCCGCCTGAGCCGACATCCCGACGAGCAAAGCGGGGACGACGACAGTAGCAAGAGTTGCAAAGCACTTCATGGGGGCACGACCCTGTTGTCCCGGCGCGCCCGGATGCATCCCTCAACGGGTACCGTTATCATCGACGCGTTTTCTTTTATGTTCCGTCAACGTTAACTGAGAGCTAACGGCGGCCGGGAAGCCGACATTCTTCGTAAGCTTGCTGAAAACTTACTTGGCGACGCGCGATCTTGTGTCGCAACGGGACGAGAACGCTCAAGCCAATACGTCCGTGACAGGCCGGCTCATCCCGCGACGGGGGCGCGGCGACATCCGAGGCGGATGCCGCGATCATCGATCGCGGTCCGAGGATCGTCGGCCGGTGGGACGTGCGTCCTGCGCCAGTCCAGCCACGAAGCCGCGATTGTCGGTCCGAGCTCGCGGGACGAGGCGTCCCGCGCCTTCTCAGGCCGCGACCGCCGCGTTCTTGCGGGCGGCCTCGCGCATGACCGCCGCCAGGGCCGGATAGCGGAATGGCTTCTCGATATGCAGGAACGCGCGGGCGCTCGCCGGCAACTGTCCCCCCGGGCTCGCGAGAATGACGCGGATCTGGGGATGGCGGTTGGTCATGGTCACGGCCAATTGGAGACCGCTCACCACGGGCATGGCCCAATCGGCGATCATGACGTCGAAGGTCGCCGCTTCGTCGACGAGGGCCAGGGCATGCTCTGCTGAGCCCGCCTGGACGACGTCGTGACCGAGATCGGTGAGCGCATCGGCGAAGCTCTGGCGCACGAGGCTGTCGCTGTCGACGAGGAGCACCCGAAGGGCGGGCATCTGCGCGCCGGCTTCCTGCGCCTCGATTTCGGAGGGCGCATCCCCGGCGCGGAGCCAGACTTCCGCGAGAAAGCCGGTGGCACTGCTGCCATCCGCCAGAAGTCTGAAACCACCTCCGACCTGGGTGAGGAGAGCAGCCACCGCCTTGGTCGCCTCGCTGTCACTGGAGGGTATGGTCGTGGCATGGCGACCAGGCGTGCCGCTGGCCAGGATGATCCGCACGTAACGGCCGGAGGCGAGTGCGATCCCCTCGTCGTCGGAGAGCACCTTCTCGTCGGCACCGATGGCGAACCCTTCCGAGCCGATGTCGCGGACATGGAAGGCGAGGTTGAGAAGGACGGCCTCCAGAACCTTCTCGCTGCACAGGACCTTGGCGAGGCCCGGACGGATCCGGGTCTCCACCGAGGTCTGGTGCAGCACGTTGGCGCCCAGGAACGGGACGAAGGCGGTCAGCGTCACGGCCACGTCGGTTTCCTGCAGGCCGGAATCGTCGCGGCGCACGAAGTTGACGAGGCGCCGGGTCAGGCTCGATCCGCGTTGGGCGCCCGCCAGGGCGGCATCGATCAGGCGTGCCTGGTTCGAGGGAAGATCATGACGCCGTTGAAGGGTCGCCAGATTGGCGATGACCACGGTGAGCACGTTGTTGAAGTCGTGGATCACCCCATCCACGACCTTGCGCAGGACGGTACCGGTCCGGGATTCCACGGGACCATCGGTCTCCCGGCGACGCCGCTCGACCGGAGACGCGCTGCCCTCCGCCTCCGCGCCACCGACGAAATTCGGGTCTTTGACGGTCTCGCCAACGAATTCGCGGCTCAGCGCATGCAGGATCGTGGGCTTGGCCGACTGCGTCTCGTCCTCGGCGCGGATGAAACGGACGAAGAGGCGCCGCTGGCCATTCTCCGCCAGACTTCCGGTGGTGCGCAGGACGACGTCATGCGGGCCGGGCTGGTCCAGCGCCGACCGCATCGTGAAATCCATCAGGTCGCGATCGTCCGGGGCGATTCCGCTCTTGAGATCGGTGAGGGCGACGGCGCGGTCCGGAACCGCATGGTTCGCGTGCGTGGCGGGGTCGCTCCAGGTGACACTGCCGGCCTCGGTGTCGATCTCCCAATAGGTCCAGCCCGACATGGATTCGAAGGTGCGGAAGCGCTCCCGGATGCGCGAGAGGGCCGAGCGCGTCTCCTGGAGTGCGCGGACACCGCTGCGCTCCCGTGCCACGAGGCGCTCTTCGTGTTCCGATAATTCCGCGATGCGCGAGGGCGACGAGACGCCCTGCTCGCTCTCGCCGATCAGCTTGAGCCGCCGCACGATGCGATCGCCGACGATCCAGCCGCCGCAGGCCGTCAGAAGACAGACGGCCAGCCACAGCACCACGCTCCCCTTATCGGGAAGGGAGGCCTCGATGCTCCGCGGCGCTCCGGCATTCGTCACGCGTGCGACAGCGAGCCAGCCCGACGGGGCGAGATCACGAAATCCTGCGCTCGGCGTCGCCTGTTCCACGACCTCCCGGGCACCAGAAGCCTGTTGGGCCATGAGGCCCGAACTCGGCCGCGCATCGGGAGCGAGAATGGACAGGCCCATGACGCCGTTCGTCACGGGGCCGCTCGCCGTGGCAGAGGCGGCCAGCACCCTGTCCTGAATCTCGCCGATCCACGCCTCGTTTAGGCGGGCGACGAGAATGCCCTCTCCGCCGGCCGCAGGGCCCGGAACCGGCAGCGCGATGTCGAACACCGTCCGTCCGTTCGCCCCCGGAGACGGCACGGCGACGATGCCTTGGGAGGCCCTGGCGCGCAGGAACCAGGACCGGCCGGATACGTCCCGGCCGAAACCGAGATCGTTGCCGGCGACCTTCACGCGGCCATTCGGCCCCACCAAGTTGAGCTCGGCATAATCGGGACGCAACCTGAGCCATGCGCTCAGCACCGGCTGAAGCTCATCCGCATCGAGGCGCTGGGACGTCTGCTTCAGGGTGACGGCGAGCGTCTTGAGATCTTGGACGACGTCGTAGACCCCGCGATCGAGGGCGGCGGCGAAGCGCTGGGAGGCTTGGGCGGCCTCCAGCGGCTTGCGCGCCTCATCACGGCTCAGGTTGGAGACCGCGAGACTGCCCGAAACGACGAGGATGCCCACGAGCGCTGATGCTCCGGCCACCACGGCATAGAGCGATTTCATCGACATCAGGCTCAGGCTGAGCTTCTTCATCTCATCTCACGCTGATCGTTCTCGGCGTCACGCCGGGACCGCGTTCCTGACCGTCGGGGAGACATCAGACAGACAGATCAGCATTAAAAACTGTTTAAGCGCGGCGCTTAGCGGGTTGCAATCGTTCAGTGTTCCCAAGCGGAACCGGGCCGTTCCCCGCCCGCACGCGCCACGTCCCCCATCCGGCCCGGCCGTCGGCCGCGGTCCGACGGTCCGCCGCTTATCTAACGCCCCTTGGGGTGTCGCCGTCAGGTGGCGACAGGGCGCACCTCATGAGCGGACGGCGTTCCGCAGGCCCGGCAGAAGCGCTCGAAGGTGCTCTTGCGGTGGTCGCAGGTCGGGCAGCGTTCGAAGGCGCCAAGGCCGCAATGAGGGCAGAAGTTCAGGTTCGGGTCGTCGAGGGCGATCGGTCGTTCGCAGCCCGGGCAGGACTTCTTGGCGAGCCGCTCCAACGCCTGATCCGTGGCGATTTCGCCCCGGCGCTCCTCGGTCGGTCGCGTTTCCGCCAGCTTCTGCCGCTCGTTATAGGATTGCAGGGCACCGATCGCCGCACGGCCGGCGACGAGGGTCACGAGGACGCCGACGCCGTATTGCACGTAGCCGCCATAGCTCGGCAGATACGGAACGAGCTCGACGAAGAACGCGAAGGTCGCCGCAAAGGCGAAGCCCCAGACGAACGGCCAGTTGCGGCCCCGCCGCCGCTTCAGCAACAGCCACCCGGCCAGCCCCAGCAGAGGCAGGGTCAAGGCGAGGCGGTATCCGAAGACGCGTAGCTCCTGCTCCCGCTCGACGGCGTCGAGCTTGACCTGAGCCGCCGCGCGCAGGTCGCTCTCCGCTTGCGTCAGCGGTTCTTCCTGCTCGGAAAGGGCGAGCCGCGCCTTCGCCAGCCCTTCCAGCCGCTCCTCGATGGTCCGTTCCGCCCCCTTCAGCGCATCGAGCGCCTGCGTGCGCGCGATGAGGTCCGGATCCTGGTCGACGCGCTGCGTGGCGTCGCGGGTCTTCAGCCAATTGGCGAAGGTCTCGCGCGCAGCCTCCGAGGCCGAACGCGCGGCATCGAGGGCGAGCTGCTCCTGCTCCGTCCGGCGCCGGATGTCGTCCTGCTCGCGACGGATCCGCTTGAGGGACTCGGCCGCCGCGCCATCGGCCGGTCCGTCGAGGAACTGTTCGAGGGTATAGCGGTGCTCGACCTGGGGCAGGTCACCGACGATGAGGGCGCCAAGGCCGATCAGGAACCAGCCGAAGAGGAGGGCGATGAGCCAAAGCCCGAGCGTCAACCAGCGTTCGGACAATCTTCGGCTGGACCGCATGTCGTGACCCCTGTCGATGGCCCCGCCCCCGCCTCGGATTCACGAGGTCGAGGCCGTCTCGCGCCCCCCGAAGGGACCGATATCGCGAGCTGGGCCATAAAGCTGACGGGTGTAGCCGCCTTCGCTCCGCGCGAACAGGTCAGTGCCGGCCATCCGCGGATGAGAGAACAGGGCGAGGCGTAAAACTAGAAACCGCGAGGATGGGCAAAGCCATTACCTCTCCAGACGGCGAGTGAAGGAAGCTTGAATAATCCTAAGCTGTTCTTCGTGTTACGATCCGCTTTCTCAACTGGGTTTTTATGAAGGCTTCATCTCGATCAGTTTCCGCCCAATATTGTACAGCCTCTTGTCGTCCTCCTGGGCGCATCGTGCTAGGTTTGCAAGCTTATGGCTGTCGCGCTGGCCCATTTTAAACGCTTCGATCACGTGCCCTATTTCTTCTGCATCGCCCTTGCTGAAGGCCTCCCTCAACTCAGCGCGACCTTTTACATCCTGTCCTTGGTTCAGGCTCCAGTCCAGGTCGTCTTTAACTGATTTCCACTTTGCAGACATTATTTCCTCCCTTGCCCCGTGCGGGACGAGAAAGAGGATACGCTTCTTTTTATCATCGTCGAGCAAATCCGCATGGGCGGCCTTGCTCGCGGGATCGCGGTCAAGCTGCCTCCTGCTAGGGAGGCTGGATGACGTATCGACGGTTATCGCTAGTCCTCCATACTGCATTCACACGCTCGTCCGCGCATGGAAGGCAAACGGATGGGCTACGACAACCCGCGACACGGCGAGTGGTCGTAGCCCATCCGTGACGGCGGCCACGCGGTTGTATGGCCGACGCCACGGATCTGGTTGCGGGAAAGCCTCCTCAGGAGAACGAGCCGAAACTCTCAAAAACCGACGGAGATACAGCTCTGACATATGGAGCCGGAGGTGCCGACGTAGGCTGGATCGTCCCGCTATTAGTGGTTGGCTCTCTACGCCCAATGTCGGTCAAGGAGTTAGAGCCGCGCACCACTGGTTCCAAGGTTGCAGGCGTAGCAAGACGATCACGTTCAATGTGATTGTACATTTGTCAGGCCCATCTGGACGCATTGAATTGGGAGAAGTGAGCTTAGAATGCGCTGCGAGCGGGCGTGTTCCGGCTGGTATGCCTGGGTCTGGTGTCGCACCGTCACATGGTCAAGCTTCAATCTACTGCCCGCTAAGAGATGGTCCGCCCGAAGTCCCACCGGTGCCGGGCGGGCTGCTGGTGAGCGTGCCGCCGATATTCACGTCCGGCGTGCTGCCAGGAACGGAAGCCGGGCTCGGATTGCCCGGAATAGCATCGGCAGGACGGCCCCTCGCACCGCTTGCCCGCGGCACCGGACCCGGCTCAATGGATGGCGTCATGACGCCAGTGTTCCCAGCCCCGCCGGTGGGAGCCAGCTGCTCGGCGAAAGCCGGCGCGGTCAACAGGACAGCCAGCGTAGTCGTGAGAGCGAGTTTCGTGAGGGTCATGTGTCCGTCCGTGCGGCTGAAGTCGATCAGCAACGGCCGGCGGTTCGGAAGGTTCGGCGCCGCTTCGACGAGAGAGCCGTAGGCTGCCCTCGCCGCGGACACCGACAAATCAATGTCGAGCGCCGTGTGCTTCTCATCGGCGGCACCGACGCGGCCGGCAGCGCCGGTGCGGAGCGCCGCTGCCGCGAAGCCGAGGGCGCCGCCTTTGGCGGCTTTGGCGGAACACGACGTTGTCGTTGCGCGCGAGCGGCCCGGCGTGATGGGCATCCTTCTCAACGACGGCAAGGAATGCACGGAACAGGTCGGCATCCGTCCCGCCATCCGGGCGAGCGACGTCGCGACGACGCTTCGACTGACCCTGGCCGGGGCGGGCACCTCCCGAGCCTCATCGCCGCCCGTGACGTCGAAGGGGGCCTGCTCGTCCGGGTTCGCGGACCGTGGGCCACCACGGGCGGGACATCGAGGACGGTGAGCCTGGCGGGACGGAATTTGCCGGCACGCGTACGCCTGTTCCGCGAACATGTGCGCACCGAAATCTCGAAGCGGTTTTTCGTGGAATCCACGCAGCGATAGAAGATCCGGGCAGCGAGTTTCTCACGGAAGCCTCTCGTCGCCCTCGCGTGCGGACGAGCCCCCGACTCCTCTGCGGGGAATGAGACGGGCCCATACGTGGAAACCCGACGCTCGGTACCAGCTTCGAAGCTTCTTATTGGTCGGAAGAGGGACCGTCCGCTCCAGAGGGGAAGTATCGAGGAGAACCGTTCATCCAGAAGCGATGAGTTCGAGGCCTCATCGCTCATGTCACATCTGCCGACCCAGTCTCGTCCCTGTGGCATGACGCGCGTTTCGTGATCCTAACGAGCCAGATGCAAGCGCGTCCCACGAAAGGGATGACGATGACGACTGCAGTGACGACCAATACCGGACGAACCGATCCGGGATATGCTGGCGCTCCACCTGTGGGGGCTGAGGAGTTGGTGCCCTCGCGCTACGCAGTGCGGATCGGTGAGATCGACGTGCTGGTCGTCAGCGACGGAGTGCTGCCGCTCCCGACCAAGATGTTGGGACACAACGTCGAGGCGGCCGAGAGGGCGACTTGGCTGAACGACATGTTCCTGCCGCCGGACGCGTTCGACTGGTCGCTGAACGTGGTGGTTGTCCGCAGTGGCGGCCAGACCATTCTCATCGACGCCGGATTGGGGCTGGACCCGAACCTCAACCTGCCGCGGGCCGGGCAACTGGTCAGGCGATTGGAGGCCGCCGGTATTGATCTGGCGTCCGTGACCGACGTGGTGCTGACCCATATGCACATGGACCATGTCGGCGGGCTCCTCGTCGAGGGAGTGAAGGAGCGGCTGCGCCCGGACCTGCGGATCCATGTGGCGGCCGCCGAGGTCAAATTCTGGGAAGCGCCCGACTTTACTCATGTCGACATGCCACAGGGGTTCCCGGACGCGCTTCGGGCGGCCGCCAAGCGGTTCGCGCAGGTGTACCGCAGCCAGTTGCGGCTGTTCGATGAAGAGCACGAGGTCGCGCCGGGGGTGGTCGTCCATCGCACCGGTGGCCACACTCCCGGGCACAGCGTGGTCCGCCTGGCATCCGGCGGCGACCGGCTGACATTCGCCGGCGACGCCGTGTTCACGGTCGGGTTCGAGCACCCGGACTGGCACAATGGCTTCGAACACGATCCCGAGGAGGCGGCTCGCGTTCGTGTCCGGCTTCTGCGGGAACTGGCGGCGACGGGCGAGCAATTGATCGCCACGCACCTGCCGTTCCCGTCGGTCGGTCGGGTCGCGGTCGATGGCGACGCCTTTCGGTGGGTTCCCGTGTTCTGGGACTACTGAAGGCATGGGGTCAGTGCCGACCCGGTCGTCCGTTCGAACCGGGGTACGCGCACGCATGATCCATCGGCAATCGCCGCTCCTCGGGATCCGTCCCGAGGAGCGGTTTCCATGGGATCACACTGTCCCGGCACGCCCGAACCGGGACGCTTTTTCTCCGAGGCTGCGCCCGTCGCGAGCATCCCACATGGCGAGCCCTCGCCGGTCCCGAGTCGGACGCATCGATCGTCCGCGCCGATGTCACACCGCGAGGGGCATTCCTCGTCATGACGGCGACCGGTCCCGATGGGACTGGAGACAAGATGGAGCGTCACATGAAGATCGTCGTCATCGGCGGCACGGGGCTGATCGGCTCGCAGGTCGTCACCATTCTCAAAGCCGCCGGCCACCAGGTCCTTGCGGCCTCGCCGAATACCGGCGTCAACGCCGTCACGGGCGAAGGCCTCGCGGATGCGTTGCGGGGCGCCGGCGTCGTGATCGACGTCGCCAACTCACCGTCCTTCGCCGACGAGGCGGCGATGGACTTCTTCGTTCATGCCGGACGGAACCTCGCGGAGGCCGAGAAGAATGCCGGCGTCTCCCACCATGTCGCGCTCTCGGTCGTCGGGACCGAACTCCTGCTCGACAGCGGCTACTTCCGAGCCAAGCTCGCCCAGGAAGAGCTGATCGCCTCGGCGGGCGTGCCGTGGACGCTTGTCCGTGCCACGCAGTTCTTCGAATTCGTCGCGGCGATTGCGGAGGCCGCCATCGTCGACGGCGTTGCGCGCGTCACCTCCGCGTCGATCCAGCCGATCGCATCTGCCGACGTGGCCGCGAAGGTCGCCGAGTTTGCCCTGGCGCCACCCCGGAACGGCATGATCGAGATCGCCGGCCCTGACCGGCTGCCGATGGCCGAATTGGTGAAGCATCACTTCGACGGCATCGGCGAGACACGCGACGTCATCACGGACGACACCGCACCGTATTTCGGGGTGGTCCTTGGAGGGCCTTGGCTGACGCCCACCGGGGACGCGTGGCTTTCGCAGCGGCGCTACGGCGACTGGCTGGCGGCGCAGCCGAAGCGCGTGGCCTGAGGCTCCCCGCCGGTGGATGCGGCCTATATCTCGGCGCTGTCCGCGCTTGCGGGGTCGGCCATCGGCGCGATGGCCTCCTTCGCGACCACATGGTTGACGCAGCACAGCCAGGAGCGCGCGACGCTCCTGGTGCAGGACCGCGCGCGACGGGAGGCACTCTACGGCGAGTTCATCCGCGAGGCCTCGACCCTGTTCGGCGACGCCTTCGAGCATGACCTCGACGACCCGGCCAAGCTGGTCAACCTCTATGCCATCGTGAACAAGATCCGGCTCTTCGGAGAGCCGGAGACACTCGAAGAGGCCGAGCGTGTCATGCAGCGCATCGGCGAGACCTACTTCGCTCCCAACAAGGATCTCGCCGCCTTCTCGGACATCCGCCATGCCAGGGACCTCGATCCGCTCTGCGCGTTCTCGATCGTCTGCCGCAGGGAACTGGCAATCGCCCGCCGTTGAGGCTCAGTGAGACACCGGCGCTCCCAGCATCCCTCCGAACCGCATGGCCATCCGCTGGAGCTTGTCCGGATTGCGGGTGAAGTAGATGCCGACGATCAGTCCGGCCTGAATATCCAGGGCGACGGTCTGGAGCATTCCGCCCGGCTCCAGGCTGACATAGCCCGGCAGGCCATCGATCCAGAGGTCCTGCAGCTTTTGGGCATGCTGGATCCACGATTTTCGCGCGGCGCCCTCGAACATGCGCGTGACCTTTTCGATGCCGACGATGGGCCGCGGGAATGCGTGCACCTTCCCGCCGCCGTCCGAGTGCACGACGACGGCATCGGCGAGCATGCTGCGCAGGGCCGCGACGTCGCCTGTCGCCGATGCCTCGAAGAAGGCTTTCGCGATCCGCGCCCCCTCCTCCCTCTCGACCGGAAAGCGCGGGCGGGCGGACTGCACGTGCTTCCTGGCCCTCGCGGCGAGTTGACGAACCGCCGGCGGCTCACGCCGGAGCGTGACCGCGACGTCCGCGAGCGGAACCGCGAAGACATCGTGCAGGAGAAACGCGGCCCGCTCCAGCGGCGAGAGCCGCTCCAGGGCCAACATCAGCGTGAGTGTCAGGTCGTCGCCCGGGTCTTCGTCCGGGGCCATGGCGTTGGGCTCGGGCAACCAGGTCCCGAAATAGGTCTCGCGCCGTACCCGCGCGGATTTCATGACGTCCAGGCAGAGCCGCGTGACCGTGCGTGACAGGAAGGCACCGGCCGAGCCGACCTCGGCATGGTCGACGCGCCGCCAGCGGAGCCAGGCGTCCTGTACGACATCCTCGGCCTCGCCGATGGACCCGAGCATGCGGTAGGCGAGCCGGACGAGCCGCACCCGCTCCTGCTCGAAGACGAGGGTCGGATCGTCAATGGTCGGCATGGCGGAACGACCAGATGCTGAGGGCGACCGCAATAAGCGCAGGAAGTGTCACCGCGGGGAAGTCGCGAGGCAGAACCTCCGGTCCGCAAATGCCGACGGCCACCTCCCAGACATGGAACAGCGCATGGCCCGAGAGCCAGGTCGCACCCATGGTCCAGAGCAGGACACGCGAGCCGGGTCTCACGACACCGTACACAAATCCCGATCCGATCAGCACGAAGATCAGGCCGATATCTCGCAGGAAGTGCTGATTGAACGGGCCTGTCGAGGTCACGCCCGGCACGGCGAAATACCAAGCCTCGGGTGCGGCGAGCATGGAGAGGCCGTTGCCGATCAATCCTGCGCCAAGAAGGCCAGCCAGCAGCCGAATAGCTTTGGTCATCGCACTCTCCCCACGTGATTGGTCCGTGTGGGTGACGACGCGCCAAGGCCGGATGTGACATGGGATGGGTCTTATCCCGGCACTTTCATCGGCGCCTTCGGTCTTGCACGGCCCGCCTCACTGAATTCGAGTCGGCTGCGCTGATGTTCGAGTGTCGGGAAGTTTGAGCGTGCCGCGAAGAGATTCGGCCGCTGTAGCGCGGGCATGATCGCGTTGGCTTCGACCAGTGATTTCGATCGTTCCTGCAATGTCGGCAGGGGCAATGCGGCATCGAAGCAGTGTGAGGCATCCGGTTGAAAGGACGCCTCACCGCAGCCTGTTTCGACACACGACGAACGGACAAAGAGTTGGACGGGACGGAGGATCTGCCTCCGAGAAGCGGGCGCAGGAGGTAAGGCGATGCGTCACTGTATGATATCACTCGGGGGAGCACGGAGTAATTACCGCAAATCCATTTGCGCTCCGTACAATGAGCCTCCTCGGTGAGACGATCGAGGAGCGCATCGATGTCGTAGCTGCGTACGCTCCCTGAATGGCGGCGGATTGATTATTTAATTGTATCGATTCTAATATTGATCACATCGCTGCTCTGTGTGAATTGCCTCTTGTGTGTGTATCGGAATTTTGCAATCCGATCCTTTACGCGCATCTGTTCCAGGATGCTTTAACTCGGCACTCGAAATGCTCCGCGTTTCCCGAACGCAGTCCGAACAGGAGTCCCGGCTAGGCATACTTTATCGCACCCATCGCGAGGCACTTTTGCGGTTTCTCGGTCGGAAGGTGGGGGTTCACGAAGCCTCCGATCTCGCGCACGAGACGTTTCTTCGGGTGGCCCACGTCGCCCTGGACGATCCCCCGCTGCAGAACGAACGCGCATTCCTGTTCAAGGTCGCGGCGAACTTGGCGATCGATCATCGGCGAGCGGAGGCACGTCGGGCACGCCTGCTCAGCGCGGAGGACATTGCCGCCCATCTTTCGGTGCCGGATGAGGCACCGGGGCCGGACCGGGATGCCAAGGCACGTGCCGATCTCCGCCGTCTGACGCAGGCGCTGTCCGAGTTGCCGCCTCGCCGGGCGACCGCCTTCCGTCTCAGCCGGATCGAGGGCATGAGCCATGCGGCCATCGCCACGCATCTCGGTGTTTCGCTCCGCACGGTCGAATCGGAGGTTCGGATGGCACTGGACCATTGCGCCGAGCGCCTACGGATCGATCACCATGGACGCTGATTGCGGGGCGGCACGGGCGGAGGCGTCTTCCAACGTAACGGCCCGCAACCGAGGGGCTGTGTTGCAGAGTCATGCCAATAACCGGCGAAGGCTCCGAGCATCCGGTCGGATAGGCTGTCTAAGCCGTCGCTCCGGGAGAGTAGCCCTTGCACGCCACAGTCTGGGAATGCTCTTGCGGCGTGTCCACGAGGAGAAGGCACGAAGGCTATGATGGCCGGGGATCACGACCGGGAACTCGGATCCGGCGACGCGGCGGCCGTCGAACGGGAGGCTCGTGCCTGGATCGTGCGGCTGACGTCCGGGACGGCAACGCATGCCGATGCGGAGGCCCTTACCGCGTGGCGCACGCGGCCCGAGCACGATGCCGCTTTCATCGCGGCCTCAAAGCTGTGGCGCCAAGCCGGTATCGCGCTCCCGAAGCAGGTCGCACCTGCCCTTGTCCGCGAGGCACCGCGTGACATCTCCCGCCGCCGGATACTCCGGGGGGCGGGGCTGGGAATCGCCTCGGCCTCCATCGCCGCGAGTGGGGCTGCCTTTCTGGCGAGCTGGCCCGAACTGAGCGCGGATTTCCGAACCGGCACCGGAGAGGTGCGGACGATCGATCTGCCGGGAGGGGTCCGGATCGAGCTCGATGCTGAAACCGCCCTCGATGCCGGGACGGCTGAACCCGGCACCCTCGTCCTGCATGCGGGGGCCGTCGCTGTCACGGTCCCCGCCAATGCGCGTCCGATCTCCCTGACGGTCGGTCCGGCGCATGTGGCCACGCGTCCCGGAATGGCGACGGAGTTCGTCGTTCGCTGCCGTCCGGCCGAGGGGCTCACCGGCTGGACCGGCGGGACGGACGCCGAACTCTCCTGCCTCTCGGGCTCCGTCGAAGTGGTGGCGGAACCGGGCGCGCCGCCGACGGTGCTGGCCGCCGGCCAGAGGGTCGGCACGAAGCGTGGGGCGCGGGACATTCATTCCATCGACACGGCGACGACAGCGGCGTGGCGACGCGGCCTTCTCGTCTTCCGCGACACGCCGTTGTCTCAGGTCGTCAACGATCTCAACCGCTATCGCCCCGGTCGGATCGTGTTGGGCAGTTCGGCGGCTTCAATCCGGCGGGTGACGGGCATCTTCCACCTGTCGCGTCCGGAGGAGGCACTCACGAACATCCGCACCGCCCTCGCTCTCTCCGAATTCAGGCTCGGCGACCGGCTCGTCATCCTGCGCTGACTCGTCACGGACTTTTCTTGCGGGGTGACGGGCTCCGCAGCGTCTCAGGAATCAGACGGGCGATCACGACCCGTCGCACAGCGGTGGCAAGCCGCCTTGAGACGATGGGGCTGATGACGGTGCGGCGTAGCAGACAAGACCGGGGACGGGACCAGTACCGGATGGCCATTGGATTGAGCGGTCTCGCGACATTGGTCGCCGCCATGCCGGCTCCGGCTTCGGCGGCGATCGAGCATGCCGGCCCGGCTGTAACGATGGGTCGGTTACATCTCGTCCAGGCATCGGCATTCATGCCGGCCCAGGACGCGGCGATCGACTTCGCCCTACCCGCCATGCCCCTCGACGAAGCGCTCGCCGCCTATGGCGCGGCCAGTGGCGTTCAGTTGATCTATGACAGCAGCGCCACCCGATATCTGCGCTCGGTCGCGGTCGTCGGACGCTATGACCGCGCCGAAGGGTTGCGGCGGCTCCTGGCCGGCACGGGACTGACGCCCCAGTTCACCGCCGAGCGATCCGCCACCCTCCTGCGCGTGGTGGCACAGGCCGGTATCGTCGCCCCGGATCAGGCCGGGGCCGTTGCCCTCGACATGCTGGAGGTGTCGGGCGAGAACGCCATCGGTCCCGTCCACGGCTATGTCGCCCGCCGCAGCGCAACCGCGACCAAAACCGGAACGCCGATCCTGGAGACCCCTCAGGCCATCAACGTGGTTGGGCGGAAGGAGATCGAGGACCGTCAGGCCCAGAGCGTCAGTCAGGCCCTGCTCTACACGCCCGGCGTGATGAACCAGTACGGCACGGATGTGCGCTATGATTGGCTCTACGTCCGCGGCTTCGTGCCGGGCCGCTACCTCGATGGATTGCGGTTGCCCTTCGGAGCCCGGGGCTACTCGCAACCGCGTGTCGAATCCTATGGTCTCGAGCGTGTCGAGTTGCTGAAGGGGCCATCGTCGGGATTGTATGGTCAGAATTCCCCAGGGGGCCTGCTCAACCTCGTGAGCAAGCGCCCGACGGCGACACCTCTGCGTGAAATCCAACTCCAGACCGGTAGTTTCGGGCGTGCGCAAGCCGCCTTCGACCTGTCCGGGCCGATCGATCCTGAAGGCAAGATCCTCTATCGGCTGACCGGTCTGGCCCGCACCACGGGAACGCAACTCGACTATCTCGAGGAAGACCGCGTCTTCATCGCGCCGAGCCTCACCCTGCGGCCGGATGCCGATACGTCCCTGACGATCCTGTCACAATATCTCAACATCGATTCGCCCGGCGGGGGAGCGCCTCAGGGATTGCCCGCCCTGGGCACACTCTACGCGAACCCGAAGGGCCGCATCCCTACGAAACGCTTCATCGGAGAGCCGAATTACGACCGGTTCAAGCTGCAGCAAGGCTTCATCGGATACGCGTTCGAACATCGCTTCAACGACGTCTGGACCGTCCGGCAGAACCTGCGTTACTCGCATGTCGACGCCAATACCCAGCGTGTGCAGGCAATCGGCCTCGGCGCCGATAACAGCACGCTCTCCCGCTACGCTTGGGCCTTCCCGGAGCGGTCGGACCTGTTCAACATCGACAACCAGGCCGAAGCCCGCTTCTCCACCGGCCCCTTCGCGCATACGCTTCTCCTCGGCGCGGACTACCTGCGCGAGGATGCCCGGTACGATGAGTCCCAGCTCCGGATCGTGCCATCCGTCGACGTGTTCGCCCCGGTCTATGCAGGCACGGTCACGCGTCCCCCGCTCGGTACGCGGATCACCCAGGGACGAAACCAGACCGGACTCTACGCGCAGGACGAGATCCGCTTCGGCGGCTTCCGCCTGACCGTCAGCGGGCGTCAGGACTGGGCCGACGCGGTGACCCGCACGACGAATGCCGCGACCGGCGCACTCACGCGAGTGAAACAGGATGACGCTGCTTTCACGGGCCGCGTCGGGCTGAGCTATCTGCTGGACGGCGGATTGGCCCCTTACATCAGCTACGCCACCTCGTTCCAGCCCACGGCCGGGACGGACCGCGCCGGTCAGCCCTTCGCACCGACGGAGGGTGAGCAGATCGAAGGCGGCATCAAGTTTCAGCCGCCCGGTACGAACCTCCTGATGACGGGAACGGTATTCGATCTGACGCAGAAGAACGTTCTGACACCGGACCCGACGGATTTCCGGTTCAATGCACAGACCGGCGAGGCCCGCGTCCGCGGCGTGGAACTGGAGGTCAAGGCAAGCCTGACCGAGAGTCTCGACCTGATCGCCTCCTACGCCGCCATGAACAGCGAGATCACCAAGGCGAATGCGAATGCGGCCGGCGCAAGCATCATCGGCAACGAACTCCCCTTCGTACCCCAGCACCAGGCATCGGCTTGGCTCGACTACACATTCCGAACGGGCGATTGGGCCGGGCTCGGTCTCGGGGCGGGCGTGCGCTACATCGGCGCCTCGGTGGGGGACAACGCCAACCTCTATCATATTCCGGTCGTCACCCTGGTCGACGCGGCCGTTCGGTATGATTTCGGCTACCGCTATCCAGCGCTGAAAGGCGTGGATCTCGCCGTCAATGCGACGAACCTGTTCGATAAGACCTACGTATCGACCTGCATCGCCGCGACCGGCTGCTTCTACGGCAATCGTCAAACCGTGCTGGCGAAGCTGCGCTACCGTTGGTGAATGGCTGAAGAGGACTCAGTCCCAAGCGAAACGGTATTGCCGCTTCGCTTGGGACTCATCAAATTGTGCCTGCTGGCTGAATTTGAACATTTAGACGAAAGCGCAAAGATTATCTGCTTTGCGCTATATCTTTGGCAAATCGCGGTAATCTGCGTTGCTGCACGCGATCATATCGGCATCCACGCGGCCGAATATCCCTCCCCATTGTTCAATGATGCCTGAACGTTGCAGTCGTTGGCCTGTATAGGAAACGAAGCGGCGAGGAACCATTTCGCACACGATGCGATCGTCGGCGCAGGCCCCGTTTGCGTAGGCCGGCGGGACGTAGGCGACGCCAGCCTTCCCAGACATCGTAATGCGCTTCCACCAAGACAGCGCAACTTGGAAGTCGGTCCGCTCGGTAGTGAAGTACTGGCCATTTTCGACGATGCTAGGATGCGCCGCCCAACTTGAATATGGGGGTATCCTCCGTAATCGGCACCATTACGCCACGGCCTGCCCCATCTGGTGACCCAAGTACAAAGTTAGCGCGTCAGCGGCCGTGTGACGATGGCGGAGCGAGCGAACGGCGCTGAGCTGCTTGGCTCTGCTGACCAGATGACGACCTCTGGCGCTGGCGGGTGGCAGCCGACCGACTGGTCTGGGAGGATGCTGTTGTAGCGCCTCCGCCATAGCTCGATCACGACGCTGGCCTCCTTGAATAATCGGCAGATGAATAAGCTGGCAGAACGAGCCCGGGCTAAATTGGGCTGCTGGATGGTAGCCCGGTCGTCGCAATCATCCTGGACGTCCGCAAGCGGACGCGTCCCCCATGGGCGACCCTACCGAGCCCTCGCGCCGCGGCTAGACCGTAACGACGATCTTTCCGATCTGCTCGTTGCTTTCCATGAACCGATGCGCCTCGGCGATGCCATCGAGTTTGAAGGTTTTCGCGATGACTGGCTTGAGTGCCCCTGAAGCGAGGCCCTCGACGATATACACTTTGGCCTTCCGAAGACGCTCCGGGTCCTGGGTGATCTCGAAGAGTTGGTAGCCACGCACGGTGAGGTTCTTGCCGAGCAGCGACAGGACCGGGATCGTGATGGGCGTGGTGTCGAGCGCGCCGTACTGAAAGAAGATCCCGAGGGAGCTCAACGCCTCAAGGATCTTACCGACCTCCGGTCCGCCGACCGGGTCGAAGGCGACGCGAGCGCCCTTGCCGTCCGTGATCCGCCTCACCTCGGCGACGAGGTCCTGCTCCTCCGTGGCGATGACATGGGCGGCACCATGGGCCAGGAGTTCGTCGCGCTTGTTGCTGCGCCGGGTCAACGCAACGGGGATGGCGCCAAGCGCCTTTGTGATCTGAATGGCGGCGAGCCCGACGCTGCTGGACGCAGCGCGGATCAGCACCGTCTCGCCGGCCTTCACGTCCGCGATGTCGATCAGCGCGCCGTAGGCGGTCGTGAACATCATCCAGGCGGCGGCCGCCTCCTCCCAGGACAGCGTCTCCGGGTGCTTCACTACACCGGTGGCCGGTGCGTTCACGAGTTCGCCGTGCAGGCCGTACTCCCCCAGCATGAAGCAGGGAATTACACTGACGGCATCGCCCAGCGCGAGGCCATCGACGTCCGGTCCGAGAGCTTCGACGGTGCCGGCGGCCTCGTACCCGAGAATGGCCGGGAAGGTCGGCTCGGTGACGTACTGGCCAGTCCGGAACATCACCTCGGCGCGGTTCAGACCCATCGCCTTGACCCGGATCTGGACCTCGCCGGCCTTCGGCGCCGGTACCGCCACGTCCTCGACCTTGAGGACCTCGGGGCCCCCGATTTCATGGAAGCGTACGACGCGCGTCATGGGGTGTTTCCTGTCGTGGGCGCCATTCCCGCGGATCGGGGATGGGCTGGTGTCTCGAACCTAAGGATGGGTGACTGCTGCGATAACCTGCTAGTTTCTGCGCGCGGTGATGAATGGACCTGAACAATGCGCGCGAGCGAGCTCGGTGAGATGTCGACCTTCCTGGCCGTTGCCAAGCATCGCAGCTTCCGGAAAGCCGCAACTGAGCGTGGCGTCGCTTCCTCCGCTGTCAGCCATGCAATCCGCAGCCTTGAGGAACGCATCGGCGTTCGGTTGCTACAGCGCACGACCCGATCCGTTGCTTTGACCGACGCAGGCGAACGCTTTCTCGCCGAACTCGCACCCGCCTTCGACCAGATCGCGAGGGCTCAGGAGAGACTGAACACCTTCCGGGAGACGCCGTTCGGCATGGTCAGGATCAACCTGCCAACCTCGATTGCCCCCTTCCTGCTGCGCGACGTCCTGGTTCCGCTGACCGAGGGAAATCCGGGTCTGCACCTGGACGTCGTGTCCACAGACCGCTTGGTCGACATCGTCGAGGAAGGTTTTGACGCCGGCATCCGGTTCGGCGAAGTGCTATCCCGCGACATGGTTGCCATCCGGATTGGCCCGGTGCAGCGTCTCGTCGTGGTGGCTTCGCCGGATTACCTGAGCAAGAACTCTCGTCCAGAGCATCCACGGGACCTCGCACAGCATACCGGCATCCGATACCGCTTCCCCAGTGGCAAAATCTTCAACTGGCGGTTCGAGCGCGACGGCGAGGCCATCGAGGTCGAGGTCGATGGACCTATCACCCTCGACGACCAGCAACTGATGATCGAGGTGGCCGCCAAGGGAGGCGGCCTCGCCTACGTCTGGGAGGATCGCGCCAGGCCGCACCTCGACGCCGGGACACTGGTCCTGTGCCTGGAGGAATGGTGCCCCGTGAAGGGAGACCTGTTCCTCTACTATCCAAGCCGACGGCATGTCTCCGGAGGTCTCAGGGTCTTGATCGACCGCATGCGCATCTGATCGAACGATAGCGGACTGACGGCAAACCACCCGACCTTACCGTTGAGCGAACCGGCGGTTGGTGATTGAAAACAACAACACCCCGCCCAAGCTGGTGACGTTGACCACCTGAATTACCGTAGTCTTTACCTTACGGCCAAGCGCATCAGCCCTGCCCCTTGAAGACGAGGCTTTTCTCATATCGGGGATCTGTTCTGCTGACGCCGGAGACAGTCGTGCGATGCACCGGAGAGGTGACGCGAAGCTCTTTCTTTCTCGTGCTTCTTTCAAGTCCCGAGCATGTCCGCCTCTGCCTTGCCCACGGCCGCTGCCTGTTGCTGCGCGACGGCCCTGTCGGATCTGCGCTTGAGACGGAGGCCGATGGCCACGACGAGGGTAGCACCGAGCACACCTATCGCGTGCGGGACCAAGCCCTGCAGGGTTGGGGGCATGAGCGCGACCATGTGCTCTTGAACGAGCCGATCCGTCGCGATCATCTCGCCGGCCACCCAACCCAACAGCCCGCCGCCGAACCAAATCAGGATCGGGAACCGGTCGATCAGCCGGGTGATCAGGCTGGCGCCGACCACAAGCAGCGGAACAGAGAGGGCCAGGCCGATGATGAAGAGTTCGTCGTGTCCCTTGGCGGCGCCCGCCACCGCGACGACGTTGTCGAAGCTCATCACGGCGTCGGCCACCACGATGGTCCAGATCGCCTTGGGCAGGCTGGAATGCTCCTTGATGGCGCTCTCATCTTCCTCCTCGCCGCGCACGAGCTTGACCGCGATATGCAGCAGGATGAGGCCACCGGCCACCTTCAGCAGGGGCACCGCCAGCAACTGCGAGATGATGACGGCGAAGAAGATCCGCAGCAGAGCCGCCGCGAAAGCGCCCGCGAACACGCCGATCCGACGCTGCCGCTCGGGCAGGCCGCGGCAGGCCATGGCAATGACCACCGCATTGTCGCCCGACAGGATGATGTCGATCCAGACGATCTGCAGGAGCGACAACAGGAAGGAGGAGGTGAGGTAGGATTCCACGTCGAAAACGCCTCTGCTGCTCCGGCTCAGCGAAGCGATCGAGCACTGGGCAGGTGCCCATCATCCCGCCTGCACGTGCGCGGGCGGGCACCTCGGATTGTCGCCAGAGCCGGCAATCCCCCAAGGAGATACCGGCTCTGATCGCGGGTTCAGGGATTGGCTTCGACGGCGGAGCGGAGCACGGGGGTCCACCGCGCCACCTCGCGTTCGACAAGCGCCTGCAGAGCGTCCGGGCCGGCCTCGGCATCCTTCGGCACCGTGCCGCCGAGATCGAGGATGCGCTTCGTCGTGCCCGGGTCCTTGAGCGCCGTCTCAAGAGCCGCCACGAGTTTGGCCCGGACATCCGCCGGCAGGCCTTTCGGCGCGAATACAGCGTTCCAGGCGCTGACCTCGTAGCCGGGCAGGCCGGCCTCCTTCGTCGTCGGCACGTCGGGCAGGCTCGGGGAGCGCTCGGGCGTCGCGATGGCATAGGCCTTGATCGTGCCGCCGGCGATCTGCGGGGCGACGTTGACGATCTGATCCGTCATGAAGTCGACCTGGTTCGCCATCAGGTCGTTCAGCGCAGGCCCCGTGCCGCGATAGACGACGAGCGTGGGTTTGGCGCCGGTGAGCGAGTTGAAGAGCACGCCCGTCGAATGCGAAACCGAGCCGACGCCCGCATGGGCCTGGTTTATCGAGGGGCCGCCCGCCTTGATCGCCTCGATGAAGGCTTTGAGGTCCTGCGCCGGGAAGCCCTTCTTGGCGACGATGACGATCGGCGTGCCGGCGGCGAGGCCGATGGGATCGAAGCTCTTGGCCGGATCGTATTTCAGGCCCTTGAACAGGGCCGGTGCCGCGCCGTGCGTGCCCATGTGGCCCATCATGATGGTGTAGCCGTCGGGCGAGGCCTGTGATGCACGGGTGATGCCCGTGGTGCCGCCGGCCCCGGTGACGTTCTCGATGACGACCTGCTGGCCGAGAGCCCGGGACATGGGTTCGGCGACGATCCGCGCCACCACGTCGGTCGGTCCACCGGCCGCGAAAGGCACCACCATGGTGATCGGACGCTGGGGATAGGTATCGGCTGCAGCGCTGACGGCGGCGAGCGCCGACAGGAGGCCGATGGCGAGAGCCCTTCTCATGTTCCTCATCCTTTTCGTTTCTGGTTATCGTGTCCGCCGTCGAAGGACGCCGGGGCGTCCGCTCCGTCAGGCCTCCGTGAACACCTCGTCGCGGCTTCGCCGCAGCGACGGCAGCAGCGCCGCCGCCAGGATGGTGAAGGCGACGAGGAACAGCACCGCGCTGACCGGGCGCTCGAGGAACACCAGGGCGTCGCCGCGCGACAGGGTGAGGGCACGGCGCAGGTATTCCTCCATCAGCTTGCCCAGGACGAAGCCGAGTAGCAGCGGCGCGGGCTCGAAGCCGAACTTGATCAGCCCGTATCCGAACACTCCGAAGGCCGCGATCAGCATCACGTCGGTGGGCAGGGAATTGATCGAGTAGATGCCGATCGAGCAAAACATCAGGATCGCGGGGAACATCAACCGGTAGGGCACCTTCAACAGGCGCACCCAGATGCCGACGAGGGGCAGGTTGATGATGAGGAGCATGAGGTTGCCGATCCACATCGACGCGATCATGCCCCAGAACAGGTTGGGGTTCTTGGTCATCACGCCGGGGCCCGGAACGATGCCGTGGATCGTCATCGCGCCGACCATCAGCGCCATCACGGCGTTCGGCGGAATGCCGAGGGTAAGGAGCGGGATGAAGGCCGTCTGCGCCCCGGCATTGTTGGCGCTCTCCGGACCAGCCACCCCTTCGATGGCGCCGCGCCCGAAGCGGCTCGGATCGCGAGCGAGCCGCTTCTCGATCGTGTAGGAGGCGAAGGGGCCGAGGACGGCGCCATTGCCGGGCAGAATGCCCAGGATCGACCCGATCGCCGTCCCGCGCAGAGCCGAGGGTGCGGCCTGCCGAAGGTCCGCGAGACTGGGCAGCAGGCGGCCGATCCGCGCCCGGGCGATCTCACGGGTCTCGGTCTGGTCGAGGTTACGCAGGATCTCGGCGACCCCGAACAGGCCCATCGCCAGGACCGAGAAATCGACGCCGTCAGTGAGGAAGACGAGGCCGAAGGTCATGCGCTCCTGGCCGGTCTCGAGGTCGGTGCCCACGGCGGCGAGCAGGATTCCGACCAGGATCATGGCCACGGCCTTGAGCACGGAGCCGTGTGCGAGGACGACGGCGAAGGCGAGCCCCATCACCATCAGGGCGAAGTACTCCGCAGGCCCGAAGATTAGCGCGAGGCGCGTCAGCGGTGCGCCGAGCGCCGCGATCAGCAGCGTGGCGACGGTGCCGGCAAAGAACGAGCCGATGGCGGCGATGCCGAGGGCTACTCCGGCCCGCCCCTGACGGGCCATCTGGTGCCCGTCGAGGGTGGTGACGACCGACGTCGCCTCACCGGGGATGTTGACCAGGATCGCCGTGGTGGAGCCGCCGTATTGCGCCCCGTAATAGATCCCCGCGAGCATGATCAGGGCGCCGACGGGATCGAGCCCAAAGGTGATCGGCAGGAGCATCGCGATGGTGGCGATCGGGCCGACGCCGGGCAGCACGCCGATCAGGGTGCCGACGAGACAGCCCAAGAAGCACAGCGTCACGTTCTGCAGGCTCAGCGCGACGGCAAAGCCGAGGCCGAGATTGGCGAGGAGATCCGTCACGTGCCGCGCTCCCGATCAGGTCGACATCGTGTGCGGCGCGACGTCGATCCGACCTCGGTGGGTGGAGCGGCGCTGCATGGCGAGCAGGCCGAGTCCCGCCAGGGCGAGGGCGCCGGCCCCGAGCCTCAGCATCACGCGCGACGGGATCGTGCCGCTCGCCGCCTCGATGAGGACGGTGGGAAAGATGGGGATGGGCAGGTTGAGCAGGTCCCCGAACAGCAGCATGCAACCGGCGGTGAGAAGCAGGGCCAGGATCAGAAGTTCGCGAAATCGCGCTTCGGGTGTGGCGTAGCCCCCGATGATCACCGCGAGCGGTCCCGCGACGATCAGGCCGAGGCCGGGACCGGCGACGGGGCCGAGGGAAAAGGGACGGATCGTGACCGCGAAGGCAAGGATCGCCAGCACGACGGTGACCGGGCCGCGCAAGCCGAAGGTCTGGAGGCCAGCGCCTTCACGGACGAGCCCCGTGGCGGCCAGCACGCCGCCGCAGATGGCGACACCGATCGCGACCCAGTGCGGCAGCATGCCCGGTCCCATGGACCCCAGGGTGCCCCGTGGCAGATCGCTTGCGGCCCAGATACCAAACATCCCGAGCAGAACCAGCGCGATGCCGGCCACGAAGCTCTGCGGCGCAGGCACGATGGACCTTGTCCGCCGCACGCCGTCGGATGCGTCACTCATCGTTTCCCCCTACGCGCGCCGCCTTCGTTCTTCGGGCGGTCGTCACAGCGATGTTCAGATCAGATGTGTTCCGACGAAGCGTATCCTCGAGGACGACCTCTGCGCGGCCTGGGCAGCTAACGCTTTAGCTCACACAGAAAAGATAGACCTAAAATCATAGGATCGCCCCTATTGATCGTTGTCAAGAGGCTATGCCCTGAACCGAAACCTCTAAAAGTGGCCATGCGTTAACAATCAACTTGTTTTACAATCCGATCTCGCAGGGTGAAGCTACGCGGCAGGGCGCTCTTTAATCCATGCTCACCGAAAGATTTTGAGTGAGCGGGCTTCGTTCAACTGCGATCGCTTCCCGACCCGATGGTTCGGCGAAGTCCGCAAAGCAGTCGGATTGCGAAACGCCATCGTCCGGTCGATCGGAAACTGCGGTTACAGGTTTCCTTCCGTAGCCGATCCATCCGGACACTCACTCCAGCCTTCGGGCCATCGTTTTTCCATGAACGGTCCTTCTCGTGCGAGCCGAGCCATGCGCCGTCTAGCGTGGCTCATCCCCGCATAGGATCGGCATCGCCTGGTTCGCACCGATCACGGTCGTTAGCGGACCGGCATATTCGTCTGTCCCGAGGACCCGCCTCCGGAAACGTTCTCCTGATTCCCACGATCGGGGGTACGACCCCTCATCAGGGGAAGGATGGGATCGCCGGAGCCAGCCTCAGGCTGACACTGGGGTGCGAAGCGGGGAGTACGTGGCGCGGTAGCTGCGCGGGCCGATCACGGGAAGCAGGAGGTTTCTGGCCCAGCCCGGCATCCGCGCGGTGCGGGACAGGCGATCGGTCATGGCCTGGACATGGGCCACGCGAGGCCGGCGCAGCGCTTCGTAGTGTGCACCCACCGTGCCCCAGTCCGTTCTCTCCGCCAGCAGAGCGCTCAGCACGAGCGCGTCTTCCAGGGCGAGGGCGGCGCCCTGGGCCCAGACCGGCGCGGTCGCGTGCGCGGCATCTCCGACCAGCACCACCCGGTCCCGGTTCCAGCTCGGAATCCGAACCTCTTCGAGGGGGGAGTGATAGAGCCCGCCCGGCTCGGCCAGAACCACATCGAGGGTGTCGCGGACGAGACGCGGGAACGACGCGAAGGCAGCACGCGAGGCGGCCAAGTCCCGCCCCTGTCCGGCAGCCTTGACGACGGAGACCCAGCCATAGACCTCGCCCCGGCCGACGGGGATGAGCAGGAACAATCCGCCCGATCCCGCCCAGAGTGTCCAGGCGTCGAGGCCTGGATTCGGTGCCATGAAGCGCCAGCTCGCCGGGGCCAGCATCGCCGCGTCGGGCGCACGATCGCCGAACACGCTGCGTCGGACCCGCGAATGCACCCCGTCCGCGCCGACGAGCAGCCCTCCGGTTTCGACACGTCCGTCCCCGCATTCGGCGGTGACACCGTGCGGCCCCTGCCTGACGGCGGCGACCTCGCATCCGCTTCGGATGTCGCCTGGCTCGAGGTCGAGCGTCAGAAGGCGCAGCAGGTCGGCGCGACGGAGACAATGAGGCCGTGCCGCCTCGCCCCAGAACGCCGTCTCGTCGACGGCGAAGAGGAGGCGCCCGCTCTCGGTGCGGTATTCGCGCCGGTGAATGGGTGCGCCGACCCTGCGCAGGGCGTGGCCCAGGCCAAGTTGGCCGAGAGCCTGGACCGCATTGCCCGGCAGGTTGATGGCGAGGCCCGCATCCGCCGGCTCTCCACGCCGCTCCAGGGTGAGCGAAGGCAGCCCGCGCCGCCGCAGCGCCCGCCGCATGGCGAGGCCCGCGATGCCGCCACCGGCGATGAGAACTCGATCCTCTTCGTTTCTGGCCATACGACTTCGCAATCCTCTTCGCTTCTGCTCAATGCCAACGGTAAGGCTCGGCCAACGGGAAGGCTTGCGATCCTGCTTCTCGCGCAAGTGCATCAAGAACGGATGATGCGAAGCGCTCTTGGAAAAGACCAGATCAAGTCAAGATCAGGACCAGTGGCGGCGTTCGGGTCGCGACGCGTTCATCAAGGGCATCGCGACAAACTCCGCATGACGGGCATAGGCGAGCCCGGCAAGCGCAATCAGCAGCACGAGCGGAGGTAGCATCGTCGCGGCAGGATCACCCGCATACCAGTGGCTGCCGACGGCGCCGGCCATCAGGATGGCGAGCAGTGTCGCTCCGGCTGCGGTGAAGCCGCGAACCCAGAGTAATACCGCGCCGAGCAGTTGCAGAGCCCCGATCACGTACATGAACCAGAGCGGGTAGCCGAAGCGCTCGAAGCCGGCGACCTCGAAGGGCAGTGCGGCAAACTTCATGCCGGCCGCAGCTGTGAAGATGAGCGTCAGTATCGCGCGCGCAATGAAGCCGCTGAATCTCTTTCGATCCCATGTCTGTGCCATTGCGGTTCCCCCTGTCCAAGTAGAGCTGTCCCCGCCGATACGGTGCTGGACCATGACCCAATTTGTTTTCAACGCGATAGCGTTGTCTTTCACGAGGCTCGCGAGATCTCCGCAACGGCCGAGGCCAGCGTGCCGATACGCGCCCCGTCGTCCCCGCAAGGCGTGATGCGGCGAAGAGAGTGTCCGGGCCGCCGCCGTGCGTACGGCGGCGGCCGTTCTACGGTTCGAAACCTGAAGAGCTTGGCGCCCGATCAGCCGCAGACGCGCTCGTAACCGTCGAACAAGGGCGTGTAGACGGTGCGGCAATCGCCGAAATCGGAGCTGAGAAAGTAGCCGCTTGCGGGAGCGACCCAGGGGAGCCCGCCGAAGCGCTGGCGGAACCCGCGGTGGTAGAAACGTCGATCATGCCCGAACCGCCCGTACCCGAACCGCCCGTGCCCGAACCCGCGGTGACCGAAGCCTCCATGATGGCCGAAGCCGCCGTGAAAGCCGCCGTGTCTGAACCCGCGGGCATCCGCACTGAGGCTACCGGCAGCCAAAGTCGCGAGCGCGAGACCGGATGCAATCATCATCTTCGTCGAATTTGTCTTCATCGTGCTTCTCCCTGTTGGGGTGGAAGCACTCTGCCCTCGATGATGATTGGTCTCTGTGATCTGGGTCACGAATACCTGAGCGTTCGCCTCGACTCGAAGAATATCACGGCGGAGGTGGATCGTGCCGCAGCCAAACCTCTATCGGCTGAGCGCGTCCACGGATGGCCGCAATCTGTTGCTCGTCGAAAATGTCATCCGGTGTATTGATGCCGGCGGCTTTCAGCAGATCGGCGCTCGCGGCGAGGCGCGACGTTCTCTCGGAGGCCACTGCGAGCAGGCGGCTCGCGACGTTGACCGTATCGCCTGTCGCCGTGATGTGCTGATTGGTGTCGCTTCCGAGGCGCGAGAGAATGACCGGCCCGTAATGAGCGCCGATGCGCACATCGAGCGCGCGTCCTGCGCCCGCCAGCTCAAGGTCGCGTGCGATCCAATCCCGGGTGCGTCGGATGAGGTCTTCGGTTGCCCGCACGGCGTTTTCCGCTTGCGCCGGATCGGGGTCCAATGCGCCGAACACGACCATCGCGCCGTCGCCCATGAAGTTGACGACGAGACCTCCGTGTGAAGAAGCCGTCTCGTCCACGAGATCGTGGAACGTCTTGAGGATCGTGCGTGTGCGCACCGGGCCAAGGCGCTCGCTCTGGCGGGTGAATCCGGTGAGATCGATGAAGAGCACCGGGATCGCGCGCGCGAGGGGCTCAGCCAGATAAGTCGGGTCCCAGGCGAGACGATCCGCGAGGGCTGCGGGTTGAAGCTGGCGCAGGGCCTGCTCCGATTGCGCCAGCCGCACGCCTCGGTGGCGATCCAGCATCTGCCGCGCCACCGCACACAGAAGCATCGGCAGTCCGGCCGCTGCGACTGGCAGGGCGGCGCTCAACCAGATGCCATGGCTGAAGGCGACGGTGCCCACGGCAAACCACGCAGCCAGCAAGATCAGCACGAGGATGGTCGCCGGGCCAGGCGGCGCCAGCGCAATCAGAAGCACGGCGGCGCCCGCGAGAGTCACGGCCGCCAGGGCGTCGAGCCGCCGCACGCGGGCATCGCGCACCAAGCCGTCCCCCATAGTCAGGTGGGCGATGCCGGTCGCCAGCAGTTCGACGCCGGGCATCACCGGATCGAACGCCGTGGCAAAGGTGTCGCTGCCTCCGAGTGCCGTCGCGCCGATCACGACGATATGGTCGCTCAGAGTTGCCACTGCCGCCGTACCATCGAGGAGCGCGGCGGCGCTGAGGGTCCGGATCGTGCGCCGCGGCCCATAGGGACGAAGAGGAAGATGATAGCCGAGATCGAGCGGGATGACTGCAGAGCCGATCCGGACCTGTCCCTCGCCCAGGACCGGATCCGTCCGCGCTGCCAGGGCCGCCGCGCGCAGGACGAAAGCCGTGGCCACGCCCTCATCCGTCATCGCAACCAGGGGAAGGTGCCGCGGCACGCCCGCAGCGTCTTCGGACACATTGACGATCCCCGACAGCGCGGTCGCGCCGATCCCCGGTATCGGCCGGTGCACGGCAGTGGCGACCGGGATACCCTCTTCGTTCGTCACCTCGTTGAAAACGGCCGCCGCCGCCAACACGGCGGGCACCTTGGCAAGGGCAGCGGCGAGGGCACGATCCGCCTCCGGCTGGCGCCCGTCTTCCAGGAACAGAACATCCACGGCGAGCGCGCGCGGGCGAGCGGTGGCGATCGTCTCGATCAGCCGCGCCATCGTCGCGCGCGAGATGGGGAAGCCTCCGTCCCGGCGGACGATCTCGTCGTCGATGGCGACGATCGCGATCTCTTCGGGGGGCGCGCGCCGACCGGCCAGCCGCATGCGCAGGTCCGTCATGGCCGCCTCGACGTGGTCGAGAGGCGTCGCCCGCCCGGCGATGTGCAGATGGGCGAGCCAGCCACTCCAGCCAAAAGCGGTCACCAACGCAAGGAGGACGAAGCGCCGGGTCACCCGACGGCGGTTCGAGATCGGCTCACGCCCCTGCATCAGGCCCGCTGCTTTCACTGCCCGAAGCGTTCCAGCAAACCTCTGACGCGTTCCTGCGGCCACCGCCGCACGTCCAGGGGCCTCTGCTGGTCCCCGTCGACATCGACGCCCTCACCCGGGGCCAGCGTGACGGAAACGCCCGGCGCGTTACGACGCGCGACGACGACATGGCCGCGAGCCACGAACACCGCCGTTTTGGCGTCGGTCACATCGACGGCGTAGACCGTGCCGCGCACGGAGGCAATCGCGTGGGGCGTGAGGATCTGGAAGCCGCCCTTCCGGGGACGCGAGCGGGGCGGCAGGGTCACCAGAACGGCGCGGCCGCCGATCTCGGCGCCTTCCAGTTGCCCGTCGCCGTTCCGATCGATCGGCCGCAGCGTGGCCGACCGCTCGGTTTCGAGTGAAAGACCATCCGTGCAATGCAGGACCCGCAGGGGCGGATCGAAGCGTGTCGTTTCCGTGCAGCGCGTTTGGGCAAGGGCGATACCGGGGACGATGCTGGCCGCGAGTGCCGCCGCGACTCGTGCCGGGTTTTTCATGGGTTGGATCCCTTCTGCCGCCTCATATCCGGGACGGACCGCCGAGGGCCGCCAGACGCTGTGCGAACTTCACATTCACGCGTGAGCGCCCAAGATCGATGATGCCGGACCGGCGCCAATCCTGAAGAACGCGGTTCACGCTTTCCCGCGCCGCGCCAACATAAGCAGCAAGCTCTTGCTGCGTCACCTGAATCTCGGCACCGTAATCCTCGGACAACATGATTAGTCGGCGTGCCAATCGAGCGTCGAGGGGAAGCAGCGTGGCTTCCTCCATCCGCTCGCTCATCCAGCGCAGTCTTTGGCACAGGAATTCGATGATCCGGACCGCCAGCGTTGCGTCATGCGTGAGAAGGCCGAGGAAGTCCCGCCGCTCGATGACGAAGAGATCCGTCGCCTCGAGTGCGACGGCCTCTGCGGTGCGGGCATGGCCGTCCAGAAGGGCAATCTCGCCGAAGACATCGCCGGCCCCGAGGAGATTCAGCGTCACGGACCGCCCCTCCTCGCTGCAAGCGGCGATGCGGATCTGCCCGCGACGGATCGCGTAGAGAGCATCGCCCGGATCGCCCTTCTGGAAAAGTACCTCGTTTCGCGCGACGCTCACCGTCCTGCACAGGCCGGCGATGCTTTGGATGGCTTCCTGGCCCAGTTCGGCGAAGAAAGGATTGGCCGCCAGGATGCGGGTGAGCCTGTGTGGCGTGCTCACGGCCGCGTCCCCTGAAGTCGCGAGGCCGGGCGCACGTTCGGGACCAGACTTCGCAGACAAGCGATACGTCGACGTTCGAACCTCGGACCGGATCTGCGAGGACGGCGCTCCGCGCGCAGCGTCGCCCCCAGGGTCTTCTTCGCACCGGAACGGGTACTCCCGCCGAAGGCACTGCTCTGTTTCACCGTCATCGTCCGATCCGTCCTGCAGCCTCGTGTCGGCGCGACGCCTCGCCCTATGGCTCTTCATGGGTCGGATCGTCCGTGATGAAGGTCACAGAGCGGCGCAGCCAAGTCGTCGCGCGAGGTTAGGCTCGCATGACGGCCCAATGCACAACGGCGTCTCAGTATCTCTCACAGAACTGCCTTTGCGCCGTCGTGCTCCGAGCGAGGGCCGACCGTGGCCGGGAGTTTCGTAAGCACTCTTGGAGCCGGGAGATCTGGCAAGACCGGTCCTTCGGCAAGACTTGCGCGTCTCCTTCGGCCGGGGCGTCGCGCCTTCCTCACACGGTCGGTATCGTGCCTCCATCGGTGACGTACTCGGTCCCGCTGATCGAGGACGCATGGGGTGATACGAGGAACAGGATCAGACTCGCGACTTCCTGGGGCTTTGCGGGGCGTCCGAGTGGGATGCCGCCAATGCTGTTCATGATGATCTGCTTGCCCCCTTCATAATCCGTCCCCGCTTCGGCCGCGAGGCGTTCCGCCAGCTGGATCGATGCTTCGGTCTCGACCCATCCCGGAGAGATGCGAACGACCCTGACCCCCTTGGGCGTGACCTCCCTGGACAAGGCCTTGCTGTAGGTGGAGAGCGCGCCTTTCGCCGCCGCATAGGCGGTGGTCGATTCCGGCAGGGGGAGCTGGCGCTGGATCGACGTGACATGCACGACGATTCCGTGCCCACGCTCGACCATGGCAGGGACAAGGGCTCGGTCGAGGCGGACCGCCGCCATCAGGTTCTGTTGTATCTCCCTGTCCCAGGTCTCGTCGTCGAGCGCCGAAAAGCCGCCGCCCGGGGCGCTCGAGCCGCCGAGTACGTTGACGATGATGTCGACACCCCCGAACGCCGCAATCGCTGCCCGGGCCAAGTCGGAGCATCCGGCGGATGACAGCAGGTCCGCCGCGACGAATTCCACACCGTCCGGCAGGTTGGCTGGTCTTGCGCAAGCGCTCGTCATTCAGCGTCTCCGGTTCCCCGATCTCGAGCGCGCGATCCCGGCGATTTCACAAAAGATGCTGGTTCAGCAGTTACGAGGGTTGGAAGCAGACGGAATCGTGACACGCCTCGTCCACCATCAGGTTCCGCCGAAAGTCGAGTATAGCCTCACGGAGTGGGGGCAATCGTTGTGCCCGATGCTGGACGCGCTTCTGAAATGGTCCGCTGCGCGAGACACGCCGGAATAAAATCGCGCCGCGGAATCGTCATGCTCAGCAACGGCGGAATTGCTTCGATCACCCAGCCGGATTGAGCCGCAGACGGCCTAACGGGTCGCTCGACGAAGACGCGGGACGCTGCACCAAAGGGGAGATTTGAAGAAAGGCGGGCAACCTCACCCATGACTCGCCCTGCGCCCTCAAGTCAGAGATCGAGCGTGAGGTTTCACCGCATGCTGCGCAATAGGATCGCGGCCTCGGGCCGAGTCATGCCGTCCCTCCCTTCGGAGGGCCTCGCGCAATTGCCGTTCGGTCGCCCGCAGGCGGACCTCGGAGGAGGCCAGAGCGGCAAGCGCCGACAGAGCCTGCGCCTCACGCTCGTCGAGCACGCGCTGCTTGTAGTCGATCACGCAGAGCGAGCCGACGGGGAAACCTTCGTTGTCGAGGACGGGAACGCCTGCGTAGAAGCGAAACCCAGGATCGCCCGCAACGGCCGGATTACTGCTGAACCGAGGGTCCTTTGCGAGATCCTCCACCGAGAAGACCCCTTTTTGCAGAATCGTATAGTTGCAGAACGCCCAACTCCGCGGCGTCTCCGGAAGGTCGAGCCCAAGGCGTGACTTGAACCATTGCTGCGTCGGCGTGAGCAGGGTCAGCAGCGAGATCGGTGCTTTCAGTGTCTGGCTGGCAAGCCATGTCAGGCGATCGAAGGTCTCCTCGGGCGCCGTGCCCAGGAGCCCGGATCGTTCCAACGCCACAAGCCTCTGGCCCTCGTTGAGGGCGACTGGGAAGGGCAAGGCCCCGGGCGGCAGTGCCGTCTGCCCCGTATCAGCCAACGACCGGCGGATGGCCGCTACCGCCTGTTCGGGGGTATCGATGGCGATCACCCGATCGAGCCCATCTGTCTTCCTCGCCTGCACGGAGGCACCCACGGCCAGAATGCGGCTGTGACCTAAGGATGGGTTGGCCACGAGACTGTGCAGGAGGCCGGACCGCTCGACATCCCCATCCACAAGATCGACCACGATGGCATGGGGACGGGCCGAGCCGAGCGCGAACAGCGCGGCATGAAGATCTTCGAAGATCTCAGCCTCGCATTCGGGGACGGCGGCGAACACTTCCTCGTAGGATCGAATCCGATCTCCCGGTGTGATGACGATCACAGTGGCGGAGGCCGAGAGCGTGCCACATCCACCACCCTCGATGAGCGCTTCGATATCCGTCCGATACACACGGCGATGCCCACCCGGCGTCTTCCAGGACGGAACCGAGCCCCCCTCGATGAGCAGCTGAGCTGTGCGGACTGAAACGCCGAGCAGCTTGGCCGTCTGGGCCGTGGTGAGGATGTCCTTCTCCATCGCCTTCACTGTGTCCACCTGCCGATTCCGCCGACGCGAACGGCGCCGTCGGCAACAAACAGCGAGCCCTAGCAGGGAAGCCTCTCCCATGCAAAATTGGTATATTTGCTAAATCTGATAGATTTGATATAACGACGCTTCCCTGTAGCGGTTCAGCCCCGAGCCGCAGACGGGTGCACCGTCTCCTGAAGCCGGATCTCGGCAACTCCTGCATTTCGCAGCGGAAGCCACCAAAGACCGGGGGAGACTGTCTTTGTCCCTAGTGACCACAGTTTTACGGAAGAAGGAGGCATGAAATGGTGAGCCAAACCTTTGTTGAAGACCGGGATTTGTCTCGTCGTGCGCGGGAGAACCAAGGGCGCCTCATCGCCGAGTTGAAGCCGCACTACGATTTCATCGTGTGCGGCGCTGGCGCGTCGGGCTCCGTCGTCGCACGGCGGCTCGCGGAGAACTCCGAAGCGCAGGTGCTGTTGATCGAAGCCGGCGGCAGCGATGACGCGGAGGCCGTGCTCGACCCCGCTCAATGGCCCGCCAATCTGGGCAGCGAGCGGGATTGGGGTTTCCAGGCGCAACCGAACCCGCATCTGAACGGTCGTGCCCTGTCGATGTCGATGGGCAGAGGTCTCGGGGGTGGCTCCAGCATCAACGTCATGGTGTGGGCGCGCGGGCATCGCAGCGACTGGGATTTCTTCGCCGAAGAGGCAGGCGATTCCGGCTGGGGTTACGACAATGTCCTCGAGATCTACCGTCGGATCGAGAATTGGCAGGGTACGCCCGATCCCGCCTATCGCGGCCAATCGGGGCCGGTCTGGGTCCAGCCCGCCTCTGATCCCAGTCCCATTGCATACGCGATGCTCGATGCCGCCCGCGAGATCGGTATCCCGACCTTCGAGCACCCGAACGGCCTGATGATGGAGGGGCCGGGCGGCGCCTCTATCTCGGACATGCTGGTCCGCGACGGCCGGCGCCAGTCGCTTTACCAGGCCTATATCCGCCCCTGGCTCGACCGCCTCAACCTGACGGTCTTGACCGACACGACCGTTCGGCGCGTGCTGATCGAGAATCGGCGCGCCGTCGGGGTCGAGGTGGTTCGCGCCGGGCAGGTCCTCACGATCCACGCGCGGTCCGAGGTCGTGCTGTCACTGGGCGCGATCCAGACGCCCAAGGTCCTGATGCATTCGGGCATCGGAGATCAGGCGGAACTGACCCGTATGGGAATACCGGTGCTGCAGCATCTGCCGGGCGTCGGGCAAAACCTTCAAGACCACGTGTCCTTCGGATGCATCTGGAATTACGAAGAGCCTATCGCCCCGCGTAACAGCGGCAGCGAGGCCACCCTGTACTGGAAGAGTCGTCCGGAACTCGATGCGCCGGACGTGTTGTTCTGCCAAGTCGAATTTCCCGTCCCAAGCGAGCGGACCGCGGCGCGCGGTGTGCCGGCACATGGCTGGACGATGTTCGCCGGTCTCGCGCATCCGGCGAGCCGCGGCCGGCTGCGTCTGACGAGCGCCGACCCCTCGGTGCCGATGGAGATCGAGGCCAACATGATGTCCGAGCCCGCGGATATGGCAACGGCCCTCAGATGCGTCGATCTCTGCCGCCAATTGGGAAATGCTCACGCGTTCCGGCCCTTTGTCCGCAACGAGGCCATGCCCGGCGACCTCAAGGGTGACGCGCGCGAAGACTTCGTCCGTGATGCCGCGGTGACCTACTGGCACCAGAGCTGCACGGCCAAGATGGGCCGTGACGCGATGTCGGTCGTCGATGCGTCGCTGAAGGTTTACGGGATCGAATCCCTGCGTATCGCAGATGCCTCGGTCATGCCGCGTGTGACCACGGGGAATACTCAAGCGCCCTGCGCCATCATCGGGGAGCGGGCTGCACAGATGATCCACCAGGCTCACGGCCTATCATCGTAGCGCAGCCATGCGCCGCGCCGACGGACGGCGTCCGCGGTGAGGATATCGGCAGGATGGCGGTTCCTGGATGCCCGGTCATCGACACGATTGTCCCAGGTCTTGGCGTCATACTGCGTGATACCGGGAGCCGAGAACGGATGATTTCATGCATCGTCAAGCAGATGCATAGCATCATATCGGCATCATCAGAATTTTCATCAGTGCTGCCGGCTCAAGCGCGTTTGTCTTTGGAGAAACTTCGAATGATCGCCGGCCGGTCATCTTCGCGCGCATGAATCGATCTTGATCCAGGCACATCGGATCGGTCGCAATCATGCGAGATCCTTCTCATTCACAGGTCACGACCAAGTGTCGCGATCGTCGCACTGGTGGTCCCCGATGAACGTCCATGCTGTCGAACGCCAGCTGCGGCAAATGGGAGATGAGGCAAGGGGGCTCGCCGTGATCGGTGCGGTCTTACGCGTGCGGCAAGGAGCGGCACAGGTTCATCCGGAGGTAGAGCGCCGTCTGCTCGATGCGGTCGCGGCCTTGGTGCCGGGAGGCCTGGATGAGCTCGATCAGGAGCGGATGTCCGCTCTACTGACATCCGCCACCCACGCGCTGGAGGAAGCACGGGATCTGTTCGAGCATCCGGACAGGCCTCCGCTCTGGCAGGTCAGCGATCCCGCGATGCTGCAGGCGCAAGGCCAAGCCTCGCGCGGCGTCGTACGGCGCTTGGCAGCCTTGGCGGCGGAGCGTCCAGCGCTCGCGGCCGCGCTTGGCGGGCATTTCCTGGACGTCGGCACCGGTGTCGCCGGCATCGCCCTGGAGGCGGCTGCGCAATGGCCTTCGCTGCATGTCGTTGGTTTGGACATCTGGAAGCCCGCCCTCGATTTGGCCCGCGAGAACGTGGCGGCGAGCCCTTTTGGCAGCCGCATCGAACTTCGCCTGCAGGATGTGACCCGTTTCGATGAAGTGGCGGGCTACTCGCTGACATGGCTCCCGACGCCCTTCCTTTCGCAGGACGCGGCCCGGACAGCGCTCGATCGACTGACGGCTGCTCTCCGACCGAAGGGATATCTGGTCGTGGGGCTCTATGCCCCGCCGGCGGAGCCCATCGGAGCCGCACTGGCGGCCCTGCGGCTGGCCCGGAGTGGCGGGCATCTGTGGGATTGTCACGACATGGAGGTTGAACTGCGCTCCCGCGGGTTCACTGCTGTCGAGACCTGTCGCGGACAGCCGGTGTCGCTCGTCATGGGACAGGGCGCATAAAGCGCTCGGCCCTCAGCCTGCCCCGGTACGCCCGTGCCGCCATCGGCGACGCGTGCGGCGCCCCCGCCCCGGTCACCCCGGAGAACATCGACGCCCTGCTGGCCCGTTGGGAGGCTTACGAGCGGTGTGACCAACTCGTGTTCACCCCGGCCCTCAGCACGAACACCGACCAGGCCGTCGACGCCGCAGCCTGAGATCCACCGCATATCGTCCTGAGCGGGCGCCGGTGGGTGAACGGCCTGACTTGGTCTAATATCGCGACCGACCTCGTGGTGAGGAAGGCGACGGCGAAGGCGGGCGTCTTCGCCGCTCACGATCTGAAGCTCTGCCCCCTCGTAGTGACCTTACCGGACAAGGTGCCGGCTGATCGCCGCGTCGGTCCGTTGATCTTAGACGAGACAGCCGGCCGGCCCTTCGCCGAGTCCGCTAAGGGCGCGAATGGCGAATCGTCGCGAAGGCCGCAGGAGTGCCGGACCATGTCTGGAACGTGGACGCCAGGGCAGGAGCGATCACGGAAGCTGGGGATGCTGGCGCAGATCTCGACCACATCGGGTCGGCTGCGGCGCACGCACGGACATCGACGACGCAGCGCTACTCGCGCGGCGCAGGCGGAAAATCACGGGCAGCAGCGAATCTTCGGGTCGCGCATCGGGCCGTGAAGAACGGGGCCTGAACAGGCCTTGGGGAACGCGACGGCGAACATGAGGAACGCGAGATCAGCGGAAGGGGGCCAGAAAATCTGACGCTTCAACGAGTTAGTTGGAGCGGGCGATCGGGATCGAACCGACGACATTCAGCTTGGGAAGCTGACGTTCTACCACTGAACTACGCCCGCATGCCGGTTGCGGGAGGGCCTCGACAGCCTCCCCTCGTCCAGCGGAGCGGACCATATCAGAGCGGCCCGCTTTGTCCACGGCCTGGCCAGGGCGCGGCGCGACGGTTTGCGTTTCCAAGGAGCGGGCTTTCCGATAGCGTACCGGCCGTTCCGGCATGTCGATCCGGCACGCCAAGCGGGCCTCTCGCGACCGGGTCGGCCCGCCTCCTCTTCCAGCCTGCGGATTGTCAAAAAGCACCAATGGATATCTCTTCCGCGCAGGGCGGCACGCACGCCACGATGAATGACGCCTCCGGCGAGACGCCGCGCCGGGGCCCTCGCCTCGTTCTCGCCTCCGCCTCACCGCGCAGGCTGGCGCTGCTGCAGCAAGCGGGCATCGAGCCCGACGCCCTGCTTCCCGCCGATGTCGACGAGACCCCCCACAAATCGGAAGCGCCGCGCGAGCTCGCACGACGCCTCGCCAGGGCCAAGCTCGACGTGGCGGGGGACGCCGCCCGCCGCCGCGACGACATGCGCGACAGCTACATCGTCGCGGCCGATACGGTGGTGGCCGTGGGACGGCGCGTCCTGCCGAAGGCGGAACTGGCCGACGAGGCCACCGATTGCCTGCGCCTGCTCTCCGGGCGCCAGCATCGTGTCTACACGGCGGTCTGCGTGCTCTCGCCCAAGGGAAGCCGCCGCGAGCGTGTGGTGGAGACGCGGGTGCGGTTCAAGCGTCTCTCCGGCCGCGACATCGAGCGCTACATCGCCTCGGACGAGTGGCGGGGCAAGGCGGGCGGCTACGCCATCCAGGGTCTCGCCGGTACCTTCGTGGTCAAGCTTGTCGGCTCGCACAGCGCCGTCATCGGCCTGCCGCTCTACGAGACGATCAGCCTTCTCGAAGGCGAGGGCTTTCCCGTGCGGCAAGGCTGGGGGGCGATGGCGTGAGCCGGGCCGTTCCCATCAAGCCGAAGCCGGAGCCGTGCCCGATCTGCCGCAAGCCCGCTCAGCCGGAATTCCAGCCCTTCTGCTCGGCCCGCTGCGCCGATATCGACCTCGGCCGCTGGCTCACCGACCGCTACGCGATCCCCACCGATGAGGACGAAACCGAGGACGAGGACCCGCCGCGTTCGTCCTGAGCCGATTCCATCGCACGAAGCGTGCGAAGGAGGCTGGACAGGGCCCCGCCACCTCACTATACCCCCGCTCCAGTCGACGGCGCCAAGCGCTTCGGCGGGGGCCCAGGTAGCTCAGTTGGTAGAGCATGCGACTGAAAATCGCAGTGTCGGCGGTTCGACTCCGTCCCTGGGCACCATCTATTTTTTGTAAGCTCGTAGTTTCGCTGGATTATCCGGATCGGCTCCCGCACCAGGGTAGTAGGTGAGGGATAAATGAGCGCCGAGCGGGCTAGCCGGTCGTTGTCGGCGGCGCGGGTATAGACTGCGCTTTCCCGGCTTCCGGGCGTCCACCCATAGAGAGCATTTCGCCGGCCACCGTAGCTCCAGCTTTGGCAGCACGGCGCGCGCCGGAGTTCCGCAGACCGCGCGTTGACCCCGCCCGCCGGCATCACGACAGATCTTGTTGAATCAGTTCCCGTACGATTCTTTCGTGAAGGCCCGGCCGTGCTCGCTGATGATGAAGGCGAGATCTCCGGTCGGCGGCGCTGCGGTCGACTCGGCCAGCATCGGGAGGATTGGCCGCAGGACGACGTTTCCCGTCTTTTCCGTGCGAATCGACAGCTCCCCGCTCCGGACGTGCTGGCAACCGATCTTCACCGCATCGCCGCGCCTGAAGCCCGAATGGAGCGACAGGTCGAAGGCGAGGCGCTGGCGGGTGCCGACCGGCCACTTCGCTTCGAACCGGGCTAGTTCGTCCTCTGTCCAGCCAAAGAAGCCCACCTCATCATTCGCGCCCGTCAGCAGCTTGGCGTTGAGGGTCGGGGCGATGCCACGCATGGCCTTCAGGAATGTGTTGACGGCGTGCGGCTTGTCGCGGCGCTTATCCCGGCCGGCGAGAATCACCCCCCGATCTATGGTTGTCAGAGACTTCGAACCAGAGGTTTCCTGGATCGCGCGGTACACCGTATACCGCCTGCGCGTGGAGGCGCTGAGGTCTGACCATTCGGCGCTATCGAGGCATTTCTCGATCAGCCACGAGAGTGCCCCTGTGGCTGGCCCTTTTACCTTGGCGGGCACTTTCCTTCGTTCGTCGTTCGAACGCGGACGAGCAAACATTTCACGACGAAGTGCTGGGTTCAGGCACGAGCACCCTTCGTCCGGCTCCTTCCGTCAGCTCCAGGCGTGGAACGGCGGGTTCACGCCGTTGAGGGCGTGGTTGCCGATGATCGCGTATTTCCAGCGCACCGGGTCGTGGAGCGTGTGGGTGCGGGCGTTGCGCCAGTGCCGGTCGAGGTTGCTCTCGGCCAGGGTCGAGCGGGTGCCGGCGAGCTCGAACAGCTTGCTGCTCGCCTGCACGGCGATCTCGGTGGTGAGCACCTTCGATTCGGCGACGGCGAGCTGGGCCGCAGCCACCGTCTCCGCGCTCGGGTTGGCCACCGCTTCGTCGAGGGCGAGGCCGGCTTTGTCGAGGATGGCTTCGGCCGCATGGAGTCGGATCGTCAGCTCGCCGATCGCCTGGATCGTGTAGGGATCGTCGGAGGCGCGGTCCTGGCCGCTATCGACCCAGGGGCGGGTCTTGGTGCGGACGAAGGCGATGGTGTCGTCGATGGCCTCGCGGGCGATGCCGGCATCCACCGCCGCCTGGATGATCTGGAAGATCGCCCCGTCGGAGCGCGGCTGCTCGTAGCCCTTCCAAGCCGGGACGAGATGGGTCTTGGGCACCCGGACGTCGTCGATGATGACGGTGCCGCTCGCCGTGGTCCGCTGGCCGAAGGCCGACCAGTCGTCGATAACGGTGAGACCGGGGGCGCCCCTCTCGGCGATGGCGTACCAGGCGCGCCCCTCGCCATCGAGGGTGACGATGGGGACGAGATGGGCGAGCAATGCCCCCGTCGAATAGAACTTCTTGCCGCGCACGATGACGTGGTCGCCGTCATCGACGAAATGGGTCTTGAAGTCGGTGGCGCGCGGGGTGCCGATCTCCGAGAAGGCATTGCCGAAGCGGGTGCCTTTCAGGACCTCGCCGAACAGCAGCGCCTGCTGCTCCGGGTCGGATACCGTACGGATCGCCGCCACGATGCCGAGGTGGTTCTGCGAGATCTGGCCGATCGAGGGGTCGGCGGCCGAGATGATGGCGACGACCTGCGCCAGGGTCTTGTAGGAGACCTCGGGACCGCCGAAGGCCTTGGGCACGTTGATCGACCAGAGCCCGCTCTGCGAGAACGCGTCGAGCTCGGCATAGGGCCGCCGGTTGGTCTGGTCGCGTTCGGACGCGCCCTCGCGGAACTCCTTGGCGAGGGCATGGGCAACGCGGATCGCCTCGGCATCGTCGCGGATGACGTGGGCGGGGGATGCCGGACGGGGAACCGGCGGCGCGCCCCGGGCGGTTTCGAGCGACTGGGCGCTGACGGCGATGTTCATGGATGGCTCCAGGGTACCGGGCAGACGATGGACTGGTTTGAACGGGCGTTTGAAGACCTCAGCCGGATCCCCCTCTCCCCGCCAGCGGGGGGAGGGCCGAGCCCCCCTCGTCGGGGGCGAGGCAAGCGGAGGCGAGGCCGAAGCGAGGGTGAGGGGGCGATTCCGAAAGAGGCTCCTCCGGACGAGCCCCCTCACCGGCGGCTGCCGCCTCGCCGCGCCGACGACGAGGTCGTCGCGGCCCTCTCCCCGCCTGCGGGGAGAGGGGATGCGCGGCTGTCGTCAGCTGGCGCTGGAAAGGCCGCTCAGGCGGCCTCGGCCCGGCGCTCGCGCGCGGCTTCGAGCGCCCTCACCTTCGGGATGATGTGCGCGCCGAAATAGGCGACCTCCTCCTGGAAGTGCAGGAAGGCGAGGAGCGCGAGGTCGACGCCGGCATCCTTCAGGGCCACGATACGCTCGGCAATCTGGTCGGGCGTGCCGATCAAGTTGGTCTTGAAGCCGTCATTGTACTGGACGAGGTCCTCGAAGCTCGATTTCGCCCAGTTGCCCTCCCCTTCCGGGGAGGCCTTGCCGGCGTTCTTCACCTCATGGCCGAAGGCCTTCACCGCATCGGGATCGGCGTTGTCGATGATCTCCTGGAGGACGGCGCGGGCCTCTTCCTCGGTGTCGCGGGCGATGACGAAGGCGTTGACGCCGACCTTCACCGAATGGCCGTTGGCCGAGGCCTTGGCCTGGATGTCGTCCACCTGCGCCCGGATCCCCTCCGGCGTGTTGCCGTTGGTGAAGTACCAATCGGAGACGCGGGCCGCCATGTCGCGCGCCGCGCGGGAGGAGCCGCCCTGGAAGATCTCGGGCTGCGGGTCGGCCGGCTTCGGCTTCAGGGTGTAGTTGGTGTAGCGGTAGAAATCGCCGCGGAAGGTGAAGTCGTCCTGCGTCCAGATCCCGCGCAAGGAGCGTATGAACTCCTCGGAGCGGCGATAACGCTCGTCATGGTCGAGCCAGGGCTCGCCGATGGCGCGGAACTCGCCAGAGAACCAGCCCGACACGACGTTGATGGCGATGCGCCCGTTGGTGAGTTGGCTGATCGTCGCGATCTGCTTGGCGGCGATGGTCGGGTTCCAGGGGCCGGGCAGTAGCGCGGCGATGACCTTGAGCTTTGTGGTCACGGCCAGCAAGGCGTGGCTGAACGCCACCGATTCATGCTGGTACTCGGCGCCGTAACCGGCGGTGAAGCGAATCTGCGTCAGGGCGTAGTCGAACCCCGCCTCCTCGGCGATCTGTGCGAGGCGGCGATTGTAATCCGCTTCCCAGCTCGTGCGTTGTTCGATCTTGCTGATGACAAGGCCACCGGACACGTTCGGCACCCAATAGGCAAAACGGATCGGCTCCGGAGGGCGATGGCTCGGGCGGGTCATAGTTCTATCCGCGAATGTGAGAAACCAGGCATTTATCTGAAGCGAAAGCCTCAAATGAATACATTATTGCAGCAAGCACATCATCATTCACTGCTTGTGCTTCATCTTTGATAGATGAAATCTCTTACAAACCGGTCCTATAGTCAAAGGAATGGAAATACATTTTCTTGCCGCAGATAAGGACAATCTTTCGATAGGCAGCCGGTCAGCGAGAACATTCTATTTCCTCCCCGTCGGCCCCGCCTCGGTGAGACGATCACCCGGGGTGCATCGGACGCGTCGCGGAGCCGACCTTCGCCACAGGGTGCCGACCGCCGGCCCCTCCGTGAACGACGGGGTATCGGGGGTTTTCCCTCGCCGAATGTTTCATCGCCGCCTGGGCCTCCCGCGCTGCCGTCAACGGCCCTAGCTATCGATGCGCGAGCGATGGTAATCCCGCGTTCAGTGGTGACGGACAGAGACTCGGCCCCGGCCCGGACAGGGCGTGGCAGGGCATCTCGGATGACAGGTGGGAACCAGGCGATGACCGGCTTCGACGCTTCGACCTCTCCTTTCGCCGGACCGTCATTGCCGCGTCCGTCATCGCAGCTGGTCACCGTCTTCGGCGGTTCGGGCTTCCTCGGACGCCATGTGGTGCGGGCGCTGGCCAAGCGCGGCTACCGTATCCGGGTCGCGGTCCGGCGGCCGGACCTCGCCCTGTTCCTGCAGCCTCTCGGCAAGGTCGGGCAGATCGTCGCCGTGCAGGCGAACCTGCGCTACCCGGATTCCATCGCCAGGGCGGTGGAGGGAGCCGACGCGGTGGTGAACCTCGTCGGCATCCTCCAGGAGACCGGCAGGCAGGGATTCCTCACGCTTCAGGCCGAAGGGGCGGGCGAGATCGCCCGTGCCGCCGCCGCAATCGGCGCGCCCCTGGTCCACGTCTCGGCCATCGGGGCGGACCCGCATTCCGACTCTCTCTACGCGCGCTCGAAGGCGCTGGGCGAGGCGAAGGTGCTGGCGGCCCAGCCCCGGGCTGTGGTCCTGCGTCCCTCCCTGGTCTTCGGCCCCGGAGACAGCTTCTTCAACCGTTTCGCGTCGCTCGCCCGCGTGCTCCCGGTCCTCCCCCTCGCCGGAGCCGAGACGCGCTTCCAGCCGGTCTTCGTCGGCGATGTGGCCGAGGCCGTGGCCCGCGCGGTGGACGGGCAGGCCGAGGCCGGCCGCGTCTACGAACTCGGCGGCCCGGAGGTCGAGACCCTCGACGGCCTCGTCCGCTACATGCTGAAGACCACCCGCCGCCGCCGCCTCGTCGTCGACCTGCCCAAACCCATCGCCATGCTGCAGGCCCGCGTGATCGAGACCGTGGACACGCTGAGCCTCGGCCTGCTGCCGGACAGCCTCAAGCTCACCCGCGACCAGGTCACGCTGCTCCAGACCGACAACGTGGTCTCGGAAGCCGCCAAGGCGGAAGGCCGCACGCTGGACGGGCTCGGCATCCTGCCCACCGCGATGGCCGCCATCGTGCCCGGCTACCTCTGGACCTTCCGCAAGGCGGGCCAGTTCTCGAAGGAGGCCTTCACCGCCTCAGAGGAGGAGGCCGCAGAGCCGTCCTCCCCGCCGGTCGCCCGGCCGAGCGGTCCCCCGATCGGCCCCGATGCGGCGGCCCCGAGCCGGATGGGCGTACGCTGGGGCACGCGGGGATAGTACGCCGTCTGGAGTGGCGGCGCAGAACGGATGAAATCCGAAACCGGGCGAATGTTTGAAACAGACAGGTTGTGTGTAGCCGCGAAGTTTCGTCTTAGCCCGGAGAAAAGCGTCACCTGCATTGGCGTGCAGGGCTGCGCGGCTACGACGGCACCCAGAAGCTGGCCGGGCACAAACGCGTGGCGTTGATCGATACCGAAGGGCATGTCCTGGCTTCAGCGAACGTGCAGGATCGCGTTGCGCTGGTTGCCCTTGATGACGGCAAAAAGAGATGGTCCAGCCTGCACTCAGCCAAATTCGACGGTGCCTCACGGTCGAGCGCCGCCAGGATTGGTGCCTGATCCAGGGCACGCGCCCCCCCGTCTTCGAGAAGCCGCCGGGTCAGAGCGGCCCTCATTCTGAGCTTGTCGAAGGATGCCGTGCTGGAACAGCGCCGAGTCGTTGAATGGATTTTCGGTGGGCTTCGCCATTGGGGCGGCCCGCACCGCCAACGTGCCGAACGCCCTGGATGTCGCAACCAGACGGCTCGCCTGCGTCGCCGTCCTCCCGGCCAAAAATGCCCTCGACAATCCCGCATGAGAATGCACGCCAATACAAGCTCTAGGGAGCTCGTTGCCGTCGCCGAGGAGGTCTCCTTACTGTCATGCAGTTGTGATCCAAGGGCCTGGATCATTCCCATTCATCAGGAAGGCAATGTTATGGACGGCACGCGCGCCGGGACTCGTCCTTTCGATATCGAGGCTATTCGTCGAGAGATGGCCGACGACTTCGATGAAGAATTGGAGATGGAACTAGAAGACGAGCGCCTTGAGCGACTGGTTAGCAAAATCGATGCAAGCCCGCGTCCGCCCAGCATGGACCGGCGAGTCTATTTCCGTGAGCTGTTTCGGCTCCAACACGAGCTGGTTCGTCTGCAGGATTGGGTCCAGGCCCAGAAGCTCCGCGTGGTCGTGATCTTCGAAGGGCGGGATTCGGCTGGTAAGGGCGGCGCCATCAAGCGCATCACCCAGCGTCTCAATCCGCGCGTCTGTCGCGTTGCCGCGCTTCCGGCTCCCAGCGAGCGCGAGCGCACGCAATGGTATTTCCAGCGCTACGTCGCGCATCTGCCGGCGGGCGGCGAGATAGTGCTGTTCGACCGCTCCTGGTACAATCGCGCCGGCGTCGAGCGCGTGATGGGGTTCTGCACCCCGGACCAGTACGAAGAGTTCTTCCAGTCCGCGCCGGAATTCGAGCGCATGCTGGTGCGGTCCGGCATCATCGTGTTGAAATACTGGTTCTCAATCACCGATCAGGAGCAGGAACTGCGCTTCAACATGCGCATCCACGATCCCCTGAAGCAGTGGAAGCTCTCGCCGATGGACGTCGAATCCCGTCGCCGTTGGGAGGATTATACCAAGGCGAAGGAAGTGATGCTCGCCCGCACGCACATTCCCGAGGCGCCCTGGTGGGTGGTCGAGGCCGTAGACAAGAAGAAGGCCCGCCTCAACTGCATCAGCCATCTCCTCACGCAGATCCCCTATGGCGACGTGGAGCACCCGCCGGTGCATCTGCCCGAGCGCATGCGCCACGAGGATTACGCCCGCCAGCCGGTTCCGCAGGATATGTTCGTCCCGGCGCTGTTCTGATCGGAGCCGAGGGCATCGAAGGCCGCCTGTCCGGTCTCCCCGCGGTTGCCCAAAGCGGCACGGATGGGCAAGACCTGTGTCGAAGAGGCCGATGAACGGCCGGTCCGGCATGGGAACCCCGCATGAGCGCCACCGACGAGATTCTGTTCGAAACCGACGATGCCGGCATCGCCCGCATCGTCCTCAACCGGCCACAGGCACGAAACGCCCTGACCTTCGCGATGTATCAGGGCCTCATCGACCTGTGCGGGCGGATCGAGTCAGACGAACGGATCAAGGTTCTCGTCATTACCGGCGCCGGTGAGAAGGCCTTCGCCGCCGGCACCGATATCGCCCAGTTCCGGGACTTCTCCAGCCCGGAGGACGCCCTTGGATACGAGCGCTTCATGGACAAGGTCCTCGGCACGCTCGAGCGTCTGCGCGTGCCGGTCATCGCCGCTGTCGCCGGCGCTTGTACCGGCGGCGGTGCCGCCATCGCGGCTTCCTGCGACCTACGCATCGCCACACGCGATGCCCGGTTCGGCTTTCCCATTGCGCGGACGCTCGGCAATTGCCTGTCCATGTCGAACCTTCAGCGCCTGTCCGGCCTCATCGGTCCCGCACGGGTGAAGGACATGATCTTCACCGCTCGGTTGTTCGGCGCGGAGGAGGCGCTTTCGGCCGGTCTCGTCGGCGAAGTCGTGGAAGATGCCGCCGCTCTCGCCGCCAGGGCGACGGAACTCGCGACGCAGCTTGCCGGCCATGCACCGCTGACCCTGCGCGCCACGAAGGAAGGTCTGCGCCGCCTCGCCGCCGAGGAGGAGGCATCGGAACGGCCCGACGACGATCTCATCCTTATGTGCTACACAAGCGCCGATTTCCGCGAGGGCATGGAGGCGTTCCTGGCCAAGCGCCCGCCGAACTGGACCGGCAAGTAAGGCGCTCCTCACAGAGCACTGCTCTGAAGCGGATGTGGGAAGCGCGACACACCGGGATAGGGAATTCCTGCGGCCACATCGCTCCCTCGTATCGGTTACAGCTCTGTCACGCTCTGCATGATAGAGCGCGAGCGGGGGTCGGTCGCCCTGGGACACGCTTTTCCGAGGAATGATGCTCCGCTCGTTTCCTCTTGCGACCGTCGCAGCCCTGATGTCCGGCCTTGCCGTGTCTGGCGCCCACGCCCAGACCGCTGCCGAGATTGCGGCACGGCAGGCGCGTCTGGCGCTGGAGGGGCTCGATATCGGCTCACCGCGCGGCGCCGGCGGCGATCCGCAGACGTCGGTGGCGCAGTCGGTGACCTCGGCCAAGCCTTCGGCCAACCTCAACACCTCTATACAGGACCAGCTCGGCCCGTATGGCGACCCCTATGGCCTGCGTTCCTTTCTGAAGACCAAAGGCATCGAGTACAGCCTCACCTATATCGGCGAGAGCTTCGGCAACGCGACGGGCGGTGTACGGCGCGGTGCGATCGTCGAAGGGCGCCTGGATATCCAGTTCGATGCCGACCTCGAGAAGCTGGCAGGTTGGCAAGGGGCGACCTTCCACACCAATCTCTACCTCATCCACGGCACCGGCCTGTCGCGCTACTACGTCAACAATTTCATCACCGTGAGCGCCATCGAGGCACTGCCCTCTTCGCGGCTGTACGAAATCTGGCTTGAACAGAAGCTGTTCGACGGACAGTTCGGATTGAAGGTCGGTCAGATCGCGGCCGATACCGAATTCGCAGTGACTCAGACCGGCACGCTGTTCATCAATTCCACCTTCGGCTGGCCCAACATCATGGCGGAGGTGCTGCCGAGCGGCGGTCCGATCTACCCGCTGGCGGTGCCGGCGATCCGGGCGAAATACGTCCCGAACCAGAATTTCTCGCTGCAGGTCGGCGTCTTCGACGGCGATCCGGCAGGGCCTTACCCCAGCGATCTCGATCCTCAGCGCCGCAACCGCACCGGCACGAATTTCCGCACCAGCGATCCCACCCTCGTCATCGCGGAAGCCGCCTATGCGTACAACATCGCGCAGGGTGATGAGGGCGATCCCGGCACGGTGACGCTGGGGGGCTGGCATCATTTTGGCCGGTTCGACAGCCAGCGTTTCGACGAGGCCGGGCGCTCACTGGCCGATCCGTCCACCACCGGCATCGCCCGGCGCTTTCGCGGCGATAGCGGCCTCTACGGCATCATCGACCAGACCATCTACCGCGAGCCCGATGACCCCAATGACGGTGCCAGTGTGTTCCTGCGCCTGTCCGGTTCGCCCTCCGACCGCAACATCGTGGATTTCTACGCCGATATGGGCATTGCCTATAAGGGCCTCTTCAAGGGACGGTCAGACGACACGATCGGCGTCGCCTTCGCCCTGGCCCGCATCTCGGACAGTGCCCGTGGGTTCGACACCGATGTGATCCGCTTCGGCGGCGCGAGTGGACCCCGTCGGAGCAGCGAGGCCGTGATCGAGGCGACCTATCAGGCCGTCCTCGGACCCGGCGTCACGGTTCAGCCGGACATCCAGTATATCTTTCGCCCGGGCGGCGGCGTGCCCAATCCGCGCGATCCCGATGGCGCCCGGATCAAGAATGCCGCGGTGTTCGGCGTGCGGGCGACGGTGCGTTACTGAGGAGCACCGGCTTCTCGCACCTCGCGAATGTTTCGAGCAAAGTGGCAAGGTCTCCGGGCGCGATAGGTCCCGAGTGCCCTGCCAGGCCGACTCACATCGTCAGCGCGGCCACGGCGGCACGGTAAATGGTCTGATCGATCGCGCCGAGATGTTCGGCGCAAGCGGCTTGCGCCTTCTCCCAGAGCGGGTACGCCTGTGCCAGGACTGTGCGACCTTCGTCGGTAAGCAGGATGCGTCTCACGCGCCTGTCGTCCGCATCGGCTTCGATTCTTAGCAGCCCGCGTCGTTCCAGGGGCTTCACGTTCGCGGTGATGGTCGTGCGATCCATCGCTAGGGCCTGTGCCAGCGCGCCGATGGTCGGAGCCTCGTCTCGGACGAGCATCATCAGCAGCGTAAACTGCCAGTTCGAGAGGCCGGTCGGGCGGAGCGCCGCGTCATAGCGCCGGCCAATGGCGCGTGCCGCCTTCTGAGCCGCGAAGCTGAAGCAGGCTTGTTCGACCCCGGCCGCGATCTGTGGAGTGAGGACCGGATGTCCGGCCATACGAGATTTCCCTGGACTGTTGATACCAACGAGATAATGGCCCTGCGGGTTTTGTACAGCCCCTGCCAAACGAGACCTCCTCGGAATATAATTGATATCAACCTATGTGCGGACGCGCACCGCAGGCCGCAGCGCTACGTTTATATCAACGTTGTTGCAACGGGCCGAAGCGTCGGGTCATCGGAAACCTCCCCCGACGAACGCTCACCGAACAGGACGTCGTATCATGACCACTCGCTCCACCTTCATCACCGGCGCCATCCTCACACTCGTCGTCGCCGCCATCGTTCCTGCTAAGGCCGAGCCGGCGAGGTCGTTCGACGCCTGGGGGCATCGCTTCACCGTCCCCGGTACCCAAGCGACCTTGACCGCATCCGCCACCAACTCGCCGAACACCGATTCCATCGCGCCGAAGCGGTCCTACGCATCCGCCAAAGCGAGCGCAGAGGCCGTGGACGCTCCGTCTAAGCCATCGATCCGCACGCTCAATATCTGGGGTGCACGCGTCGATGCCCCCCGCTACTGACGGCAGGGCTGAGAACGACGTCGAAGCTCCGCCTCATCGCTGGCGGTCGGCGTCCATCGGCTGCCGATCAGAGGCGCCTCGGCTTCGGGACTTAGGTCTCAAACCCTTGGTGAAGTGGCAAGCCCAGCTGATGACGAGACAGGGTGAGACATCCCATCCTGTCTCATGCTTTCCAGCGACGTTTGCGGATCGAAACGGCTGAAGACGTAAACGGCCGCGCGGTCCAATTGAAAGCATCGCATTGATACGGTCGATATCGGATATCGAAGCTATCTGTTTGATGAATGTTGCGCCGCAAAATATATCGGTCTCACGAAACGGGGCATCGGCCCCGAAACATCAGAGGGATCAATATTATGACCGTTCGTAGCCTTGTCCTCGCCGCTCTCGCCTCCGCCACCCTGGTCGGTACCGCGACCGCCGACGAGCGCATCACCGTCACCCCCACGCTCTATCGGGAGCAGGCCCGCATCACGGCCGCCGTGCGTCCGGCCTCCGAACTGACCACCACGCCGTCCCTGACCTCGCGTGCTCCCGCGACCCGGCGCATCGTCGCCGAGATCGTCGACCCCGCGACCCGCTAAGGCCGCTCCCGTGAGCGGGGCCGGAGCAAAGGCGTGCATCAGCGCTCCATGGGGTCTGCCCCATGGAGCGTTTTGCTTGTCGAGCCTACCGAATGAGGCTGTTCAGGCGCTCGCCTGGCTGACGAACTTCGTCGTCAGATAGGCCTCGATCGCTTCCGAGCCGCCCTCGCTGCCGTAGCCGGAATCCTTGATGCCGCCGAAGGGAGTTTCGGGGAAGGCGAGGCCGTGATGGTTGATGCCGAGCATGCCGCTCTCGACCCGAGCGGCGATCTCCGTCGCGCGGGTGGCCGAGCGGGTGTAGGCGTAGGCGGCGAGACCATAGGGCAGCCGGTTGGCCTCGGCGAAGGCCGCCTCGTCGTCGGAGAAGCGCTGGACCAGGGCAACGGGGCCGAACGGCTCCTCGTTCATGATCCGCGCGGTGAGCGGGGTCTCGGTGAGTACGGTCGGTTCGAAGAAATGGCCGCGGTTGCCGATGCGCTTGCCGCCGGTGCGGAGCTCCGCGCCCTGCGCTACGGCATCGGCCACCAGGGATTCCATCGCCTCGCGCCGGCGGGCATGGATCAACGGCCCCATCTGGGTCTCGGGATCGAACCCGTCGCCGACCCTGATGCCCTGTGCATGCGCCACGAACCCCTCGACGAAGCGGTCGTAGACGGAATCGTGGATGAGGAAGCGGGTCGGCGCGACGCAGACCTGCCCGGCATTGCGGAATTTGTTGGCGCCGAGCACCGAGACGGCCTTCTCCACATCCGCGTCGGCGAAGACCAGGGCGGGGGCGTGGCCCCCGAGTTCCATGGTGATGCGCTTCATGTGGCGCCCGGCCAAAGCCGCGAGCTCCTTGCCCACCGGAGTGGAGCCGGTGAACGAGATCTTGGCGATGACCGGATGCGGGATCAGGTAGGACGAGATCTCGGCTGGATCGCCGAAGACCAGGGACAGCACGTCACCCGGCACCCCGGCATCGAGGAAGGCGCGGACGAGTTCGGCGCAACTCGCCGGCGTATCTTCCGGCCCCTTCAGGATCACCGAGCAGCCGGCGCAGAGCGCCGCCGAGAGCTTGCGGACGGCCTGGTTGATCGGGAAGTTCCAGGGCGTGAAGGCGGCCACGGGACCCACCGGCTCGCGCAGAACCATCTGGGTCACGCCCGGCACGCGGGCGGGGATGATGCGGCCGTAGGCGCGTTTCCCTTCCTCGGCGAACCAGTCGATGACGTCGGCGGCGGCAAGCGTCTCCACCCGTGCCTCGGCCAGCGGCTTGCCCTGTTCCAGCGTCATCGTCCGGGCGATGTCGTCGACGCGCGAACGGAGCAGATCGGCGGCCCGCCGCATCACCTTGGCGCGATCGAAGGCCGCGACCCTGCGCCATTCGGCGAATCCGCGACGGGCGGCCTCCAGGGCACGGTCGAGATCGTTGCGCGTCGCCACCGCCACGGTGCCGATGGCGTCGCCGGTGGCGGGGTTGAGGACGGGGATCGTCCGCGCGTCGGAGCCGGGCGTCCAGGCCCCGGCGATGTGAAGGGTCACGTCCGTGTCGGTCATCGGCGGCTCACGCTCTCGAAGGAGCATGGGTTGTCCGCCCTTCGCGCCGACGCCGCAACCCTCCGTGCCGCAACCCTCGGGAGCGGTCTCAGGCGGCGATGCGGACCCGCGCCTCGTCGGCGCCCTTCACCGTCACCGTGCCGCCGCGCGTCGCCTGCAGCGTGCCGCCGCGCGGGATCACGATCCAGCCCTCCTTGCAATCGTCGATGGGCTCGGAGACCACTACGAGGCCGGTTTCGGTCTGGCGGTAATAGAGACTCGGCGGGCGACCGTCGCAGGCCCAGCGATAGGCCGTCAGGGTCTCGCCGTCGGTGACGACGGAGGTGAAGCGCAGGGCCTCGGTGATCCCGGCCGCCTGCATCAGGTCGCGGACCGTCGAGAGGGTTTCGGCCATGGCACCGATCGGGTCATCGGCAAGACCGTTGGCCAGCGCCAGGAGGAAGATCGCCTCGGAATCGGTGGTGCCGCGCCGCGCTTCGTAGAGCGCGTCCGGGATCAGGGCCTCGATCCGCCGCTTGATGCGGTGATAGCCGCCGATCTGGCCGTTATGCATGAACAGGTGCCGCCCATGGGCGAAGGGATGGCAGTTCGCCCGCGTGGTGGCCGTGCCGGTGGAGGCGCGCACATGGGCGAAGAACATCCGCGCGCGGACCTGCTGGCAGAGATTGACGAGGTTCTCGTCCGACCAGGCCGGGCAGACGTCGCGATACTGGCCCGGATCGGTCCGTTCGCCGTACCAGCCGATGCCGAAACCGTCGCCGTTGGTCTCCGTCTTCGCCTCGGTGGCGTGCAGCGACTGATGCACCAGCGAGTGCGTCGGCGCGCAGACGAGATCGGTCAGGAAGACCGGATCACCGCTATAGGCGAGAAAGCGGCACATGGCTGAGCAACAACCCCCTGTTTCGGCACCCCTCCCCGGATCGGGAAACAGAAACCGTTCCATGATCCAGCTTGACGGTCGTTGAACTGTAACATTCGATCTTTTGCGGTGAACAGATCGTTAATGCGTTGCGGTATGCCCGAACCTTGTGCGTCTGCGTAGACGATGTGCAGAGACGCTCGATTTCGTGCATTCTCGGATCTTAGGCTGCCACCAAGCCCGCTTTGAGGCGGTTCCGCTTTTTATGGAGCGAGAGGCGCATGGCCGTGGCGGCGGCTGGCACCCTTGCCGATCCCGGCCAGGCGGCGCAGCCTTCGAACAATCGAATCATCGACCGGGCGCATGACGCCCTGCGGGGCCGCGATCGCGCCCGCCCCCATTCCAAGAAGGAGACCTCATGAATCATACCATCCACTCGACCGCCGACACCGTATCGCCAGCCCAGATCGACGGCCCCGTTGCCCTCGTGGTTGAGGACGATGCAGCGGTTCGCGACCTCGCTGCCGCCATTCTCGAGGAAACCGATCTCGACGTGATTGCCTGTGACAGCGCCGAGGCGGCCATCGGCGTTCTCGAGCGCAAGGGGATGAACGTCGCCCTGCTGTTCGCCGATGTGCGCCTCGGCGGGGCCATGGACGGCATCGCCCTGGCGCGGACCGTGGAGCAGCGCTGGCCCGATGTCCGGATGGTCCTGACCTCGGGCTACGACGAGCGCAGCACCGGTCGCCTGCCCGAACAGGCCATTTACATGCAGAAGCCCTGGCGCGCCCTCGATGTCCTGGTGGAAGCCGAGCACGCCTCCGCCGCCGTGGGGATCGCCTGAAACGACAGAATGCCCGGACGCATCGGCGCCCGGGCATTCTGAGAGATGGGACGGTAGCGCCAGTAACCGCGTTCGGGGCCGATACGGGATCGGCCGCCGGTCGGTCTTACGAGGCGACGTTGGCCGAGGGAGCGGCGCTCGGAGCGAAAGGCGAACCGCCCGGACGACGCGGCGCACCGGCGCCGAAACGGGGCTTCGGCTTCGGAGCGGCGATCAGGCCCTCACGGATCGCGGTCTTGCGGGCCTGCTTGCGGGCGCGGCGCACGGCCTCGGCCTTCTCACGAGCCTTGCGCACGGAGGGCTTCTCGTAGGCCTTGCGCTGCTTCATCTCGCGGAAGATGCCCTCGCGCTGCATCTTCTTCTTGAGAACGCGGAGTGCCTGGTCGACGTTGTTATCGCGAACGAGTACCTGCAACGGACTTGATCCTTTAGAGACGTATGTTTGTCGGACGGCGCCCTCTCCGAACGCCCCCGCCTGTCCGACGAGGGCAAACCGCCAATAGCCCCATACCCTGGATCGCTCCAGGGAGGGACCTGTGTGTGACGGTCTCGAATCGACGCTGAAAACTCACTTGGGGCAGGCTCATACACCAAGCGGACACGAGTTCCAACCGCTCTCGGTTAAATCCTGAGCCGGACCCGCATCCTCATGCGTGCGATTGGATGAAGTTGCGCACGAGCGGGTAGGTCTGGCCCTCCCACTTGCGGCCGGTGAAGACGCCGTAATGGCCGACGCCCGCCTGCAGGTGGTGGCTCTTCATGTGCGGGGGGAGGCTGCCGCACAGGTCGTGCGCCGCCATGGTCTGCCCGACGGCGCAGATATCGTCGCGCTCGCCCTCCACGGTCATCAGCGCGGTCTTGCGGATGGACCGCATGTCGATGGGATTTCCGCGATAGGTCAGTTCGTTCTTGGCGAGGGTGTAATCCTGGAACACCGTCTGGACGGTTTCGATGTAGAACTCGGCCGCGAGGTCGAGGACGGCAAAATACTCGTCGTAGAACGTCTCGATCTGGTTGGCCTTGTCGGCCTCGCCGTTGGCGAAATGCCAGAACAGGTCGGCATGGCTCTGCTGGTGGCGCTTGGCATTCATCGAGACGAAGGCCGAGACCTGCATGAAGCCGGGATAGACCCGTCTGCCGGCCCCCGCATGACGCTGGGGAACCGTGGCGATGAGATTCTTTTCGAACCATGCGATCGGCTTAGAGGTGGCGAGCTTGTTCACCGAGGTCGGGCTGATGCGGCAATCCACCGGCCCGGCCATGAGCGTCATGCTGCGCGGATGCGCGATGTCCTTCGACTGGGCCATGACGGCGGCGGCGGCGAGCGCCTGGACCGCCGGCTGACAGACCGCCACCACATGCGAGCCCTCGCCCATGACGCCGAGGAACTGCACCAGGTGATCCACGTAATCGTCGAACCCGAACGGACCGTCGGCGAGCGGCACGTCGCGGGCATTATGCCAATCGGTGATGTAGACGTCGTGGTCGGCCAGCAGGGTCCGCACCGTGCCGCGCAGCAACGTGGCGAAATGGCCCGAGAGCGGCGCGACGACGAGCACCTTGGGCTGCTCGGAATCGATGTCCTTCCTGAAGCGCAGAAGCGTCCCGAACGGGGTCGAGAACGTCGCCTCCTCGCTCACCGACACTTCGCGGTTGCCGACCCGGACGCTGTCGATGCCGAAGGCGGGGCGGGCGAAGGTCAGGCCCGCGCGCATCATCATCCGGGCGCCGGCCGACCACCAGTTCATCGGCGCCGCGTTTCGCGACCCGACCCAGGGCGATACGGCGTCGTGGACGAGCTTCCCCCAGGAGCGCGTGCGCTGGGCAAGGTCGGACTGCACTTCGAAGGCATCGTAGAGCATGACGCTCGAACTCCTGCGCGAACGATCGGATAGCGGGTCATTCGCTTCGTTGTGCTCAACCGCCGGGATCGCCTCCGACGGTCGTCACAGCCCGCTAGGCTGAGCCACGGTTGCGCGCAACGCAATCGGCTGCAGGTACGATCTGTAATAAATGTTGTGAGAATGCATCACTGTCCCATCGACGAGACAGGAAAGGTTTTTCTCCTTCGGAGAAGGCCGGTTCGATGCGGCACGAGACTTGGATGCCCCCTGCACAGCTCGGGCCGAAAACCTTATGGACGGTCGGGGATGAGAAGACAGGGGATGGACATGCCAGTCGCCACGCTCACGATTTCGAGCCGAAACTACTCATCCTGGTCGCTCCGGGGATGGCTGGTCTGCCGCATGGCCGGGCTCGATTTCGAGGTCGAGGTCCTGTCCGGTGACGACGAATCCTCACGGGCCGAGCTTCTACACCTGTCCCCGTCCTTCCTCGTGCCCCGCCTCGTCCATGGCGAGATCGAGGTCTGGGATACCCTGGCCCTCTCCCAGTATCTCAACGAGACCTACCCCGATGCAGGCTTCCTGCCGAAGGATCCGGTGGCGCGGGCGCGCTGCCGTTCGATCTCGGGCGAGATGCATGGTGGGTTCATCAACCTGCGCTCGGCCCTGCCGATGAACCTCAAGGCCCGCCACACCAATTTCAAGATCTTCAACGGAGCCAGGGGCGATATCGAGCGCGTCATCACCATCGTCGAGGATTGCCTGGCGCGCTACGGCGGTCCGTTCCTGTTCGGCACGCGTCCGAGCCTCGCCGACGCCATGTTCGCGCCGGTCTGTACGCGGTTCCAGACCTACGACGTCTCGCTGCCCCGCAACGTCGCGGCCTATCGCGACACCATCCTCGCCTGGCCCCTGATGGTGGAATGGAGCGAGGCGGCGGCCGCCGAACCCAACGAGATCGAAGAACTCGACATGGAGTTCTAAGGGCGGCCCCCGGCGTGTAGCCCCCCGGTGCCTGGGCGTGGATGCCGGGCACCGGGCGGGACCGCCCTTACGTGTTGAAGTCGAACAACAGGGCGCTGGCGCTCGCGCCGGACGCCTTGGCACCGGAGGCGGCGTAACCGGACGCACTCGTCTGCGATTCCTGGAGCGTCGTCATGAAGCTGTCGAGAAGCTCGCTGACGCCGGCCGACATGTCTGTCGACGATGACGCGCCTTGCGCCTCAACCTCGGATGGCGGCGGGCCGGCTGGTCGAGCGCCCGCGCCACCTGCGTCCCCAACTCCTCCCCTGCCCGACGCGTTGGCTTCGAACAGCGTCTTCAGGGTCTCGGCCTGATCGGTGGTGAGGTCGCCGCTGGAGACCTGATCCTCGATGAGGCTGCCGATCGTGTCCTCGATCTGCGACGGGTCGAGGCGTGTGCTCGTTCTGCCGGTCGCGTTGGAGCTCTCGCTCTTGAGGCTCGAATCGATGGAATCGAGGGCGTCGGTGAGAGCGGTGCCGTCGGTGGCGCTGATGCCGCCGGTGGAGACCTCGCTGGCGATGGCCTGCGCGACCGGATTGCCTCTGGACGGCGGCGGACGCTGGGCCTGGAACGTGGCGGAGGTCTGAGTGGAACTGACAGATGTCATGGCGCGGTCGCCTCGGTCGAATGCCGTCGCGGGGAGATCGCGACGGGTGTCGAGAGAGCGACACCCAGGGTTAAGCGGACCTTTCCCGCGCTCGGCACAAGAGTTTCGCGATGTTTCGAACCCACGTTCCGAAACAGTCGAATGCCAAAATCAGGAAATGACCGGGGCGACGGTCCCAGGGTTCGTCGATGGAGACGCGCGCAGCTGCCCTCCCTGAGCGACGGCGAGGGGCAGGTCGATACGGGCCACGAGGCCGTGGGGGGGCTTGTTCGACAGGGTCAGCCGGCCACCATGCCCCTCCACGATGGCGAGAACGATCGACAGACCGAGGCCGAAGCCGCTGGCCTCGTTGAGATTCCGGGCCCGGTCTCCGCGTACGAAAGGCTGCACCATGGCGTCGCGCTCGGCCTCCGGAATGCCGGGACCGTCATCGGACACTTCGAGAGCCACGCCCTGATCCGACGGGTGCATCGTCAGCCGCGCCGCGCCGCCATACTTCACCGCATTATCGACGAGGTTGACGATGGCCCGCTGGAGCTCGTCCGCCCGGCCGCGCACGAGGACGTGCCGCGTCTGTTCCACACGCACGTCCGCGCCGACATCGGCGAAGCCGTCGCACACGGTTTGGACAAGGGAAGCGAGGTCGACGAGAGTCTGGGTGCCCCCGGCCTGACCGTCCCGGACGAAGGACAGGGCGGCGTCCACCAGCCCGTTCATCTGATCGAGGTCGCGCAGGGTCATGGTGCGTGCGTGATCGTCCTCGATGAATTCGGCCCGCAGCCGCAAACGGGTGATCGGGGTGCGCAGATCGTGGCTGATCGCCGCCAGCATCTGAGTTCGATCGTCGATGAGGCGGCGGACGCGGCCGCGCATCGTGTCGAGGGCGCGGGACACGGCCATCACCTCCTTCGGCCCGTTCCGGGGCAGCGCCACGAGGTTCATGCCCGTGCCGAAGGCATCGGCGGCCTCGGCGAGTTTCGCCAGCGGAGCGGTCAAGGCCCGCGTCGCCCAGATCGACATGAGCGACAGGGTGATGCCGAGAAGGACGAAGGTGAAGATGATCGGGCCGGGGCCGAACGGAGACCGGACGTCATCCGGCAGGGTCGCGCGCAGGCTCGCACCGGACGGCGTCGTGATGCCGATCCGGATGCCACTGGCCGTCTCCGGCACTTTCCCCGGAGACGAGAGATCGGTGATCGTGAGGGGCCGTCCGAACCCGTCGCGCATGCGCTGGACTATGGGATGGTCGGCCTGCCCGTCCCGAGTGCCGGGGGCGGCAGTTTCCAGCGGGGCCGGGGCCGCTTCGAGCTGCAGGCCGGGCAGGCTGCGTGCCGCATCCTGCAGCAGGCGCGGCCGATCCCCCGGCGGAGCGGCATCGAGCAGGCGAACGATGGTGGCCAGCCGTGTCGCGGCTACGCCCGGATGGTTGTCCGGGTTCCAGGGTTCGCGCAGCATCAGGAAGGCCAGGGTCGCGACCGCATGGCTGACGACGATGGCGGCCACGCTGAGCATCGCGATCTGGCCGGCGATACTGCGGGGCGGAAAGCCGAGGAGGCGCCGCCACCGGCCCTTCGTGGCCGCGCTCATGATCGCGTCACCGCCGGGGTGAACAGGTAGCCGCCGGAGCGGATGGTGCGGATGATCTCCGGGTTGCGAGGGTCGGCCTCGATCTTCTGGCGGATGCGGCTGATGAGGACGTCGATGCTCCGCTCGTATGGGCCGGCGGCCCGTCCCTGGGTCAGGTCGAGGAGCTGGTCGCGCGAGAGCACCCGGCCGGGTCTCAGGCAGAGCACGTGCAGCAGGTCGAATTCCGCCCCCGTGATGGTGATGCGGGCATCGTCCGGGCTGAGGAGCTGACGCAGGGACACGTCGAGGGTCCAGTCGAGGAAGCGCAGCCGGCGGGCGCCATCGTCGCCGGCAGCCTCGGCGCTCGCGCCCCGCCGCAGGATCGCGCGGATGCGGGCGAGAAGCTCGCGCGGGTTGAACGGTTTGGCGAGGTAATCGTCCGCCCCGATCTCGAGCCCGACGATCCGGTCGATCTCCTCGGCCTTGGCGGTGAGCATCAGGATCGGGATCGAGGACCCCGCGCGCAGGCGTCGGCACAGGCTCAACCCGTCCTCGCCCGGCAGCATCAGGTCGAGCACGATGAGGTCGACGCGCGCATCCGCCAGCGCCTTGTCCATCTCGCGCCCGTCCCCTGCGAGGCTCACCCGGCATTCGTTGGCACGGAGGTAGCGCGCCACCAGGGCGCTGATCTCGCGGTCGTCCTCGACCACGAGGATATGGGGCGTGGCGGAATTCGTCTGCGTCATGTCTCGTCCATCCGGTGGCCGTTTATGACGCCTCGGCGGAGGGATTCGAAGGGGATAGCGAGATCAGAATTGTAAACGTCTGTTTCGGTCCGGTATCCGGGACACATTCGGCAAATGTCATCGCAAAGACGCTTGCGTCGACTATGCTCTACCGCCTGCGAAACCCGAAATAGCCGCCATCGGCGTCGTAAAGCACGTCGAAGCCATTGAGGAAGCGCAGGCCGGTATTGACGAAGGGCTCCGGGCGTCGGGTGTTGAGGGTCACTTTTCCCGGCGAGAGCGGGGACGCGTCGCCGATGACGATGTCGTAGGCCGCCGCCGGTTCGGAGCCCCGTCCGGGGAAGGTGAAGCCGAGGCGGGTACCGGGCAGGAACTGGCTCCGGCCGTCGTCATCGGAAGTGACGGCACCGTCCACGGCCCCTGTCGGCAAGGTCAGGTACATCACCGACACGCCCGTATCGACGAGCGCCCGGCCGCAGGCGCCGGGTGCCTGGCCGTTGACCGTAATGCAGACGGGGACGCCCTGCCATTCGCCGGGAATGCCGGGGTGGGGATCGAGCTTCACGAAGCGGATGTCGCCGCGCGTATTGGCTGCGGTGAGACCCGCATGGATGCCGTCCCGCGTCACCACGTAGCCGCGCCGTGCGGGGCTCCTGCCGTCAGGCGCGAGGTTGAGGAGCGGGTTGGTGTCGGGCGTGCTCTGGCTCTGCGCATCGCCCTCCCGTCCGAAGCCGATGCCTAACATGGCCACGTGGCCGGGCATCGTTTCCGGCGTACAGGCGCGGGCATTGTTCGTGCATGCGATCTCGGTGACCGCCAGGACGGGGAGCGGTGAGGTGGTCACGCTGGCCCCGTTGCCGCCGACGAGCGTGACGGGCAGCGTCACCCAGCGTCCGATCATGATCCGCCCGGAACTGCTGTAGGTGAGCCGTCCGGGCCGCGACGGCATCGTCTCGAAGCCGGGGATCCGGCTCGCCGAGACGACGATGCCGGTGGAGCCGGTATCCATCAGGACCGGGCGCACCTCACCCCCGAAGGACAGGCCGAGGCGCGGCGAGCGCGTGATCTCGGCGCCATCCTCCCCCGCGTTGAGGTAGGAGAGATACGTGCCCTGACGGAAGCCGTCGTAATGCGGTCGCTCGTCGGCGGAGGCCGGGTTGGCGGACGTGCTCAAGGCGGCGATCCCAAAAGCAAGTGAGGCAAGCGTTGCCTCATTGGGCGATCGGGGCCGGCGTCCCGCGGCGCGGATGCGGTGCTTGAGGCCCTCGATCATCATTCACCCCTCCGACACGCTGGTAAAGCGGCGCCGGAGCTCTCGTCTCAGTGCCCCCGCTTGTCGGTTAAGCCTTGGCAGACAACCACTTAAGGGACGCTTACACGGATCGATGCGCGTCAACCGCCATCTCGTTCCGCAGCGGCGGCGGCGACGGCCCTGGCCACCGAGGCGATGGTGGCGCTGCGCGCCTCCGGCGACGTCTTCGCCCCGGTCAGGTAGACCGTCAGGACGAGGGGAGCCCGGCGCGGCGGCCAGATCACGGCAATATCGTTGGCCGTGTCGTTCTCGCCGGATCCGGTCTTTTCGCCGATGCGCCACTCCTTCGGCAGGCCGGCGCGCAGCCGCGCATCGCCGGTGCGGCAACCCACGAGCCAGGCGGTGAGAAGGGTTCGCGAGGCGGGCGAGAGCGCGTCCGTGAGGACGAGGCGCCGGAGCGTCTCGGCCATGGCCAGCGGCGTGGTGGTGTCACGCGGGTCGCCGGGCACGGCCTCGTTCAGATCCGGCTCGATACGGTCGAGGCGGGTCGTCGCGTCGCCGAACGCGTGGATCTGGGCGGTGAGTCCGGCCGGGCCACCCATCGTCCCCAGGAGCAGGTTGGCGGCAGTGTTGTCGCTGAGCGTAACGGCGGCCTCGCAGAGTTCGGCGAGGGTCATGCCCTCGCCATCCGCCCTCGGTCCGCTCATGGGCGAGTAGGGCACGACCTCGCTCGCCGCGTAACGCAGCCGCCGGTCGAGACTGTCCTCGCCCTGGTCGATCCGCGCCAGCACAGCACCGGCCGCGAGAACCTTGAACGTACTGCACATCGGGAAGCGCTCCGCCCCGCGATGCGCCGCCTGGGTGCCACTGCCGGTATCGAGAAGACCGATCCCGAGCCGTCCGCCGCTCGTCGCCTCGATCTGCGCGAACCTGTCGGCAAGATTCTCCGGAAACGAAGCCGCGGCGAGCGCCGGTCTTCCCCCGGCGAGAAGATGTCCCGCAGCCCAGGCGGCTGCGCCGAAGGTACAATCGCGTCGGGTGACCATGCGCATCCTTGCCGGTCCGTCGAATCGGCGGTGACCATGGCGACCGGTTTGCGGTCCCATCGTGGCGGATCGAACGTGGTTTTGGCGGGCCGGACCGCGAATTCCTCGGCCGTGCACCTTGCCTTCGGATTGCCTCGCACGCCTTCGATTCTTATCTGCTTACCTCAGGTGCCGGCGCGATGTCCGACGCGGGCCTCGATCTCGGGAGACGACGATGCAAGGCTCTAAGGACGGCGCGGGCCGCGGCTCCAACCGCCTGTTCGACGATTTCGCCCGGCTCATGACCGATGCCGCCGGTGCGGCGCAGGGCGTGAAGCGTGAAGCGGAGACCGTGTTCAAGGCGCAGGTCGAGCGCTTGATTCGTGACATGGACATCGCCACCCGCGAAGAGGTGGATGTCCTGCGCGATCTGGTCTCGGCTCTCCGCACCCAGAACGATGCTCTCGCAGCCCGCGTCGCCGTGCTGGAGGGCCGGCTCGGCACGCAGGAGCCGCCGCCTCCGCCAGCGACATCGGTCTGATTCGCGGGCCCCGAGTCCGGTCTAAGCTTGTGCACAGGAAGGAACGGTGGAAATCCGCTTTCCTGTTCACCGGTCATCGGGAGCGCTTTGAAACGCGAGTCCGCCACGGTCTATAGTGAGTGAGGCACTGATTCGCTTCGCCCCCGGACCCGACCTTCGACCCTTAAGCTTCCCCTCGATCACGCTGTGTCTTGCCTGTGCGCGGATTCAGCTTGGGGATGGGAAATCCGGAAGGGGATTGATTGTCGTTCACCATTATCGGCGCCCCTCTCGGGACGCCTAGCTGGACCGCTATGACCCAACTTCACATCGAAGGCCTCGACCGGAACGAGCACCCCCTCGACATCGTCGAGCGGCTCGCTTCCCTTCGCGATTGGATCTTCGACCGGGCCGAGACCGACGAGATGTCGGTGGCCGTGGCCGGCCGCTGGTCCGACTATCACGTCGCCTTCACCTGGATCGAGGATGTGGAGGCCCTCCATGTGGCCAGCGCCTTCGACTTGAAGGTGCCGGCTCACCGCCGCACCGAGATCCTCACCCTCATCTCCCTCGTCAACGAGCAGCTCTGGGTCGGTCATTTCGACCTGTGGTCCACCGACAGCGTGGTGATGTTCCGGCATTCTCTGCTGCTCACCGACGGTGCCGCGCCGACCCAGAGCCAGTGCGCGATGATGCTGAAATCCGCCGTGGATGCCTGCGAGCGCTACTATCAGGCGTTCCAGTTCGTGCTCTGGGCGGGCAAGTCCGCCCGTGAATCCCTGGATGCGGTCTTGTTCGAGACCGAAGGCGAGGCGTGAGCATTCCATCTTCCTCCGCCCTGCCCGCCTCCCTCACCCTGGTTGGGGCGGGCAAGATGGGTGGCGCGATGCTGGCGGGCTGGCTCGCGGGCGGACTCGATGCCGCCAGGACATGCGTCGTCGATCCGCAGGCCTCGCCCGAGATGGTGAGGCTCTGCGAGAGCCATGGCATCGCCCTGAACCCGAGTGACGTCCCGGCCAACGATGCGCTGATCCTCGCCATCAAGCCGCAGGGGTTGGAGGGCGCGGCCGGCCTCCTCTATGGGATGATCGCACCCCATACGCTCGTCGTCTCTATCCTGGCGGGCAAGACCATCGGCGACCTGCAGGGCCGCCTGCCCTCCGCGCGCGCCATCGTCCGGGCGATGCCGAACCTTCCGGCGAGCATCGGCCGCGGGGTCACCGGCGCGGTGGCGAATGCCAACGTCTCCCCGGATCAGCGCGACCAGGCCGATGCCTTGCTCAAGGCCGTCGGCGCTGTGGAATGGCTCGACGACGAGGCGCTGATCGACACGCTGACGGCTTTATCCGGTTCCGGCCCGGCCTATGTTTTCCTCCTGGCGGAGGTGATGGCCGAGGCGGGTGTGGCGGCTGGGCTGCCGGCCGACATGTCGGCACGGCTTGCCCGCGCCACGGTGTCAGGGGCCGGGGCGCTCCTGTCCACCAGCCCTCACGATGCGGGACAGTTGCGGCGCGACGTGACATCACCGGGCGGCACCACCGCGGCGGCTCTCTCGGTGCTGATGCGCGAGGGCGGCGTGCCGGACCTGATGCGCGAAGCGGTCGCCGCCGCGAAGCTGCGGGCAGGCGAGCTCTCCGGCTGAGCCGCCCCCTAACCGATCCGCCTGCACAACCTACATGATAGGGAACAGACACGAGGATCGAACGACCATGGCAAACACCACAGGTGCGAAGCCCGAGGGTGGTAATGAGACCGGCGGCAACGAGACCGCTGGGACCGACATCGCCGTCGCCGCCCCGCAGCACTCCCCGCGTGAGGCTGCCGTCGAGGCGCTGATGCGGCTCGCCGCCGTCCAGCCCTGGAACGACATCGAAATCGGCGACATCGCCCGCGAGGCCGGCCTGTCCCTCGCCGAATTCCGCGACCTGTTCCCCTCCAAGGGCGCGGTGCTCGGTGGCCTTTCGCGGATCATCGACCGCAAGGTGCTGGAAGGCGATTCCTCCGACCTCGCCGAGGAGCCCACCCGCGAGCGTCTGTTCGACGTGCTGATGCGCCGCCTCGATGCGATGACCCCCTACAAGGACGCCCTGCGCCGGATCTCCTACGCGCTGCGCGGCGATCCGCTCTCTCTCGTCGCGCTGAACGGCGTGGCGCTGAACTCGCACCGCTTCATGCTGGCTGCGGCCGGCATCAACACCGAGGGGCCTCTGGGCCGGCTGAAGCTGCAGGGCGTGGTCATCGCCTTTGCCCGCACCGTCGAGGTGTGGCTCGACGATGACGACCCGGCCCTCGCCCGCACCATGGCCCGCCTCGACAAGGAGATCCGCAACGGCGAGCGTTTCATGGAACGCGCCGACGATGCCCGCCGCCTCACCGCGCCGTTCCGTGCCATCGGCCGGTCGCTTTTAGAGCGCGGCGCTCGCCGACGCCGGGGCACGCGTCCCGAGGACGAGGTCGGCCAGCAGACGGTGTGACAGAACGCTTTCCCTCCCCCCTATGCGGGGGAGGGTGGCCCTCGCTTCAGCCAGGGTCGGGAGAGGGGAGCGCCGTATCCGGAGAGGTCGCCCCCTCTCCCGCCTGCTCCGCAGGCACCCTCTCCCGCAGAGGGGAGAGGGTGGATTGGGCGCAAACGAAAAGGGCCGCCCCACCGGGCGGCCCTTTCCTGTTTCACGGGGCGATGGCTCAGCCGCCGATGCGGTCGGCGAGGACGGCCGAGTGGCCGTGCTGGTTGGCGATGTAGGGCAGCGCCTGGTTGGCGAATTCACGGCCCTGTGCGTTGTCGCCGTTGCGTGAGTAGGACTCGTAAAGGCCGAGGGTGCGGGCATCCGAACGGGCCTGCTGCTGCACGAAGGTACGGTCGAATTCACGGCCGGTGCGGGCATTCTTCAGGCGGTCGATCCGGGCCTGACCGTCCGGGCCGATGGCGACGCGGCGGCCGGGCTCACCGGGGGTGTTGTCGACGAGGCCGACGCCACCGAGCACGCCGCCGACGATCCGTGACGCGATGGTGGCCGAGATCGTCACCGGGGCGAGGACGACGCCGACCGGGTTGTCGAAGCGGGTCTCGAAGGGCTGGCTGTCGGAGACGACGGTGCCGCCGGCGGTCAGCGAGGTGCCCTCGGGCAGAAGCGCCTTGGTGGTGGCCTCACGCTCGACCAGCACGTTCTTGGCGTAGTTGCGGACGTTCGGGTTGCGCGAGCGCTCGAGGGCGATGCGGCTCGACTCGATGCTGACAGCATCCGAGCGCAGGGCGGCGGCGCGGAACGAGGAAGTGTCGCGGGCCTCGGGGGCGTTGGCGTCGAACTGGGGCGCGACGCGGATACCGAGGGGCTCCTGCGCGAGCGCCGGGGTCGTGATCGCCGCGACGGTGAAGCCGAGGGCGGCGAGAAGCTTGGTGTTGATCATGGCGGAGGTTGTCCTCACACGCCTTTACGGCGTTTGGTTGAAAGACCGTTTCGTCCGGCATGAACGTTTCGTTAACGTGGCGGTTCCTGCTTGGAGGGCATGGCTGTGGTGCGGTGCGGTGCGGCATGCTTCACCTATTTGTGACATGGCTATCGTTCACCCTCCTACCCGATCACCTCGTCCTGAGGCACCGCGAAGCGGCCTAGAAGGAGAGTCCCAGAATCCACCGCACGAACTGGAGGGCTCCGCCTTGGAATAAGGTGAGAGAGCAGCACAACGTTCAATGCGCCTCCTCCCAGTTCCCCGCCGCCTGCGCCTCCACCACCAGCGGCACGCGCAGGGTCAGCGCGGGTGCGGGCGCCTCGACCATCACCCGGCGGATCACCGGCAGCGCCTTCTCCACCTCGTCCTCGGGTGCTTCGAATACCAGTTCGTCGTGCACCTGCAGCAGCATGGTCACGTTGAGTTTTTCCGCCCGCAGCGCCTGCTCCATCCGGACCATGGCCCGGCGGATGATGTCGGCGGCCGAGCCCTGGATCGGGGCGTTGATCGCCTGGCGCTCCACGCTCGCCCGCTCGTTCGGGTTGTTCGAGCGGATCTGCGGATAGTGGCAGACGCGGCCGAACAGGGTGGTGACGTAGCCGAGGTCGCGGCAGAGCTTCTTGGTGTCGTCGATATAGGCACGGATCCCGGGGAAGCGCTCGAAATACTGCTTGATGAAGGCCGAGGCCTCCTCGCGGCCGATGCCGAGGCGGTCGGCGAGCCCGAAAGCCGAGATGCCGTAGATGATGCCGAAATTGATCGTCTTGGCGCGCCGGCGCAGGTCCGAGGTCATGTCCTTCAAGGGCACGCCGAACATGGCACTGGCGGTGGCGGCATGGATGTCGACGCCGTCCTCGAAGGCTTGGCGCAGCTGCGGGATATCGGCGATGTGGGCGAGGATGCGCAGTTCGATCTGGCTGTAATCGGCCGAGATGAGCTTCCTGCCCTCCGGCGCCACGAAGGCGCGGCGGATGCGCCGGCCCTCCTCGGTGCGGATCGGGATGTTCTGCAGGTTCGGCTCCGAGGAGGAGAGCCGGCCGGTGGTGGTGGCCGCCAGGGAGAACGAGGTGTGGACCCGGTCCGTCTCGCGGTCGGCATGCTGCTGCAGCGAATCCGTGTAGGTGGATTTCAGCTTGGCGAGCTGGCGCCATTCCAAGATCTTTTTGGGCAGTTCGTGCCCTGCCTGAGCCAGTTCCTCCAGCAGGGTGGCGGGCGTCGCCCACTGGCCGGACGGCGTCTTCTTGGCGCCGGGCAGGCCCATCTTGCCGAACAGGATGTCGCCGATCTGCTTCGGCGACGAGACCTGGAAGCGCTCGCCGGCATCCTCCTGGATCTCCTCCTCCAGCCGCACGAGGATCTGCGAGAAATCGCCGGAGAGCCGGCTCAGCATGTTGCGGTCGACGCGGATTCCCGCCGCTTCCATCCGGGCGATGACCGGGATGAGGGGGCGTTCCAGGGTCTCGTAGACCGTCACCCGGCGCTCGGCGACGAGCCGCGGCTTCATCATCCGCCACAGGCGCAGGGTCACGTCCGCATCCTCGGCGGCGTAGGCGGTGGCCTTGTCCAGGGGCACCCTGTCGAAGGTGACCTTCGCCTTGCCGGTGCCGGCGACGTCCGAGAAGGTGATCGGCTGGTGGCCGAGATGGCGGCGGGCGAGTTCGTCCATACTGTGCCCGCCCTTGCCGGCATCGAGCACGTAGGAGATCAGCATCGTGTCATCGAACGGCGCAATCTCGATGGCGACGGTCTGACGCCGGAACACCAGCCAGTCGTACTTGATGTTCTGGCCGACCTTGAGGACGCCCGGATCTTCGAGGAGCGGCTTCAAGGCCGTCAGGGCGGCATCGATCGGGATCTGGCCGCCGACGGGGCTGAACTGCCCCGTGGCCGCCTTGGCATCGCCGAACAGGTCGCTCGCCTCGGATGCAGCCACCGGTTCCAGATGAGCGAGGGGGATGTAGGCTGCCCGCCCCGGCGCCACCGCCAGGGAGACGCCGACGAGGTTGGCGTTGTTCGCGTCGAGGGAGTCGGTCTCGGTATCCACCGCCACCACTCCGGCCTCGCGTGCCTCGGCGATCCAGGCCTCCAATTGGCCGAGGCTGGTGATGGTCTCGTAACCCGTCGTGTCGATGGGGTTCGTCGCCTCGGCCGCGCGCAGGGCGACGAGGCCGGAGGGCGTCGGCTCGGATGAGCCGCGCGGCTTCGCTTCGCCTTCCGGCAGGTTCAGGTCGGCAAAGGGATCGACCTCGCCGCCTTGTGCCGCGGCCTCGAACGGGGGCGCGTCGGCTCCGTCCGACCCCGGCAGCAGGGCCGGATCGGGCTTCACCTTCTCGGGGTCCACATGCAGCATCGAGGCGATGCGGCGGGTCAGGGTGTTGAACTCCATCGCCTTGAGGAAGCCGACGAGCTTCTCGGGGTCGGGCGCTGGCAGGCGCAGGTCGTCGAGGGCGATGGGGAGCGGCACGTTCTCTTCCAGCGCCACCAGCCTCCGCGAAAGCTTCGCCTGGTCGATACTGGCGAGAAGGGTCTCGCGGCGCTTGGGCTGCTTGATCTCGCCCGCTCGTTCCAACAGCGCGTCGAGGCTGCCGTATTCCTTGATCAGGGCGGCGGCCGTCTTGAGGCCGATGCCGGGGACGCCGGGTACGTTGTCGGACGTGTCGCCGATGAGCGCCAGGGCGTCGCCGATCTGGTTCGGCTGCAGGCCTTCCCATTTGGCGATGATGGCGTCGAGGTCGAGGTTGCGCTCGGGCCTATGCCCGGGCTTGCCCTTCACGCCGGATTCGAAATCGTAGAACCGCACCAGCGGCCCCACCAGCTGCATCAGGTCCTTGTCGGAGGAGACGATGATGACGCCGGCCCCGCGCGCCTCGGCCTGGCGCGAATAGGTGGCGATGAGGTCGTCGGCCTCGTAGCGCTCCAGCTCGATGGGTTGGAGGCCGAAGGCGCGTACGGCCTCGCGCATCAGCGGCATCTGACGCTTGAGGTCGTCCGGCGCGTCGGGGCGGTGGCCCTTGTAGTCGGGGAAGAGCTCCTTGCGGAACGAGCCCTCCGACTTGTCGAACACGATGGCCAGATGCGTCGGCTTGATCCCCGCTGCCCCGTCCTGAACGAACTGGGCAATCTTGGTGCAGAACAGCCGGACCGCCCCCGTGGGCAGCCCATCCGAGGGCCGAGTGTTGTACTTCTGGTCTTGGTTGATCGACTGGAAGTAGGCCCGGAAAATGAACGACGATCCGTCCACCAGAATGATCTGATCGCCGGGGCCGACGGGGGCGGATGGAGAGACAGCGTTCATCGTGAGAAAAAGGCCAAGTTCAGGAGACGAGAGCGAGCGCGCTCAGGAGGCAGAAAAAGCGTCGCGTTCGGCGATGCAGGCATGACGTACTTCGCCGAGCCGTTCTTGAACGGCAGCCCAGACCAGATCCAGCTCTACCTTGTGATAGGGATGTCGATAGACGTTGCCGACATTGGCGATCGATTGCCAGGGAATGTGCGGGTTGCGCAGCTTCGTTTCCGGATCGAGGCGGCGACTGGCCTCGGAGATGATCTCGAGACAGCGGATGACAGCGTAGACCGTACGTTGGTCAGCCATGAACGTCTCGAACGTCATTCCAGCCGTGAAGTGCTGAGCGGCGTCGATATTGTCGATGATGTCGATGATGTCGATGATCGCATCGCGGACGCGTTCAGAACGCATGAACGGCATCTCGTTCGGCCCGCAGACGGATATGCGGTTTCAGAGCATCACGGCTGGCGACGTCCACTGCGACCGGGAAGAGCTCCTCGATGAAGTGCACCAAGCCCACATAATCGAAGACGTCACGAATGGTCTCTCGGTCGAGAACGACCATGACGTCGACGTCGCTTGAACCGATCGCCTCTCCCCGCGCCGTCGACCCGAACAGCGCAGCATGACGGACGCCGCGTAGGCGTAGCTCCGCCTCGTTCTCTCGAAGAATTCCGATGGCGATGCCGCGATCCATTCGGCGACACTACTTCAAATCGCGGGCGCGCTGAAGGGCCGGGTGGAAGTGTCGCGTGCCGGAACGGCGGATTCCAAGACCGCGTTTCAGCCTCGTCCTCCACAGTTTCGGATTCCCGCCGCATGATCCCGGTCCGCCGCTCGACCTGCCTCGCCCTGACCCTCGTCCTCTCCGCCGCCCCGCTCCCGGCCTTTGCCCAGTCGCTGCAGAACCCCGGCACGGCGACGATCGAGGCCCATGTGGTGAAGGCCGCGCCGCTGGAGGCGACACCGGAGCGGATCGCCGCTCTGAAACTCCCCGCAGGGTTCAAGATCGAGGCCTTCGCCCGCGATCTCGGCGCGCCCCGGGTCATCGTCGTGGCGCCGGACGGGGCGCTCTATGTCAGCGACCGCGACGCCGGCACGGTCACCCGCATTGACGCGACCGACGCGGCCAAGCGCCAAGTCGTCCTGAAGAAGCCGGATGTGCACGGGCTCGCCATCCATGACGGCACTCTGTTCTACGTGACGGTGAAAGAGATCTTCTCCGCGCCGATGAAGGCCGATGGCAGTCTCGGCCCCGAGACGAGGCTCGTCGCCGACCTTCCCGATGCCGGCCAGCATCCGAACCGCACCATCGGCTTCGGGCCGGACGGCTGGCTCTATGCCAGCCTCGGTTCCACCTGCAACGAATGCGAGGAGCGCAACCCCGAGAACGCCACGATGGTGCGGATGAAGCCGGATGGGTCGGGCCGGGAGATCGTCGCTTCTGGCCTGCGCAACACCATCGGTTTCGCCTGGGAGCCCGGGACGAAGGCGCTCTATGGCTGGGATGACGGCGTCGACTGGCTCGGGAACGACGCAACGCCGGAGGAACTGAACCGGATCGAGCCGGGCAAGAAGTACGGCTGGCCCTACATCTTCGGTGCCGGGATCAAGAACCTCTACCGTGAGGTCCCGAAAAGCTCGCTGGAGCAGTGGGACAAGGACAGCGAGCGGCCGCTTCTCACTTGGACGGCGCACGCCTCCTCGATGCAGTTCGCCTTCTACGACGGCGGGCAGTTCCCGGCCGAGTACAAAGGCGATGCCTTCGTCACCATGCATGGCTCGTGGAACCGTAAACCGCCGAGCGGCTACGAAGTCCTGCGCGTGCATTTCGAAAAGGGCCTACCGACGACGATTACCCCCTTCGTATCGGGCTTCCTCACCGAGGGCGGCCCGAGCGGCTGGTCGCGTTTCGCCCGGCCCTTCGGTCTGGCGGTCGCCAAGGATGGAAGCCTTTTCCTCGGCGACGACCAGCACGGCATCATCTACCGGATCAGCTACAAGGGCTGAGCGGAACTCAACTCGCGGCGCCCACCGTATCCGCCATGCGGGCGTCGCGAGTTCCCAAGGGCTCCTCGTGTCCGATAGTGGTATCGGCCTCGGTCTGGTGCTCCATCTCCGCATTGATCTCGGCGCCGACGAGGACGATGGTCGTCGAGATCCAGATCCAGGTCATGAAGCCCACGACCGCGCCGAGGGAGCCGTAGGTCTCGTTGTACTTGCCGAAATTCGAGACGTACCAAGAAAAGCCCAGCGACCCCGCGAGCCAGAGCACGCCCGCGATGGCGCTGCCCCAGGTCACCCAGCGCCAGCGCGGCGCGTCGCGGCTCGGACCGTAGCGATAGAGCACAGCGAGGCCGGCCAGCACCGCGAGCAGCAGCACCGGCCAGCGCAGGAGCGAGATGTACCAGGCCTCCGCGCTGAGACCGACGACGTTGATCACCGCCGGCACCACGACGATGCCCACCAGGGCCAGCACGATGAAGAGCAGCGCCCCCGCCGTGAAGGTGAGCGAGCGCAGGTTGAGCCAGAAGAAGTTCCGGGTCTCGCGCTCCTCGTAGACGATGTTGAGGGCCTGGAAGACCGCTTTCATCCCGCCATTGGCGCTCCAGATCGACAGGGCGAGACCGGTGAAGAAAGTGAGACCCAGGGTGGTGTCACCCTTCTCAGCGATGCGCTTCACCTGTTCGCCGATGATGTCGAGAGCACCGGACGGGATCACGCCCTGGAGGTTCTGCAGGTGATCGTTGATCGTCGATACCTCCGCCACCAGACCGTAGCAGGCGACCAGGGCGGCAATGGCGGGGAAGATCGCCAGCAGAACGTAGAAGGTCACGCCGGCGGCCACCGAGACGAGGTTGTTCTCGCCGATATCGTGGAAAACCCGAAGACCGATATCCTTCCAGCCCTTGGCGGGGATTTCGGACGGTGTCGACGCCTGCCGCCCGCGTTCGGTCTCCGTCCTGGCGACGTTCCTGGCGTCCCTTCCCTCATGGGAGGGGGAGGGCTCGCTCGTGCGCGGGGCGGAGGGAGACCTGTCCAACGATGACCCGGACGGGGATGGCCGCGTGCCCTTCCGCGGCAGGACAACGAGACCGACAAGCGCGGTCACGAGTCCCAGCGTCCACAGGGTGGAGCCGGATTGCCCAGCGCCCCCCGCTCCCGCCGGGTCATGATGTGGTTCGGCCATCGGCGGTTCGTCCTGTAGATCGGAAAGTGAATTCAATTCCCTGCGACAACCTTCCGCCGCCCAGAGAGTTTCATGCACGGTCGCCGACCGTCTTTCAGCGGACGAAGTCGGTGAGAGAGAGCCGCAGACGCGCTGTCCGGCACGGTGCGTGCTCTCAGGCACGGACTGTCAACCCGTCTGCGGTTATCTAGCGCCATTCGGCGCTTGCCCTTGGCAGCCGTTGCCCTCACCGTTTTCGCGAAATCTTCCAAACGAGGACACGACAGCCCCGTGCCGCACGCGACAGAGCTGATTGCCATCATCGCCCTCGGTCTCGTCCTGGCCTTCGCCTGTGGGATGCTGGCCCAACGCCTGCGGCTTCCTCCCCTCGTCGGCTATCTCCTGGCCGGGGTTCTGGTTGGGCCGTACACACCCGGCTTCGTCGGCAACAGCCAGCTCGCCAGCCAGCTGGCCGAAATCGGCGTGATCCTGCTGATGTTCGGGGTCGGCCTGCATTTCTCGATCAAGGACCTGATGGCGGTGCGCACCATCGCCCTGCCGGGCGCGATCGTGCAGATCGTGGCCGCCACCGCCATGGGTGGGCTGCTGGCGCATCTCTGGGGCTGGGGCATCGGCGCGGGCCTCGTCTTCGGTTTGGCCCTCTCGGTGGCGAGCACCGTGGTGCTGCTGCGTGCCCTGGAGGAGCGTCGGCTCCTCGACAGCGACAAGGGCCGCATCGCGGTGGGGTGGCTCATCGTCGAGGATCTGGCGATGGTCCTCGCCCTGGTCCTGCTACCCGCCCTCGCACCATCCCTCGGGGGAACCGGCGACGGCGCGGCCCACCATGTCGCCGACGGCAACATCTGGCTCACCCTGGCCCTGACGTTGGCCAAGGTCGCGGTATTCGCCCTGGTGATGCTGGTGGGAGGACGCCGCGTCGTGCCCTGGCTCCTCGATCAGGCGGCCCGCACCGGCTCGCGCGAACTCTTCACCCTCGCTGTCCTCGCTTTGGCGCTGGGCATCGCCTTCGGATCGGCGGAGCTCTTCGGGGTCTCCTTCGCGCTCGGCGCATTCTTCGCCGGCATGGTGCTGGCCGAATCCGACCTCAGCCACCAGGCGGCGGCCGATTCCCTGCCGCTGCAGGATGCGTTCGCGGTGCTGTTCTTCGTCTCCGTGGGCATGTTGTTCGATCCGGGCATCCTCTTGCGCGAGCCGCTTTCGGTGCTCGCCGTCCTCGGCATCATCCTCCTCGGCAAATCGCTCGCCGCCGTGGCCATCGTGCTGGCCTTCAAGCATCCCATCGGCACCGCGCTCACCATCGCGGCCAGTCTCGCGCAGATCGGCGAGTTCTCCTTCATCCTCGTCAGCCTCGGATTGTCGCTGAAGCTCTTGCCTACGGAAGGACGCGATCTCATCCTCGGCGGCGCGATCCTGTCGATCACGCTCAACCCGCTCTTCTTCGTCCTGGCGGAGCGGGCGACGCGCTTCTTCGCCGAGCGGCCGGAGCTCGCGGCCCGGTTCGAGCGTCGCGGCGCTGCGGCGATGGCGGTGACCGAGGAGGCGAAGCCTCACCGCGGGCATGCCATCGTCATCGGCTATGGCCGTGTCGGAAGCACCATCGCCAAGGCCTTCGCCACCTGGGACCTTCCCTATCTGGTGATCGACCGCGACCGCCGCCGCGTCCTCGACCTGCGCAAGGACGGTGTCGAAGCGGTGTTCGGGGACGCCACGGCGCCGGGTATCCTCGAAGCCGCCGATATCGGCCAGGCGAAGCTCATCGTGATCGCATCGCCCGAGCCTCATACGGCGCGCCGCCTCGTCGAACTCGCCCGCGAGGCCAATCCCGGCATCGACACGCTGGTGCGCACCCATAACGATGGCGAGCGGCACTATTTCGAGGAACAGGGCGTCGGCCTCGTCCTCATGGCCGAGCGCGAACTGGCCTTCGGCATGACGCTCTACGCCCTGCGCAGCCTCGGGCTAAAGGAAGGCGAAGCCCGCATCTTCGTCGACAGCACCCGCGTGGAGAGCCGCACGGCCCCGGTCGAGGCCGAGATCGACCAGGGCGCTCCGGAACTCCGCCCGCACAAGGCGGATGTGGTCGAAGGGTAGGGCTTCGTCGGCAGTCCTACGAAGGACGGGATGGGTTCCGTCTTTTCAAACACATCCTGCGGGCAGGCATCGCCCTAAACTCGTTCGAGCGAGCGCCCGGATATATGCGACCCACCCCATGTCCGGAGCATTTCGTATCGAGGGACCGGCCGATCGGTCCGATGAGCTCCGGGGGCGTCCCGGCTCAGGCAGGTCCTGCCAGGGCGCTCTTGGGCAGCAGCATGTGCACCCCCTTGTTGCCGTCGACCGTTTGCGTGATCCGGAGGTTCCCGGCGAGCGAGCACAGCATGTAGGCCTGATTGCGGGTCAGGCTGCTGCGTGCGCAGACATGGCGGACCATCTCGCGTACCGCCTGGCGCATGGCCTCGTCGAGGCTTTCATGCAGGCCGATCGTCATGAGATCGGTCGGGGTCTCGGCAAACGGCCACGCATAGCCGAGATCCTTGCGCACGGTCAGCCGAAAGGTCCCCGATAGGCCGGTCTCGAGAGCGGTGATGCAGACCTCGCCGTCACCCTGCACGCCGTGGCCGTCGCCGGCATAGAAGCCCGCGCCCGGATTGAAGACTGGCAGATACAGCGACGTGCCGACCTTGAGTTCCTTGTTGTCCATGTTCCCGCCGAAGGCGCGGGGAACCGGAGAACCGACCCTTCCCCAGGCTGCGGGAGGCGCCGTGCCCATGATTCCGAAGAACGGATCGAGGGGCAACTCGGCGCCCCAGGGCAGGATCGCGACGCCGCGGGCGACGTCGATGTCGGGATGAATCGTCTCGTAGTCGGTGAACTCGTCCGGCAGGGTGCCGAGCAGCGGAAGGATCGCCACGAAGCCCCAATCCATGCGGAACTTCAGATCGAGGATGTCGACTTGGAGCACGTCGCCGGGTTCCGCCCCGCGGACATGGACCGGACCGGTGACGAAATGCGGCCCGGGGCCGGAGGCGAGGGTATCGAGGGCGGCGAGGTAATCGGCCGGCACCCGGGCCGGATCGGGATGGAGCGATTCCTTGCCGCCGGCCGGAAACGAATGGAGCGTGACGGTGTCGCCGGATTCGACCTCCAGGACCGGCGGCAAAGCGGCGTCGAAATAGCCGAGCACCATCGTGTCGGGGGTCGCGGGAATCTCGTGATGCGTCGACATGAGGGATCCTTCCAAAGGTCTGATGGCGGCTGGTCAGACAGCGATGTGCCGGGACAGGGTGGCGTGGTCCAAGGTCTCGCGCGTGCCCCGTTCGACCACGTTGCCGCGCGAGAGCACGACGAAGGAATCGGCGAGGCGAACCGCGAATTCGAGATATTGCTCCACGAGGAGCACGGTGATCCGGCCTTTGAGCTCTTCGATCACGGTCTCGATCGCCGAGACGATGGAGGGTTGGATGCCTTCCGTGGGCTCGTCGAGGAGGATGAGACGGGGGCGGGTGCTCAGCGCGCGGGCAATGGCGAGTTGCTGCTGCTGACCGCCCGAGAGATTGCCGCCGGGCCGGTTCCACAGGTCGCGCAGGGCCGGGAACAAGGCGACCGCTTCATCCACGGCGTCGGTGCGGTCCAGCCCGTGTGCCCGGGCGGCGACACGCAGGTTCTCGGCCACAGAGAGGTCGGCGAAGATCTCGCGCCCTTGCGGCACGATGGCGAGGCCCGCCCGCGCCCGCCGGTCGGGAGACATGTCGGTGATGTCGGTCTCGCCGAGGATGATGCAGCCACGGCTCACCGGAATCAGGCCGGCAAGACAGCGCAACAGCGTCGTCTTGCCGGCGCCGTTGCGGCCCAGCACCGCCAGGCAGGAACCCGGCTCGATGGACAGGTCGACGTTCCGCAGGACTTGCGCGCTGCCGTAATGCTGGTCGAGGCCGGTGACGGACAAGCCGAGCGGAACCGGCGACAGGGAGGGGGACACGTCGCTCATCGGCCGAGGAACACCTCGATGACCCGTGAATCGGCGCGCGCGCCGGCCATTCCGCCCTCGAACAGGGTGCGGCCCTCGTGAAGCACGGTCACCCGGTCGGCGATCGCCTCCACGAAAGCCATGTCGTGCTCGATCACCAGGATGGCTCGGTCGGGCCGGCGCAGGGATCGGATGAGATCGGCGGTGCGTGCAGTCTCGGCATCGGACAATCCTGCCACCGGCTCGTCGAGGAGGACCAGCTTCGGCTGCGAAGCCAGGACCATGCCGATCTCCAACCATTGCTTCTCCCCGTGCGCCAGGGAACCGGCGAGGGTGTCCGCACGCGTCTCCAACCCGGTCTCGGCGAGGGATACCGCGATGCGGTCGGATCGCTCGGAGATCGGGCAGTCGAGGCCACAGCCGATCTCGAGGTTTTCGCGCACGGTCAGGGCGGGAAAGACGCTGGGCTTCTGGAACTTGCGACGCACGCCCGCACGGGCGATCTCGGCCTCCGAGCGGCGGGTCAGGTCGAGGTCGTCGCCGAGCATGATGCGGCCCGAGGTCGGTTTGGCGATGCCCGTGATGGCGTCGAGAAGGGTGGTCTTGCCGGCGCCGTTCGGACCGATCACCGCCCGGACCTCACCGGGATCGATGGCCAGCGACAGCTCGTCCAGGGCGCGGAACCGCCCGAACACGACGCTCAGGTTCTCGATGGTCAGGGCGCTCATCCGAGCCTCCCGCCGCGCCGCAGCCAGGTCGGTTTCAGGCGCAGGGCCGCGAGGTCGAGGAGGCCGTTCGGCAGCCCCAGCACCACGACGAGGACGAGCCCCGACAGGATGAAGGGCCACGCCTCCGGCATCGCGGCGCTCAGCCAGAACTTGAGGGCGTTGACCGCCACGGCGCCGATCACCGCGCCGCCGAGCCTTCCCATCCCGCCGATGGCGACCCAGACTGCGATCTCGATGGAGAGATCGGGGCTCAGCACGCGCGGGTTGATGATGCCGACCTGAGGCACGTAGAGGATCCCGGCGATGGCGGCGACCGTCGCGGAGAGGCACCAGATCCCGAGCTTCAGGCGCGTCGTACTGTAGCCGAGGGTGCGCAGGCGGGCCTCGTCGTCGCGGCAGGCCAGCATGCGCCGGCCGATACGGCCGACCACAAGGGCACGCGTGCCCACGAGGATCAGTGCCAGGGCCAGCAGCGTCGCCACGGTCAGGCCCGTGACCATGCCGGGCGCGCCGATGGGATAGCCGAACAGGAGCGGGAATCCGGTCATGCCGTTATTCCCGCCGAGACCGGTATCGTTGCGGAACATCAGCAGCATGGCGACATAGACCAGGGCCTGACTGATGATCGAGAAGTAGACGCCGTTCACCCGCGAGCGGAACGAGGCATAGCCGAACAGGAAAGCGATGGCGGCCGACAGGACCAGGGCCACGACCAAGGCATACGGCGCGCTCGCGAGACCGGACCAATAGAGCGGCAGGGTCTTCCAACCCATGAACTGCATCAGGTCCGGCGCCACGCCGGTGACGGCATAGGCGTGGGAGAGCAGGTGCATCGCGCAGACATAGCCGCCGATGGCGAAGAACAGGCCATGCCCCAGGCTGAGAATGCCGAGATAGCCCCAGACCAGATCGAGGGAAACGGCGAGGATCGCGAAGGCCGCGAGTTGGCCGACCATGTTGACGAGGTAGGGGGCGGGGTGCAGCACAAGGATCGCGAGCGCGCCGGCGAGGACGAGACCGATCACCGCCGCCAGCAAGGGATCTCCCCCCAAAGCCGGAAGACGCCAACGGGACGCCGGCATGGGCCGAGATCGTGTCATGGGCTGAGATGGTGTCATCGGCGAGGGTTCCACGGCCTCGCTCATCGCCGACGCCTGACGGCGAACAGCCCTTCGGGCCGGCGCTGGAGGAAGAGGATGATGCCCACGAGCACGATGACCTTGGCGGCGACCGCGCCGTAGAACGGCTCGATCAGGACGTTGGCCCCGCCGATGCCGAGGGCCGCCACGAGGGTGCCGATGACGGTACCGACGCCACCGAGCACCACCACCATGAAACTGTCGACGATGAAGGTCGCGCCCATGCCCGGATTGACGCTGTAGATCGGGCAGAGAGCCACACCGGCGAGCCCCGCCAGTCCCGAGCCGAAGCCGAAGGCGAGGCGGTCGACCCGGCGGGTACGGATGCCGAGACAGGCCGCCATGTCGCGATTCTGCGTCACCGCACGGATGTCGAGGCCGAGCGGCGAGCGCTTCAGGATCAGGAGCGTCAGCACCAGGGTGATCGCCGCAAAGGCGATGGCGAAGAGCCGGTTCCAGGTCACGATGAAATCGGCATAGAGGGGCACGCCGCCGCTCACGTAGGACGGCATGGCGAATTGCAGGTTCTGCGATCCGAAGACCACGCGCACGAAATTGATGAGGAACAGGCTCACGGCCCAGGTGGCGAGCAGGCTCATCAACGGTCGACGATAGAGGTGGCGCAGGATCAGCGCTTCGATGACGATCCCCACCATGGCGGCGGCGAGGAAGGCGACGGGGATCGCCGCGAGGAGGTAGAGGTCGAGGAAGCCCGGAGCGAAGCGGCGGAACGCCTCCTGCACGGCATAGGCCGCATAGGCGCCGACCATGATGAACTCGCCCTGGGCGAGGTTGATCACGCCCATCAGTCCGAAAATGATCGCCAGTCCCGCGGCGGCCATGAACAGGATGCTGGCGAAGCTTAAGCCGTTGTAGAGGAGCGCGAGGCCGTTGCCGATCCACACAGCGCGTTCGACCTTGGCGATCGCGACCTCCAAAGTCGCACGGAAGGCGGGGTCGGCGCGATAGGCCGGATCACTCTTCAGGGCGGAGAGCCGTGAGAAGGCAGCACCCGAGGGAGCCTCGGCCACCGCCCGGATCGCCGCCAGGCGACGCGCCGGATCGGGCGAGGACAAAGCCGCTCCCTGTGCCGCCACGCCGATTGCCGTCTTTAATCCGGCATCGCTCTCGTTGTCCTGCGCCCGCACCAGCACGGCATCGGGGACGCCCGCCATGCGCCGCTCGACGGCTGCCAACCCCTTCCGTCGAAGCTCCACCGTCTCGCCCGCGATGAGGGTCGAGATGCCGAGGGCGGTCTCCACGAGGCCGCGCTGCCGGAGGCCGAGCACCGGCGAGCGTCCGCCATTCGTGGAACGAACGCCGCCGCTCACAACCTCGCGCCCGTCCGGTGCCCCGGCCTTCTCGAGCAGAACAGCCGTATCGCCGAGGCAGACGAGGCGTCTCTCAATCAAGCCGCCCAGCAGGATGCCGGTGAAAGCGAGATCCTCGACCGTCATCTCGCCGCTCGACCGGATCAGCGCATCGAGCACCCGGCTCTGCGCGGCCCCGTCACCGCACAGGCCGACGGCGAAGCCCGCGCGCTCGAAGCTAGGCGACGCTCCGAAGGCCGGCTGCATCAGACCGGCGACGAGCAGGATCGCGCCGCAGAGCCAGGATTTCAGGCTCTCAACCATATGGGCTGAACGGCACGGGTTTGGGGGCGTCGGGCGATTGCCAAAGGATGTCGAAGCCCTGCTTCTCGTTGACCGAGCCGATGAAGACGCCGCGGGCGACGTAGTTGTTCTCTCCCGTCATCGTCAGGGTGTAGCCGGAGGGATCGGCGAAGCTCAGGCCGGCGAAGGCCTTGCGCACTTCGGGCACGTCGAAGCTCCCGGCCTTCGCCGCCGCCAGGGCCCAGAGCTGAACGCTGTCATAGGCCGAGACCATCGGATCGATGACGGTGTCGGCGCTGAAGGGCACCGATTTGGCCTTCACGTAAGCGGTCCAATCCGCAAGGAACCGGGTATTGGCCTCCGCCTTCGCCGCCTGGAGATAGGCCCAGCAATTCAGGTGGCCGACGAGAGGCGCCGTATCCAGCCCTTCGAGATCGGCCTCCACCATGTCGAGGCCGAGGATCGGCACGTCGGTGGCCCGGATGCCCTGGTTGGCGAATTCGCGCAGGAAATCCGGAATCGACGAGCCCACCACCGTGAGCACGACGATCGGTTGCCCGCCGGGCTCGGCGGCGAAGCTGCGGATCTGGTTCACCAGGGTCTGGAAGTTGGAGAAACCCAGGGGCACGTATTCCTCGCGCCAGGCCGTCGCCGCCACCCCCTTCGATGCCCAATAGGCCTTGAGTTGCTTGTTGATCGTGCGCGGCCAGACGTAATCGGAGCCTATCATGAAGAAGCGTTTGGCCCCGACGCCCTCGGCACCCATCAGGTAATCCACCGCAGGCAGCACCGAGCTCGCCGGCGGTGAATTCACATAGACGACGTTCTTCGAATTCTCGTCGCCTTCGAAGTGAAGAGGATAGAACAACAGCCCGTCATTTTGCTCCACCACCGGCAGGACCGACTTGCGCGAGACCGAGGTCCAGCAGCCGAACAGGGCGGCGACCTTCTCCTGCTGCAGCATCTGCCGGCCGATCTGGGCGTAGAGCGGCCAATCCGAGGCCGGGTCCGAGGTCACCACCTCGATCCGGCGTCCGTTGACGCCGCCCTTGGCGTTGATTCCATCGGCCGCCATGCGCACCACATGGTTCAGGCGGCCTTCGATATTGGCCATCGTGCCCGAGGAGGAGAACAAGCATCCGAGCTTGACCGTGTCGGCTGCCCAGGCCGGACGGATGATTGCGGGGGCGGCGAGCGCCGCCGCGGTCCCGATGAAATGACGCCTCGTGACATCGACCATGGGCTTCGAACCTCCCCCGATACGACCCGAAGTTTCCAATTCCTCAGGACTGAACGGAAGGTCAAATAGGCTGCATGGTCCCCCTGGGATGCGCAAAAGGTCATCGGACCGCCTGCAACATGGGCTGGATCCGATGCAAAACGTCAAAATTCGCATTTGCGCCGTCAGCTATTCGCCGGCCTGACCTGCCATTCCACGGTGCGCTTCTTGCTGGTGAATCTTGCTCGAAGCCAAACCCCATCTTCGATCGCGAAGGTCTACACATGCGTCGATGCCGACACACCGATCAGGAGGTCGCCTTTCTCCTCAGGGAAGCCGAGAATGGCACTCCCATTTCGGCCATCTGCGAGACGGCTCATATCTCCATCGGCACGTTCTACCGCTGGCGTCGCCGCCTCGGCGGTCTACCGCCGGCAGGCGTCGCCCATCTCGGGCAGATCGAACGCGAGAACGCCGCATTGCGGGTCGAACTGGCTCGCCTGAGGCATTCCTTGCTCGCCCTGACCCCACGCTATCCCGATCACCGGGTGGATCTCACGACCAAAGCCCTCGACCGCGCTGAGACACCCCCAGCCCATGCCGAAGGCGTGCGCTATCGCGGAGAAGCCGCCACGGTCGGTCGCTACGCCTTCGTGCGCGGCGCCAACTGAACCCCGGTTCCATTACGGGAGAGGTTCGTCGAGGATCGGACCATGCCGGCGTATCGGTGGCCGATGAGATGCATGGACGTACGCGCCCAACGCTGCTCCGGATGGCGATCCAAGTCTCGCATGGCGAAACGCCGCTTTGACCGCCGACACCGTTGCGCGGGGCCACGGCTTGGGTTAGGTGTCATCCACGGTCAGCACCCGTAGCTCAGCTGGATAGAGCGTTGCCCTCCGAAGGCAAAGGTCACACGTTCGAATCGTGTCGGGTGCGCCAATTTTTCGACGAATTAGGATTTGGACTCATAACCAATAGCTGATGGTTGCAGCGATGCAGGCAGCTTTGAGTTAGTGGGCTGCAGACCCGTCGTATCGCGTGGCGCTGCGACGGAATTCCTTGTTGCGCTCGACGGCGTTGCGGCCCTGGTAGAGGACCGGCGAGAATCAGGGCTTCCAGCGCCGGTTGGACTTTGGCGGGATGTTGGGGGCGGCTCCTGTCACTTCGATCTGCCGGCGAATGGCATCGCTGTCGTAGCCTTTATCGCCGAGCAGGATCCGGCACCGGGGCGAACGATCGAGGAGCAAGGCTCCTGCCTTGCGGTCCGCGACTTGTCCGCCCGTTAGTAGGAAGGCAAGCGAGCAGCGCTGAGCCACTCGGTTCAGGTGGCCAAGTCACGACCTGCTTTGCAGGCGGGCGGTGGAACGCTCCCGCGCCGGAGGCACGCGCTTCCGCCGACTCGTCAAGGATGACGAATGGTATTCCAGCGCGCTCGCGGATCCCCACATCTTGGCCTTCGTCTGTCCTCTACTCGAACAGGCTGTTCAACTCGCAGACAGTCGATAACAGACGAGATTCGATACCCATCAGATCTGTCCGGGCTGGCAGCCATAGGGTGGCACCGAGCGCGGGAAGCGTTCTTTGATGCGCTCGCAGCCCCACGACCGCAGCGACTCTGGCAGGCGGCGGTTCACTTCGATGCCAACCTCGTCATAGGGCATTTGTCCGGCCGTGACGTAGCTGTACCAGCGCCAGCCCAGGGTGCCGACGCCTGCGAGCAGGATTGCGAAGGCCACCGTCGCGGCCAGCCCCAAGCGTGACTGCGCAGGTCTCGTCTTATCTACCATGCAGACCATGTCCTCGATGTTCGTGCGATCCTGACAACGCTCTGCTCCCTCGCGGGGAAGAGCCCGTTGCGACCGACAGGATGATGGGGGCTCCCTTACAAAACCCATTCAACGGATGGCCATGCTGCCGCTCTGTGAAAGACGGACGATCGGCTTGGCAACAACGTCAACGCCTCTCAGCATCCGCCCGGATGCCTAGCCTTTTTGATGTAAAAGGTATGTATTAACCCAAAGAATTTTCTCCGCCTCATGGGCCAAACCAGCCGCTCTTTTCTACGTTGTCTGTCCGCACGGCACGAGGGGAGCTCGTTTGATCGTGCCATGCTAAACGTGATGGACAAAAATCTGCGATGATACATCAGCTTGTTTACTATAGCCGAAACGTTGTTGCCGGCAACGATCGCTCCATGCTTATGAATTTGCGTGACATCGTCTCGGCTTCACAGCGCAACAACAGCCGCGATGGAATTACCGGTTTTCTCATATTCGATAAAACTTGGTTCATTCAGGTTCTTGAGGGCGACCAAGCACAGGTGAGCAGCACCTATACGCGCATCGCCCGCGATCCGCGCCATACCAGTGCTACCATTCTGGATGCACGGAACGTTCAGGGCCGTTCCTTTCCCAACTGGACCATGGGTGGCGCCATGCGAACCCCAGAAGTGGAAGAGATTTACTTGCAGCATGGCATCGGAAGCTTCATCGACCCGACACGCCTGACAAGCGGCAAGGTCATCGCCCTCGCCCTCGATCTTCAGGCTTTCGATGCCGCGAAACGTCAGACTCAGCGGCTCGCGAGTTGAAGTCTGCGCGACCAGTCCGGGTACGGTGTTTGACGCGGTACGACCGCAGACATAGCAACGCGTCCACAAGGACGCGTGCCCGCACTCGACTGGCCTCAAGTCCCGGTGCATGACCCAAAGCCCGGCCCTCTGAAACGATCTCGCGAGCGGTTGCGTTTCGCGGGGCCGGTTCTCTTCGGCTTCGAGTTCGAGGGCGGATGCGGCGGAAACGGAAATATGGGCGTGTCCCTGCGGTGGATCGGTGCAACGGCTGGCGGCATCCTGGCCCGCCTAGCCATGGCCGCTATCCTACCGTGGCGGCGTGCCGGCGAGGCTCGCCACGCAGGTTTGGGACGGCTCGCGGCGAGGCGGACCCGTGTCGACGGCCAGATCATCCATGCCAGGGTCTCCGTCGATTCCGTGCCGGATGATCGACTACCCGTGATCCTGGTCCATGGGCTGGGAATGTCCGGCCGATACATGGTCCCGCTCGCGAAGCATCTTGGCCCTCACCTGAAGGTCTACGCCCCCGACCTGCCCGGCTTCGGCTTGAGCGACAAGCCCCGGCACGTGCTCACCGTTCGCGAACTCGCCGATGCGCTGGCCGCCTGGATGCAGGCCTTCGACCTGAAGCGCGCGGCTTTTATCGGCAACTCGCTCGGCTGCGAGATACTGGTCGAACTGGCGATCGTTCACCCCCACCTCGTCGACCGCCTGGTTCTGCAGGGGCCCACGCCAGACCCGGAGGCGAGGAGCCTCTTCCGGCAGGTTGCGGGGTTCCTGGCCATCGCGCCGTTCGAGCGCTGGTCGCTGGCCTGGGTGGCGCTGAGCGATTATGCGCGGGGCGGGATCAACCGATACATCCTGACTTTGCACAGCATGGTCGGCAACCGCATCGGAGAGAAGGCGCTCTGCGTCATGCAGCCCACGCTCGTGGTCTGGGGCGCCCGTGACTACATCGTCCCCTACGCGTTTGTCACGATCCTCGCCGAAAGCCTGCCGCGCGGACGCCTTGCCGTCATTCCCGGTGCGGCCCACGGGATCAACTACTCACACCCCGAGGCATTCACTGCCGTGCTGCTCCCTTTCCTCCTCGCCGAAGGCGACAGGCCTGCCGCGCAGAACCAGTCCTAGAGCGCTCACCGCCGAAGTGGATGCCGGTTCGGCGAAAAAGAGCGCGGCAAAACAAAGGCCTGGAGTTGCACCCGACCCAACGTGGTCGGGTGCAACTCCAGGCGGCCGGCACAGGCTGACATTCGGCCAGCGAGCGCCGTTATCGTTGCTCTCGCCGGTCACGACATAGTTTGGCAGGAGTCCGTCTCGGACCGGAGGCGGTGACGGGCGCGCCGAGGGATCGGTTGTCGAAACATTCGCCGAAGAACGGGCTCTTCATAGGATACCGCGCCAATACGCCGTCCGGCACGGATGCCGACCCCTTCACGACTCCTCAACCACACGGCGCCAGGATCGGGTTATGCTGAACCTCTCGCCTCCACGCCGTCTGACCTTCCTTCTCTCGCTGGTGCTGATCGGCCTCGCCGTCGCCAGTCTCTATTTGCGCCTTCCGACCATTGGTCCCACTGTGGTCAAGTACCGGACCTGGTTCTTCGTCGGCGCGTATGTCCTGCTAGCTTTCGGTGTCGTCTCGAAAAGCCTCTGACCGGTCGCAGACGAAGATCGTACGTCCCTGTTCTTCCTCCAGATCAACGACACACGATTTCTGAGGCCATACTGTCCATGCCAACGGTGTTCCTGGATTGCGATGGCGTGCTAGCCGATTTCGATGCCGGCGCGAAGCAAGCCTTCGGGATGTCACCGGCGGAATTCGAGCGGCGTTTTGGCCTGAAGCGTTTCTGGGGCGAGCTTGCCTCGCTCAACAACTTCTTCGGTGAGCTACCGTTGATGCCGGATGCCATGGAACTGTATGAGGCGGTTCGCCACCTCGAGCCCATCATCCTCACGGGTCTTCCGCGGGGAAACTGGGCTGAGCCACAGAAACGCCTCTGGGCGGCCCGGTATTTCCCCGGTGTCGAGGTGATCACGACGAGTGCCGCGCTGAAACGAGAACATTGCCGTCCTGGCGATGCCCTCGTGGATGACCGGGAGAAATACCGGCCCCTTTGGGAGCAGGCTGGAGGCGTCTTCATCCATCATCGCAACGCGGATGCATCGATCCGGCGGTTGCGCCAACATGCATTCATCTAAGATAAAACCGCTTGTGCTTGTATCTCACTGGACAAGCATCATCTGTTCCTCATATGCTAAGCATTCGCTGCCGACGCGTCTTGCGTCCTTGAGCGTGTCGATCTCAGGATTATCTCATACATGAAGCGCCGTAGCGCGCGACCTTTCACGGTCGAAATCAAGCATACCCGTACATCCCGCGCCTCGCTCCCCGACGCCCCAGCACGGTCCCGCGTCGGCGACGACCTGTGGGGGGACCTGCAGGCAGCTGTGGCCGAAAAGCCGGCCGATATGCAGCCCCTGCGCCTCGCTCATCCCGAGCCTGCACCGTCAGTAGCGCCCGCCGAGCCGCCCGCTCGGCGTGTCCTGCCGAGTCTCGTGCCGATGTTTGCCATGCCCGATGAGCCGGACGCTCCCGAGGTCGGCAAAGCGCCGGAAGAGGAGCGACTGCCACGCGTGCAACGCGTGAAGCCACCGACCAAACGTAAGCAGAAGGTCGTGGCGCAGGTCGACTCGGCACTTTCGTTTGCCGATGCAGAAGACGAGCTCGACGATACACCGGTTGTCGCGAGCCCCGACTCGATACAGCCATCCGGTGGCGTCAGTGGGCCTGCTTTGGCTCAAGCGCGGACCGCACGGCGCGCTCAGCAGGCAGCGGCTCTACGGCCGGGCGAGCGTTGGAAGCGGCGGCTGCCACGTGCACTTTGGTAATCCAACGCAACGGCTTCCTGCCTTGCTCGAGATGTAGCCTCCATCGTTCGATGGTTTGAAGCCTGCCCGCGCGGCCGCGTGGTGGCCGTCCGCGGGCCCTCAGTCGGCCCGACCGATGAGCCCGCATGATCTCCGAGTTGGTCGGCAACGACGCATAAGGCCGTTTTCCAGTCGAGACGGGCGGAATGCGACACCATGCAGGCCGCGCTGCCAAGCGAGAGCAGGTGCACGCGTAACGAGCGCACCGCTCAAGACGATAGACGAAGAGCCGTTTTACCAAGTCGTCGGCTTGGGGTTGCGTTCATCGAACCCCTTCTGGTGCCAATAGGGATAGATCGGCGTCTCTTGGCTCGCCGCATCGAGGCGGGCCACCTGCTCGGGCGTCAGCGTCCAGTCGAGAACGGCGAGGTTCTGCTTGAGCTGCTCCTCGGTGCGGGCGCCAACGACGATGTTGCACACGGTGGGCCGGGTCAGCAACCAATTCAGGGCGACCTGCGCCACCGTCCTGCCGGTCTCCTCCGCCACATCATCCAGCGCATCGACCACGCCAAAGAGGTACTCGTCCGACACCGGCGGCCCGCCCTCGGCGCCGCCCGCGGCGATGCGGCCGCTCTGGTTCGGCTGCCCACGGCGAATCTTGCCGGTCAGACGGCCCCAGCCGAGCGGACTCCAAACCATCAGGCCCACGCCCTGGTCGATGCCGAGCGGCATCAACTCCCACTCGTAATGCCGCCCGATCAGGGAATAGTAGCCCTGATAGGCCACGTAACGCGCGAGCCCATAGCGCTCGGATGTGGCGAGCGCCTTCATCAGGTGCCAGCCGGAAAAGTTCGAGGCGCCGATATAGCCGATCTTGCCCGAGCGGGTGAGATCGTCGAGCGCCCGAAGCGTCTCCTCCACGGGGGTGAGTGCGTCGAATCCGTGCATGAAGTAGACGTCGATATGCTCGGTACCGAGCCGCTTCAGGCTGGCCTCGCAGGCACGAACCAGATGATGGCGCGAGGAGCCGACTTGGTTCAGGTCGTCATTGAAGCGGAAGGTCGCCTTGGTGGAGATCAACGCGCGCTCGCGCTTGCCCTTCAGAGCCTGGCCCAGGATCTCCTCCGAGGCACCTCCCGAGTAGATGTCGGCCGTGTCGAAGAAATTGACACCGGAATCCAGGCAAAGGTCCACCATGCGGGTCGCCTCAGCGACATCGGTCTGGCCCCAGCGCTGAAAGAATTCGTTTGTCCCGCCGAACGTGCCCGTGCCGAAGCTGAGCACCGGTACGGTAAGGCCGGAGCGGCCAAGCTGCCTGTATTCCATCGAATCCTCTCAGCAACCCATCGCGCGGTATGTGATGCGCCTGCCGATCTAACGCGACGGGAGGCCTCGGTTTCCGTCGCGCGGGCATCGCTTCCGCGCGCCTCCTGGCTCTCGGCATGCAGGCCGCCTGCGTATCCTCGAAGTACTTTCGTTTGTATCGACCCGAGTGTTGCACCACGCATCTTGTACAGTGATCGCATCGGATATCGACGATCATCAGAATAGCCTGCGAAGACCTGTTGAACAATCGATGCCGGTCTCGCAGGCGTATGCGCAGATCGAGCTGTGCCCCGCTGCATCTTTCGTGGCCCCGATCCTGGATGCCGAGGGGACTCATCGTTCCCACACGAAACCCGAAGATTCCACATTGGAGGCTCCGACTTCGGAAAGCCCCGACTTGGGGATGCTTCGACCCGGGGGATACTCTCGGGGGATAGTTCGGCATGACAGGCATGCCGGTCGCCGCGAGCGGCTGCCCCGAGGAAGGACGAGCATGGACACGATGACGATCCTCGACGCGCACCGCTGCCATCTCGGCGAGGGCCCCTGCTACGATCCGCGAACCGGCACGGCATGGTGGGTCGACATTCTGGAGCGGCAGCTGTTCGAGAGGTCGCTCGCGGACGGCACCGCGCGCCTGCACGACCTGCCCTTCATGGCGAGCGGCGTCGCCGCGGTGGACGAGACCCGTCATCTCCTCGCCGCCGAGGACGGGCTTTACCTGCGCGGGCTGAGTGACGGAAAGCTCATGCTACTCTGTCCGCTGGAGGCGGAGGATGCAGGCACCCGCTCCAACGACGGCCGTGTGCATCCCTGCGGCGCTCTGTGGATCAGCACCATGGGCCGCGATGCCGAGCCGGGGCGTGGCGCGATCTACCATGTCGCCGGTACCCGGGTGACGCGCCTCTACGGGTCGCTCACCATCCCGAACGCCATCTGCTTCTCGCCCGATGGCGCGACCGGCTACTTCGCCGACACCGATGCGGGTCTCCTGAAGCGCGTCAGCCTCGACCCCAGCACTGGCCTGCCGACGGGCGAGCCCTCGACGCTCTACGATCATCGCGGCGGGGATGGCGGCCTCGATGGCGCTGCGGTCGATGCCGAGGGCCGCATCTGGTGCGTCCGCTGGGGTGCGTCCTGCATCGATGCCTATAGCCCGGAGGGCGAGCGCGTGCGGACGATTCCCCTGCCGGTGACCCGCCCCTCATGCCCCACATTCGCCGGGCCGGATCTCGATCGCCTGCTGATCACCAGCGCCTATGAGGGCATGAGCCAGGAGGAACGCGACGCCGATCCCGAGCACGGGCGCACCCTCCTGGTGGCCGCCGGAATACGTGGCCTGCTGGAACCTGCCTTCCGGATCTCCCCGTAAGTCGGTCGTTTCCGACTATACGCGACAGCCACTTGGCGCAGGAGTCGGAGACAGGCGCTGTGGGAACGCCGATGCTCATTCTTTGCCAGCGGACAGCGTCACCACGAAGACCGCGCCCTCAATCGTCCCGGGTTCACAACGCACCGTCGCGCCCATGCGCTCGGACAGCGTCGCGACGATGAACAACCCCATGCCCGTGCTCGGCGGTCCATCGGATCGCGTCCCAACAGACTGATGGAACTTCTTGAACAGGAGATCGTGACGGGCAGGATCGATACCCGGTCCGCGATCCTGAACCCGGATCGATACGTTTCCGCTCTCCTGTGCGGCGCTGACCGTCAGGATGCCCCCCGTCGGACTATAGCGGACGCCGTTGCCGAGAAGATTGTCGAGAATCTGTGCCAGAGCTCCTGCGTCGAGCGTGGCGACCAACGGGCGATCCGGAAGGTCCACGTCGATCCGAACGTCGGCGGATTGCGCGAGCGGCTTGGTCCGGCCTGCGGCGGCCAGCACATGCCCTCGCACATCCTCGTCGGTGAGGCGCGTGAGCGGCCGGTGCTCGGCGGCGTGCGCATCGAGCAGCCGGGTCGCGAGAGCGAGCATCGCGTCGATGCTCGCTCTCGCCTGCTGCAACACGACGAGCGGCAATTCCGGCTCCCGCTTTGCGCGCCGGACGGCGAGATCGAACAGGTTGCGCAGCCCGTAGAGGGGACTGCGCAGGTCATGGGCAGTGATCGCCATCAGGGTGTCGAGTTCGCCGTTCCTCTCCATCAGCCGGTCATTCTGCAGGCGGATGGTGCGCTTCTGCTCGTAATCGCTGCGCCGCCCGGCATGAATCAGCGCTGCAGCGACGACGGCGATGACCGAGACGATCGCGGCATTGACGATGGCGATGACCTGCTCGGCGGGAAACGTCGCCGTGCCGAGCACGATCCAACAATAGGTGAGCAGCAGCGGGATCAAGGTCAGCCCGAAGGTGAGGGGCGGCAGCACGAACAGCAAGGTCAGCGACAGAAGCATCATGGGGTATCCGCTCGTCAGCCGCCCCTTGGCGCCCATCGCGGCGATCGCCCATTGAGTATCGAGCAATGTCAGAACCAGGAAGATCACGACGAAGACGCGCGGGAGCCACGTTCCACCGCCGCGCCGCAGCGTCAGCGAGGCGAGCAGGAAGCTGAGCGCCAGCACGATCTCAACGGCGATCTGAACGGTCCTAAGTCCGGTGGCGAACTCGATCGACTTGGTGAACAGCCCCAGCATGCAGGCGATCTCGACCCGTCGAATATTGACGAGGGTCAGCATGTCTCCGAAGCTCATGCCGGCTTGCTCGGCGGGGGACACGTCCCAGCGTGCCAGCCAGCTCTTCATGATGGCCTGCCTTTCATGACGGATCGAGACGCCCCGCGAGGTGATCCGCCGCATAGCGTTCGAGCATTCTCACGCTGTCCAGCCCGAGCTTGACCTTCAGGCGCTCCCGATAGGTACCGACGGTCTTCACGCTCAACCCGAGTTCCTTCGCCAGAGATTGCAGCGTCGCACCGCTGCCGATCAGCCGGAGAACCTGAAGTTCGCGGCCGGATAGGGCGCCGATATCCGTCCGACGGTCGCATCGACGCGCGAGATCACCGATCAGCAGCTGTTGCACCGGCTCGCTCAGATGGATCGCGCCCGCCACCACGCGGTCGAGGGCCACGGCGACGGTTTCGAGCGGCTCGGATTTCGCCACGTAGCCATGCGCGCCGGCATAGATCACAAGAGGCCCCCAGACCGTTTCGTCGCGGCTGGAATAGACGATGATCCTGGCCGCCGGCAGGATGGCGCGCAGATCCTCGATCAAGGCGATGCCGTCACCGTCCCCCATGATGAGATCGGTAACGATGATGTCGGGCTGCACTCGTTCGGCCTCGATACGGGCCGTCCGGGCCGAGCTGGCCTCTCCGCTCACGTCAAAGCGGTCATTGCCCTGGAGCAACAGCTTCAGACCGGCCAGCACGATCGGGTGGTCATCGACGATCAGCAACCGAAACAAGGACATGTCTACCCCGAGCGAAGCGGCCAACCAGGGTATGATTCCTCATTGTTACGCCCCCCTGTAGGTCACCGACCTACACGAGATCAACGTCATGCGACCATGATCCGTCCAAGACGCCACGTACGCTTCTGAATGACCCTCAGGCGAATTCGCTTCGCGCGGGCGGCCAAGGCCGGTGAGCCATAAGCCATACCGATCTCACAGGCCCGTACACGCCGCCGGATAGAGCCCTGGCCCGCCGGCCCGGGCAACCGGACAGCCTTGGTCCGCCCGATGCTCGACGCCCCGAGTCTGCCATCGGAGACTGTGTCGCCCACCCGACGTGAGCGACCTGGAGCATTTGGACGAAGGCGCACCAGCGCCGACGCTTCACGGCTTCACGCCGCACCACCTTCGTTCAGGTACCCTCCCCATGCCGCCCCACGCCGCCCCACGCCGCAAAAACAATTCAGTAACCTTCAATCAAAGCAATCAGCTTCGTTTGACTTTAACTTTCCCCAAAGATTGAAATGTTTACAATAAGCTCACGATTTTCGCTCATCTCTGTATTTAAATTCTATTCGCTGCTCAAGAATTGAGCATGGAAGTGAATTTCTGTAGGTCAATGACCTACAGAGCTACCGAACCAGTCATGTATTTGAGCGATATGGGATTCGCAGGATGAGTTCGGTGGCGTACAACCAAGATGTTATCGAAAAACCGAATGCAAGTGACGGTCTAGACTTACGGCAGGATGCGTCGCGCGCAATCAAAACCGGGACGACGAAGGCCGTCGCGACGAAACTCACTGTGCGGCCCGGCATGGAGGCTCGCTTCGCAACGTGGCAGGCCGAGTTTACCCGGGCCGTCTCGGCATCCCATGACTTCGTCAGCCTCGAGATCATCCCGGCTTTCGCCGGCTCGGCAGAATGGCAGATCATCCAACGGTTCCGCTCGCCCGAAGCGCTGACCCGATGGGTCGAGGACGAGGCGCGCGCTACGCTCCTGGCAAGCCTCACAGCCTTGGAAAGCGACGGCAAGGGACCACACGCCGATGAGGCGGCGCCGGATTATCACTCCACGACGACCGTCACGGAGGTCATCACGACGGTTGTGAAGCCGGGGCAGGAAGAGGCGTTTCGGCGTTGGGCCGAACGTATTCAGCAGGGACAGGCCCGCTTTCCAGGATATATGGGCACCCTCGTCCAGGCGCCCCTGTCGCCGGAAGTCCCGTACTGGACAACGCTGGTTCGCTTCGAAAGCCCGGCCTTCCTCGATGCCTGGCTGCAATCCCCGGAAAGGCAGGCGATCCTGGCCGAAGCGACGCCCCAGGTATCGACCTGGCGGAGCCACAGGATGAGCAACCCGTTCGCGGGGTGGTTCGCCAATGAGCAGCGTCTCGCGCCGCCGCCCGCCTGGAAGCAAACCTGCCTCGTCCTGCTCGTTCTGTTTCCCGTCGTCATGCTGGAAATCCGCTTCCTCAGCCCCTTGCTGAACGGATTGCCGCTGACCGTTTCCACCTTCATCGGCAATGCCATCAGCGTCTCGCTCGTGTCATGGCCGCTAATGGCGGTGGCGATTTTCGGCCTGGGCTGGTGGCTGAAACCGGATACGCACAAGCGCTGGCGCAAGGAGTTGCTGGGCGTGACGATTCTGGCCGCACTCTACGGACTCGAAATGTTCTTCTTCTCCCACCTGTTTTAATCATTCGTCATCGTTCGTCTCAGCATAAGCTGACCACTCAACCGAGGAAGACTGGAAATGGCTCACGACCACACTGATTTCATGGCTCGGGCGATCGCGTTGTCCGAAAAGACCTCCCTGGTCGAGAGCGCCGGTGGCGTCTTCGGCTGCGTCATCGTTCAGGATGGCGAGATCATCGCCGAGGGCGCCAATCGCGTCGTCGCGGAAAACGATCCGACATGGCACGGAGAGATCGAGGCCATTCGCAAGGCCTGCAAGTCGCAAGGGACGTTCAAGCTTCGCGACGCGACGCTCTATACCAGCGCCGAGCCCTGCCCGATGTGTATGGCGGCCGCGTACTGGGCCGGCATCAAGCGGGTTTACTACGCCGCCCAGGTGGAAGACGCACTGGAATACGGCGGCTTCGACGACAGCATGATCTATGCCGAGCTCAAGAAGGATGTCTCCGAGCGCTCCATTCCGACAACGCAGATCATGCGCACGGAAGCCGTCGAAGTCTGGAAGAAGTATGCCCAGAAGGCGGACAGAGTCCCCTACTGAATCCGACTCTCGAACGCCGATCAAAGCAAGATCCTCCGCCCGGATTGCTCCCATCCGGGCGGGCTCCTCCTTCATACTGCGTGACGCCATGAATATCGTTGGTCTGAGGGACGCTTGCAAAGGTGAGGTCTTCGCTGCGGGCGATGCGCAGTTCCTCGAGGCGATCCATGGGAATCTCTGGAACAGGCTGATCCCGGACCGTGCCCCCCAGGCCGTCGTGAGTGCCGTGGACGAGGACGATGTCGTCGCGGCCGTACGGTTCGCCCGTGCGAGCGGCCTGAAGGTCGTCGTCCGCGGCGGCGGCCATAACTGGTGTCAGCCCTCGTTGCGTCACGGCGGCATCCTGATCGATCTCTCGAATTTCACGAAGATCATCTCCATCGATGCCGATAATCTGAAGGCGGTCATCCAGCCGATCATCAGCAATCGCGACATTCAGAAAGCACTCAATCCCCTTGGGCTGGCCTTCCCCACTGGCCATTGTCCTCAGGTGAAAGCGAGCGGCTATCTGCTCGGTGGTGGCATGTCCTGGAACCCCACCGTCTGGGGGAGCGGAGCTGAAAGCGTCGAGGCGATCGAACTCGTCACGGCACAGGGCGACTTGATCAAGGCGAGCGCGACCGAGAACACGGATTTCTTCTGGGCTGCCCGAGGTGCAGGCTCCGGATTCTTCGGGATCGTCACGAAATACTTTCTCAAGCTTCATCGGCTGCCCGAAGCCATGCATGGCAGCACCTATTACTATCGGCTCGAGGACGCACCGGCGATCGGAACCTGGCTCGGCACGATAGCCCCGAGCCTGTCTCCCGCGGTCGAACTGAGCCTGTTCGTCGTACAGGCCCCACCGGAGTTGAGAGGACAGGCCGCCGCTCGGAACGGCTGGCTTTGCATGGTCACGGCGACGGCGTTCGAGCAGACGCCGCACGCCGCGGAGGCCGCGCTGCAGGCGCTGGAACACGCTCCGATCCCTCCGCTTTCGTCGTCGTTCGCGACGCCCGTTACCTTCGAGCAGCTGTTCGATGCGTCAGGATCCTTCTGGCCGGAAGGTGCCCGCTCTCGCGTCGAGGCGACCTATTCCGATCACTCTCCGGGAGAGTTGGTGCAGGGCATCCTGCACCTGCTGCCGAGCGCGCCTTCCGCGACATCCGTCTTCTTGTTGACCATCTTCTGCGGCCCCAATGTCCCGGCCGCGCAGAAGGACATGGCCTATTCCGTCTCCTCCAAGGTTTACGGTGGCCCGTGGACCATGTGGTGGAAGGCCGAAGACGATGACGCCAACACCGAATGGCATCGCCGTATCACGACGACCTTGCGCCCTTTCAATACCGGATATTACATCGGCGAGACGAACACGGTTGAACAGCCAAGCAATATCCCCCAAGCCTTCACCCCTGAAAAATGGGAACGGCTTTGTGCCCTGAGAGATAAGCACGATCCAGATCGCGTCTTCTTTGATTATTACGATGGATTCTGATGAAAGTTGAATTGTATTTATGTTGTGATGCTGTTTTATAATCAAGAATACGAAATATTGGCAACGATCTCACGCGGCGTTGCTTCCACCTGCTCACCGACATCAGGCATCACCGATTGGAGGTGATGAGTCTGGTCGAGCGTAGCCCTCCATGTAGGCGAACACGTCGCGTCGGGCCTCGTCCCGGGTCGACCATCGTCGCCGGTGGACGAGGCCCGACCTTGAGGTCGTGGAAGAAGCTTTCTGACGTGACGGTCGAGACGTGAGACGTCCGGGCGCTACAGCCATTCTTGTCCGCGCGGCATCAGCCCGGACGGACGCGATCGTCGTTCTTCTGGCACGATTCGAAATCCCGCACCGAGCGATTGTAGGTCTCGTTGAAGCGTTGCGCCGGCTGGCTCGGGTCGCCTTTCGCGCGAATGTCACGCGCCACATCCCGGCCATGCCCGATCAGGCTCGCGACCGTATCCGTGTAGCCCGTGCAGGATGAGTCGGCTTTCGGACTCATGCCGTCGAAGGTCGTGCCAAGCTGCCGGTTGGCGTTCGATACCTCGGCCAGCGCCGCCAGAAAGGGGGCGACATCTGCCTTCGGTCCCAGTGACTCGAAGCGCCGCACGGCGCGACGCAAGGTAAGGCTGGTCGAGAGGAGACGGCGCGCCGGCGCGTCTTCCGGAAGCGTCGCCAGGCGCCGCTCATCCCGGGCAATCTCACGCTCGAACAGCGCGGAGCCGTAAGTTTCCATCGCTTTGACAGCGGCCTCGACACGGGGGACGAGGATCGCGTGCTGCTCCCGCGCGAATTTGTAGCCGTCCTCCTTGAATTCTCGCGTGGTCTGATAGCGGGTGAGTGCCTTCAGCGTGGGGTTGAGCTCGCGCAGCGCCGCGAGCAATCGGGCCGCCTCGGCATCGATTTCGGGCACCGCTCCAGGCAAGGCGATGGCCTTCTCCAACTCACCGATGACTCCATCGAAATCCACGATGCCGAAATGGTACCACGCATTGGCTCCGAGCTTCGTGCCGAGCTTGAGCACCCGCTCATTGTCGCGGCGATAATCGGCGAGTTGCTGCTCGAGAGGGTGGGACCGGACGAGATGGTTCTGGGCCTCGGTATAAGCGTTGGCCTTGGCGAGTGCCTGAGCCTCGGGGGTCGGCGGCGGCGCAGTGCGGGTGGGCGCACCCGTGCTTCTCGGTGGCGACGGTGGGGTCTGCAACAGAGCCTGCGAAGCTGAGGGCGCAGCCGGAAAATCGCATTTGAAGGCATCGATCAGGCTTTTGCGTACGGCCTCGTGAGCCTGGGCACATTGATAGGCCACGGTCGGCCGAGCCGTCTCGTTACGCATGACCGTGTCGCGGAAGCTCTCCCGCATCGTGTTGATGCCCTGTCGAATGCCTGGTCGGGCTGCCTCCGGTACTCCAGGGCTGGCTGCACACCGGGCATATGCATCGAGGAACGCATCGCAGCTCTCCACTCCCACCGGCGTCACCGGCGTGATGGCGAAAGCAGGCGTCGTCAAAATCCCAAGCAGAATGGCCGACACAGCGGCGGCGGCGCGACGCGGTCCTGTATGATGCATTCGTGCTGAGCCGCGCATTCTCATTCCTTCGGTCGAAGAGCCAGTCGGGCCTTTACGCAGTCAGCGACCACTTCGTTGCAATACGCTGAGGGTAGCTCTCGCTTTTGTAGCGGTCCGCGAATTCAGGTCTCCGCCCGCGGGATCCCCGGCCGGAAGAAAAGACCCGCCTGCAAGCTGTCGCCGATGCGGTGAGCACGCTCCACGAGGATCGTCGCGATGTCAGGTGGGAACTCCTCGTTCGCCGCTTGTTCGAACAGCGCGAGCCAGCGGGCGAAATGGGCTGGCGTCAGATCACCGAGCCCCTGATGCTTGCCGAAGGGATTACCCTTGTAACGGCCGGATTTCAGAAGCACCGAGGACCAGAAATCCTGAATGACAGCCAAGTGGCGGGGCCAATCGTCATTGGCGATGACACGGGCAAAAACCGGCCCGATGAGGGGATCGCGTTGAACTCTGGCGTAAAAGGCACCAAGGAACGCGTGCAAGCTCGCTTCCGTAAGGGTGTCTTCCGTCATCTTACCCTAGAGCGCTCTCCGCCGAAGTGGATGCCGGTTCGGCGAAAAAGAGCGCGGCAGAACAAAGGCCTGGAGATGTGCCCCGACCCAACGTGGTCGGGCGCAGCTCTAGCCCATCGCCCTGCGTGACGCCGCATGCACAACGCCCCTGTTTTCCATATTGTGCCGTGACGGCGCCAGGGTCAGGGGCGAGGCAGGCTGGGCCTCATGCCTTTGGATTTCCCGGCCATTATGCCCCTCGCCCTCGAACCATTCCCTCTTGCTGTCGCAGCCTTCGCTTTCTTCCTTGCCGGGTTCGTCAAAGGTGTCGTCGGGCTTGGCCTACCACCTGTGGCCATGGGGTTGCTCAGCTTGGTCATGGCACCGGCTCAGGCCGCCGCACTCCTGGTCGTGCCGGCCTTCGTGACGAACATCTGGCAGCTTGCGGCCGGTCCGCGCTTCGGGACGCTGGCGCGGCGCCTCTGGCCGATGCTCACGGCGAGTGTCGTTGGGACCCTGGCGGCAGCTGCGCTCCTTCATGGAAATTTTGGAGGTGGGGCCATCGTTGCTTTGGGCCTCGCCCTGATCGCTTCTGCGATCCTCGGGCTCGCGGCCCCCCGCCTGAGAGTCCCACCAAGGACCGAGCGCTGGCTGGCACCTCTGGCTGGGGCGACGACAGGATTGGTGACGGCCGCCACGGGTGTCTCCTCGATTCCCGCCGCACCGTTTCTCGCCGCACTGGGCTTCAATCGGGAGGATCTCATCCAGGCCCTTGGGCTATCCTTCACGGTGTCCACCGTGGCGCTTGCCGTCGCCCTGGCGGGTAGCGGGATCCTGAACCTCGGCATCGCCAGTGTCTCGGCGCTCGCCCTGGTCCCTGCCCTCCTCGGCATGAAGCTGGGTGGTTGGGTGCGCGGCCGTGTGAGTGAACCCGTCTTCCGACGCTGCTTTTATTTCGGGCTGTTGGGGCTCGGGCTCCACCTCGCGTCCAGGGCGCTTGTTTGACATGTGAGCCCGGTGGACCGGCGCCGCATCTATGCGACCATGCCGCCTTCCGGTCAGTACTCTCCCTCATCGGGAATGCTGAGCACGGTCCCGCAGGCCTTGCAGTGAACCGCATCCGGCTCGTGCCTTTGTAAAGCGCAGGCCGGACAAGGATGCCTTACCTTGTTGGGACGAAACAGAACTTGAGCGAGGCGCAGAAACAGCGTCACTCCGCATATCATCACCACGACGGACAGTAAGCGACCAGACGTGCCAGGCAAGGTCACGTCGCCATAGCCGGTGGTGGTGAGTGAGGTGACGGTGAAGTACAAGGCATCGACGTAGTTGGCGATAGCCGGATTGGTGCGGTGCTGAGTGGCGTATACCAACCCCGTCATCACGAAGACGAACACCGAAAGGTTGGCGGCAGCGAGGATCACCTCCTCGTTGCGGCGGAAAAACCCGCTATCGGAGCGCAAGCGGTCGAGGAGTTGATAGGTCCTCAGCAGCCGTAAGGTTCGCAGGATACGCAGAAACCCGGCTCCTTCGCCGACAATGGGGGCGAGGAAGGAGACCAGTGCGGCGATGTCGGCCCAGGTGGTCGGACGCAGCAATTCCCGCCAGCGGTGCCGTTCGATGGAGAATCGGGCGACGAAGTCCGTGAGCACTGCAAGGCCGACGAGGACATCGAGTCCCTCCACGACCGGCGCCCTTGGCATGAACGACGACACCACAATGAAAAGGATCGTCGCGATGTCGAAGACAAGCAGGCCGTAGCGAAATCGGTGTGCCCTGTCGCTATCGCCCTCGTACAGGTCTCTGAGACGATGCTTGATCGCTTCCATAAAGGTTTCTACCCGCCCCAGCCTTCGTCGTCCCGTTCCACTTACACATGTGTCTGAAGGAACGTTCCGCAAAACGTCCGGGCTCGCACTCTGCCATGGCCTGCCCCCCCTGAAACATGGTCCGTCCTCGAACCTGGCCTCGCCCGAACGGATTGCAAAGTCTGACGTTTTCCCGTTTCAGGTGAGGAGACGTGGTGCTGTCGGACGGACAGGCGATGGAGTTGGCGCCGTTGATTTCGGCCTGTCGCCCGAAGGCCAAGATGCGGCCCAAAGCGCTTCGGCGCACGATCTCGGGGTCCTGTCCCGGGCAGGCTAACCGCCACGGCGTTCTGTCGCGCGGTCCGCAGGAAGGGTGACGAATTAATCCAGGCCGGCGGCCCCGAGGCCCTAACGCACGAAATCGCATTTATCCGCGAACTGGCCCCAACAAGGCCGACCCTCGCGAGGCCAACATCACCGAGGCATGGACCGGCCTCGCGGGGTGGTTGTCATGAGCGTCCCACCGACAGAGCGATTGACGGCTACGCCTACCCCATCAACGCCTTCTCGAACGAGTGGCCCAAGCCGTTACCGACATCGGTCTCATCGCCAAGCAGGCGACGAAGGGATGAGATCTCCTGCACGGCTTGGCGGCGAGAACATTCCTGGCGGGCAACGACTTCAAGGTATCGCAGATATTCGATCACAGGCTCTCGCGCTTTGGGTGCCCGACCAAGCACGGATGTCACCCTCGCCTCTACGAGGCCGGGGATCGCTTCCCAGAATTCCCCGGACCGTTCGAGCATGGCGACTTCTCCCGTCAGGTCAGAAGAAAGTGTGTCCACCTTAGGGTCGCAACCTTCATTCACACAGGTTGATACCCAGCGGGCCCGTCGGATCTCACACACAAAAACGGCGAGGCTCTCGCCCCGCCGCCAACGACAACCGTTCTCAGCAAGCTTAGCGGTTACCGCCCGAGGTGCGGCCATACTGCCAGACCGGGAAGCTGTTCTGCTCCGCATTGCCTTCCTGAGCGGAAGTGCGGCCACGGCTGTACCCGATCGATCCGGTAGTCAGATCGTCATCGGCTGTGACACGGCTCGGGGCGGAAGAGGTCACCTCATAGGCCGGAACTTCGCCACGTGCGAGATAGGTCTTGGCAAGGGCGGGCGAAGCAACGGCGCTGACGCTCAGGACGATAGCAGCAACAGCAGACGTAATACGAGTGTTCATGGCACAATCCACTTGGGTTTGCGCGGTCTCCGTCGAATGGCGGTTGGCCGTGACTTGTTCAGTGACCTTGATCTAGGCCCGCCTCGCCCGGCACGCCGTGCGGTTCGGCACTCGCTCACACGCCAACCCGCTCTGGATCTCAAGCATGCCCCATCCTGTCACATGCCGTGCCCCACCGGCGTTGCTGACATGGAAAGGCCCCGCCGATTACCGAAAGGGCCCGTCCGATCGAGTTGCACAACGCGATCGTCCTTAGGAGGTGGTGTGATGCGATGCGCGAAAGGCTCCCGAAATTGACCGTCTAGGGCCGTCGTCAACTCGGCCTGTGTCAGTGGCGGTTTCGGACCGAGTGCCTTCCCTGGCCCGCTGGGGCGACGGGGCAGCCATCCAGCTCCGCCTGAATGCAGCGAACCCAAACTCCGCTGCAACAATTCGTGCAGGAACGTGGAGAGCGGACATGCTCGGTGGCTACTGGTCTGCCGCCAACCCTGGCTTGTGGCGCTCGGTCTAGATCGCGCCTCTGGCTTTATCGTCCGGTGGCTTGGCCTTGGTTTCATCCGCCGGGATGATGCTGATACGGCCATCGGCTTCGATCGAGGCTTCCTTGATGCATGCTGGGTCATCAATCCCCTGATGTCTGAGCTGGCTCATCAGTTCCGCATGAGTGATCATGGCTTGGCGCATGTTCTTCCAACAGATTTCGCCATCTGCCACCAGTCGCAGGCGCTTGGGTACGATGAAATTTTCGAAAATTGGCAATCGAAAGCTCAACCAATCGATAGCATAGTTCCAAAACACAATTGTCAGAACCAGCAGGATGCCTTCTGTCAGAGACTTGTATTCATTAGAAAATGCATTCTGCGACACATCTGCAATCAATACGATCACAAGGAGGTCGGCAAGACCTACAGCGCCAGCTTGCCTTTTCATAACGAAGCGCATGATGATAAATAGCATCAGGTACATCACAGAGCCACGCAGAAGTATTTCAAGAAGCGAGTGCTCCGGTACGATCATCGCGCGCCAATCCATCGTGCTTTTCTCCTCGGCAGCCAAGGTACAGGGCTGAGTTCCATAGGATCGCACGCTGGCCCCGTGCGAGCCACGTTTCTCGATGTGGCAACCGGCCGTAAAAATAGCTCGCAATCGATAGTCAATATGAGCTGAAGCCCTGCGAGCCGAGGGGCTGGCGCATTTTTTTGGGCCCGCTAACACACAGAAACCATTGTAAGAACGTCGATCAAATCAACATGACGTCTACAATGGCAGAGGTGGAGGACCGATCGATGACGACGAGGAAACCTATGACGAGCGACAACTTTATCCGGGACCAGGTCGGTCACCTTATTGCTTTTCAGGAGCTCGAGCATCTCACCGGGCGGCGGTTCTCCTAGACCGAGCTCGCCAAGATGGAAGAAGCGGCACAAACCCAGGGGCACACTCTAGAGGAGGCACTTGCCAGGTTCCTCCACGCCTTGCGCAGCATTAGCCAGGACGACCTCGAGACGATTGTTAAGCTTCGGGGGACACCTCACTAAGAGAAGTGTTCGTTGCAGACCTTACGTGTCAGAGTCCCTCTCCTTCTGCCGGATCGCTTCCACCAAGCGCTCGTTCTTTACGGGCCCGTGCAGGCCGTGGTGGATCTCGCGGTGGCAGCCTGGACAGACAACACCTACGAACCGTCAATCGTCTGGACCGCCGTCGCTGAACCGCCGAGTATGATGGGGCTCAAGGTAGGGCTCTCCCCGCAGAGTGACGAAGAGTGCAAGCTGATTGCAGCTCTCACAGATCCCGGCCGCTTGAGCGAGGGCGTAGCGACGGACAGCTGCCGAGCGTCGGTAAAGGCTTCGGCGAGATGCAGTGCCAGCGACCTGGGGGTCAATCGAGCTGCATCCAGAGCGCGCGAGCGGACGACAGCTAGATCGACGTCGACCTCCTCGGTCTGCCCCTCTCCGACCTCGAGCGGCTTGTCACCGACACTGGCTAGGACGAACTCGAAGACGATCGCAGAGCGTTGGGTGCCTTCTCGATCAGGAGCTGGCTCGGTGCTGTCGCCGGCGCACTCGAACTGACCCGGGAACCGCACGCCTTACCATGACGGCAGAGAAACCTCGGCACGCCGACCGTGTTAATGGAGCTGTTCGAACGCATTGTGAGCCCGAAAGCGTGGCCTTCATTGGAACGGCTGGGTGGAATGTGCCGAAAGCCTACGCTGGTGCGTTTCCGGCCGCTGGAAGCCACCTACAGCGCTATGCCCAGCGCCTCACCGCCGTGGAGATCAATACGTCGTTCTATCGCCCTCATCGTCCCGCCACCTACAAGCGATGGGCCGAGGCCACGCCTGAGCATTTTCGCTTCGCCGTGAAAGTCCCGCGCATGATCACGCACGAACTGCGGCTTGGGAATGCCGACGCCCCGCTACAGCGATTTCTGGATGAGATCGCTGGACTCGGCCCGAAGCTCGGCCCGCTCCTGCTTCAGCTACCGCCGAGCCTTCGCTTCGACGATCGGACGAGCGACCCGTTCCTGCGAGCATTTCGGCACGCCCATGGCGGCAGCATCGTTTGCGAGCCGCGGCATGCCAGCTGGCTGGCGCCAAGTGTTGATGCGCTGTTGACGAAACTTCGTATTGCCCGTGTGGCAGCAGATCCGGCACCGATGCCGGGCGCAGACGAGCCCGGCGGCTGGCAAGGCCTACGCTACTATCGACTTCACGGCTCGCCGAAAATCTACTACTCCGCTTACGAGCAGCACGCCCTCGACGCGATGGCTGACCGCCTCGCCGCAGACGCGGCGCGGGGATGCGAAAGCTGGTGCATCTTCGATAACACTGCCACCTTCGCCGCGACCGGCGACGCGCTCTCGATCCTGGAGCGTTGGGCGTCCTAGCGTCGTCTAGTGAAGTGCACTTCGCAACCTAGAGCTGCGCCCGACCACGTTGGGTCGGGACACATCTCTAAGTCTCTGTTTTGCCGCGCTCTTTTTCGCCGAACCGGCATCCACTTCGGCGGCGAGCGCTCTAGCGTCACTGTGAGGCGCAGCTTGCCACCCCGCATTCTGGCCGCATCGCGTATTGATCTGATGCATATGCGGAATGCCGCCCCTACCAGCGACCGCAAAATTGACTGCCGAGTTGGATTGCCCTTGTTCTCAGCGAGTTAACTGGAAAGGCCCGGGCGCTCAGAGCATATCTTCAACCTATAGAGTGTACATGTGGCACATATTGCGCCACCACCGGCAAGTCGGACTACGTAGGCAATTCGCGCCATAAATTTTCAGAAAAGTGAACGAATTAGTTAAGGAACGGTTTTTGTTGCGATGCCGTTAAATAATTCGCTGATGCCGAAATCCTGGCGCGGCGCACAAAGGCGGCGCGGAGACAGGTCGCCTCATAGACTTATAATGCAACTAATTGGGCGCATTTGCAACAAAGTGCGCTCTTGCCTTGGGTTAACGAGATTAGTCAGTAGAACTAGCGATCATCCGCCTTATCAGAGGCGTTGATCCAGCCGTACAGTCGTGCGTGATAGCCCTCTAATTAAAACGGCTAAACTTCTGTTGAGCATGTCAGTTAGCCGCAGGTTGCCATTTGGTTAATTTAATATTAGCCATCTTAAATTCATCGAATGAGCCGACGCCAGGCAGCATTCGGGCCTAAACCACATCTAATACTCCGCGATTGCGTCTGCGCCCATGTTGGACGCCTGAATCGCTGTGCCGTTAGTCGCTTGGAGCCAAGTATAGATTTGCTTGGATCCTTGGCGTGCCTGTCACTCATGCTTTCTACTTAAGGAGAGTCCTATGCAGCGACCCGTGCCGGCCTCCGCGTCCCCCGTTGGCCAGAAACCAAGTCATACACGGATGGTGCGAGTCTCAGCATATTCGGTCGCAACCGTCCTCGCCCTACTGATGACTACGGCGACCCTACCGCCCCTCCTCGCTGATCAGTCGGATCGTGCCGTCATCAACGCGCCAATTAGCTTACTGACGGCGCCCATTGCCGGGGAGATGACTAAGGTCTCTGCTACCATCGGGCAGCACCTCGGCCCCGGAGCACCGGTGGCGCGCATTCAGAACGTTCGCATCGACCGCACGACGCTGATTACTCTTGATGGCAAAGTTGACGAGTTGCGCGGCTCTCTCCTGGCGGCGCGGCAAAAGAGGGAGTCCGACGAGACCTACGTAGCGGCCCTTGATGCCGAGATTAGGCGTCAGGTGGAACAAACTGTCGCTAAGCTCGACGGAGAAGTGGCTGAAGCTCGCGCCCGCGTGGGGTCAGCAGATGCCGAGGGTCAATCCACCAAGGCGGTGGTCGACCGCCAGCAGGCCATGGTTGATCGCAACACCGCCAGCCTCGATCTCCTGCGTCCGACTCAGCACAAGCTCGAAGCCGCTCGCTTCGACAAGGAAGCAGAAACGGCCAAGCTGAACCAGAAGTTGGCGGAGCTCAGTGCGGTCAAGAAGAGCGTCTTCGTGGGCAACCAGTCCAATAGCCTGGCGGTGCTGACTCAGAAGCGGCGGGATCTTGCATTTGATGCCCAGCGGCTTGCTATCGAGGAGGCGCAACTCTCCACAAGTCTGAAGGCGCAAGAGGCGTTGCTCGTCGCGGAACGCAAGCGCCTCGACAGCCTTGCCGATGCGGAGATGCGGGCCATGAACGGTGGTGTCGTCCTCGGACTCGGTGTTGCGGAAGGGCGTCACGTCAACCCAGGCGACTCGGTGGCGACTTTGGTCGATTGCGATCAATCCTTCGCTGTCGGGATCTTCTCCTATCGCCAAGCACAAGAACTGGCAGTTGGAACGCCGGTGCGAATTTCGGCGGCGGGCAGCAGCATTCCCGAGCGCGGGTGGGTCAGTGAGATTCTGCCGAAGACCAGCGACAAGACCGATCAGCAATACGCGGTGCCGTTCCCTCAAACCGAGCGGCGCGAGATGTATGTGCTCGTAAGCCTGGACCGCGACACGCTGCCTGCCTCGGACAAGACCGCTTCCCCCACCGAGGCCGCCCGCCGCACCACGCCGTGTTCGGTGGGCCAGTGGGTCACGATTACCCGGGAGAACGGTTGGGTTCCATCGGCTTCTGTGGCCTGGAAGGCGGTCGCGTCTGGGGTTACGGGGCCGGAGATCAAGGCGGCCTGGGCTTCTCTGGCCACGACCGTCAACGGGACGGCGGTGCAAGCCTCCGATCTCGTGAGCCGTGGTGTGAACTCGCCGGCGGCGAAGCAGGCATGGGCCTCTGTGGCGAACGGCGTCACGCAGGCGGCAGACGCAGTGGCGAATGGGGTCAAAGACCTGTTCTCGAAAGGTTCGACCGCCCCCGCGAACGGTAAGACGGCACAATCCGCGCCGCGCCAGCACAGCGCCGAGAACACCCATTGACCCGGCCGCATCCGCGCGGCGGATCTGTGCTGGCTCTGACCGTGGCAGCGCTGCTCCTGGTCTCGCTCCGGCCAATGGAGGCGGAGTCCTCGCCAGGTAGAGTCGAACGTGCCCCTTTGCCGTTGGCGGGAACGCTGTGTCACTCTCTATCTGAGGCCGTCGACACGACGGGAACCGGACCGATTTTTGTGTCGAGCTATCGTCCGGGCCCGCATGAGATTGAGCTGCCCGCTCCCCTGAAGAGTTCGGCCTTCACCTACGACAATGCCGTTGCGGCGATCGCTTTGATTGCCTGCGGCGAGGTCGGGCGGGCCCGCAGGATCGGCGACGCACTCCTCGCCGCGCTGGCACGGGACCGCAGCTTCTCCGATGGCCGCATTCGCAATGCTTATCGTGCCGGTCCAGTAGGTGACGGCTCGTTGGCTCTGCCCGGGTGGTGGGACGCGAGACAGAATCTATGGGCCGAGGACGCCTATCAGGATGGCACTGCTACCGGGAACGTCGCCTGGGCCGCCCTCGCCCTTCTCAACCTAGACGCAGTGGCACCCGGCGGCGGTTACCGCGCCGGCGCTCGACGGATGCTGGGGTGGATCGCTGGACAGACCGGCGATCCGCGGTCTCCCGAAGGGTATACCGGCGGCGTCGATGGTTTCGATCCGCATCAGACACGCCTGATGTGGAAATCTACTGAGCACAACCTCGACATCCACGCGGTCGCGGCCTGGCTTCATCGTCTAGACGGCGGAGCGGAGGAAGCTCGGATCGCGGCGACGGCGCGGGGCTTCCTCGACGCCGTCTACGCGCGCGATCCGGGGGTGTTTCGTCTCGGCACGACGCCAGACGGCAAGCTCCAGCCCATCGCTAAGATCGCCCTGGATACGCAGCTCTGGCCCCTGATCGGGGTGATCGATGCACCCGACATCTGGCGCAGGGCGTTCGACTTCGCCGAACGCCATCTCGCAATCCGGGGCGGTTTCGATTTTAACGAGGACCTCGATGGCCTCTGGGTCGAGGGCACGGCCCAGGCCGCGTTGACCGTCCGTTTTCTCGGCCGAAGCGCCGAGGCCGACCGCCTCCTCGCCACCATCGCTGGGCAGCTCTCGCCATCCGGCTTCCTGTTCGCCACCGATGTCGCCCGCCTCACCACCGGCATCGCCATCGGTCCGGCCAGTGCCGAGCCCGATTTCTTCTACTTCCGCCGGCCGCATCTCGGCGCCACCGCCTGGGGCGTCCTCGCGGCCGTGGGCTGGAATCCCTTCACCGGACGGAACGTGGAGTAACCCCGCCCATGTTCGAAGCGCCTCAGGACGTCCTGTCCGTCCTCACCATCGATCTCGGTATTCTCATCGGGCTCCTCGTCATGGCGGGCCTGCTCGACCGCACGAGCGCCGCCGCCCGCATTCTGTTCGGCCTAACCACGGCCGTGTTCATCGTCTGCTACGCCGCCTGGCGCTGGCACGACACCCTTCCAAGCTTCGAGCCGGGGCTCGACATGCTCTGGCCCTACCTGTTCTTCGCCTTCGAGATGGTGGCGATCCTCTACACGCTGATGTCCATCGTCATCCTATTCCGCTTCGAGGACCGGTCCGCCGAGGCCGACCGCGAGGAGGCGCGGCTCTCGGTGAGCGGTGCTTGGCCCGCCGTCGACATCTTCATCTGCACCTACAACGAGCCCCTGGACGTGGTCGAGAAGTCGATCATCCCGGCGTTGGCGGTGGATTACCCGAACGCCACGGTGTGGGTCTGTGACGACACCCGGCGCGACTGGCTGCGGACCTATTGCGAGGAGGTCGGGGCGAACTACGTCACGCGGCCCGACAACCACGGTGCCAAGGCCGGCAACCTGAACAATGCCCTGCGTCATACTGCGAGCCGGTCCAACGCGCCGATCATCCTGGTGCTCGACGCGGATTTCGCGGTAGCGCCCAACATCCTGCGCCGCGCCGTCGGCCTCTTCCATGACGAACGAGCGGCCGTCGTCCAGACTCCGCAATTCTTCTTCAACGCCGATCCCATCCAGCACAACCTGATGGCGTCTGAGGCCTGGGTCGACGATCAGCGGATCTTTTTCGACGTGTTCCAGCCGGCCAAGGATGCCTGGGGCTGCGCCTTCTGCGTTGGCACCTCGTTCCTGGTGCGGCGCGACCGCGTCGAGGAGATGGGGGGATTCCCGCACGATGCGATCTGCGAGGACATCAATCTCACCTACTCGCTGATGCGCCACGGTTATCGCACCCATTGGCTCAACGAGCGCCTTAGTGCCGGATTGTCGGCGGAGGGACTACCGGAATACATCACCCAGCGCACGCGTTGGTGCCTCGGCACGATTCAGGTTGCTCTGCTCAAGGTCGGCCCCTTCCGCAGCGGCGATTACACCCTGCTGCAGCGGCTGCACTACTTCCACGGAGTGCTGAACTGGCTGTGCAAGCCGTTCATCGTGCTCATGCTGGTGGCCCCGTCGATCTACTGGCTCTTCGATATGCCGGCCTTCCAGGCCGACTACCTCTCGTTCCTTCGCTACGGCCTGCCGACGCTCTTCGCCCTCTGGACCTACAGTAGCTGGGTGTCCGGACGGCGCACCCTCCCATTGTTCATGGAGGTCACGCACATCATGACGGCCCTGGCCATCACGCTCACCCTGGCATCCGCCGCGATCCGGCCGTTCGGTCGTCCGTTCAAGGTTACCGACAAGGGCGGCGATCGCTCGGTGTCCATGGTGCGTTGGCGCATGGCGGCAGGATTCGGAGCGATCACTCTGCTCTCCGCCGGCGCGATCGTCTGGTCGTTCGTCTCCCCGTCCGGGGCCACCGAGATCTCATCCCTCGACTATTTCAACCTGATCTGGGCCGGCGTCGCCATGCTGTTCTGCTTCGTCGCCTTCCTGGTCTGCTTCGAGCGTCCCCGCGGGGCGGAGGAGTTCCGGATCGAAGAGCCCGTGCGGGTGAGGTCGGGCGGGGTCGCTTACGACGCGGTTCTGGCGACCCTCGGTATGGAGACCGCCCGGCTGCGTCTCACCGCACCGGGCCACGCCTTCGCAGTGGGCGACGGCCTCAATGTCCTGATCGAGCCAACCGGCTGGGTTCCAGCCAGTTTTCTTGCGGTGCAGGCGGGCAACTATGCGGTTGCCCTCGCGCCAACCCCTCTGCAGCGCCGAACCCTGATCTTGCGACTATTCACGCAGGCAGTGGACCCGATCGCGCGCACGGCGAGCCTGCGACTTGCTCTGCGGGGCCTCATCGCCCGCTGCTTCCGAGCGACGTGACGCGGGATTTGACGCGATCAGGGAGCGCATTACACCCTTATTGCGAGGTCGCTTTGGCATCGACGTCTCGATCCATCCGCGGTGAGATGTGCCTGTCCCCTCGACAGCGCTGATCGCCGTGACGAAGCGGTGGAAGCCATGCCATGCGAGAAGCAGGGCACCGAAGAGTAAGACCGCGTGGGCTCAGCCGTTTGGGCGTATGTCTGATTGGGCGAACCGCATTCCAAAAGCGGACCGGCAGAAATCCACCCTTCTTGCTCATAGAGCGGACCACCGGGACCCGACCCAATGTCGCAGTAAATTTCGGATCCAACCTCTTCCGAAAGCAGTCGTTGGGTGACGTTTTCGAGGTGCAGCAGATCCATGCCGGCTCAGGCAGACCAGCCCGTCGGTACGGAACCATTATGCGGCCTCTGTGATCCGCTCCTGATGAACAACCGGGGCGCTGCCGCCATGCTGCTTGAGCGGCCGGTTGCCACTGAGGCGACGCAGGAGGACGTAGAAGACCGGCGTCAGGAAGAGGCCGAAGGCGGTGACGCCAATCATACCGGAGAACACAGCGACGCCCATGGCGCTGCGCATCTCTGAGCCGGCACCGGTGGCCGTCACCAGGGGCAGCACGCCCATGATGAAGGCCATAGAAGTCATCAGAATCGGCCGCAGCCGAAGGCGGCTCGCCTCGATGGCGGCCTGGAGCGGCGTGCGGCCGGCGAATTCAAGTTCGCGGGCGAATTCCACGATCAGGATCGCGTTCTTGGCCGAGAGGCCGACGAGGACGATGAGGCCGATCTGGGTGAAGACGTTGTTGTCGCCCGCTGAAAGCCAGACCCCAAACATCGCCGCGAGCAGGCCCATCGGCACGATCAGCAGAATGGCGAGCGGCAGGGCCAGGCTCTCGTACTGGGCGGCAAGCACGAGGAAGACGAGGAGCAGCGCCAGCGGGAATACCCACATCCCGGAATTGCCGGCGATGAACTCCTGGTAGGTCAGGTCCGTCCACTCGAAGGCGAAGCCGCGCGGCAGGGTCTCGGCCGCAATGCGGGCGGCGGCCGCCTGGGCCTGGCCCGAGGAGTAGCCCGGTGCCGCACCGGCGTTGATGTCGGCCGAGAGGAAGCCGTTGTAGCGCATCGCGCGTTCCGGCCCGGCCGTCTGCCGGACGCGAAGCAGTGCGGCGAGCGGCACCATCTCGCCGGAGCCCGCCCGCACCTTCAGCGCCCCGATGTCGTCCGAGCGGGCGCGGAAGGGCGCGTCGGCCTGAACCCGGACCGAGTAGGTGCGGCCGAACCGGTTGAAGTCGTTGACGTAGAGCGAGCCAAGATAGATCTGCAGCGTGTCGAACACGTCCGTTACAGGGATGCGCAGTTGTCGAGCCTTCGTCCGGTCGATCTCGGCGAAGAGCTGCGGCACATTCATCTGGAAGCTCGAGAAGAGGCCCGCGAGCTCCGGGGCCTGGGCGGCCTTGGCCAGGAAGGCCTTGGTCGCGTCGTTGAGCGCCTCGTAGCCGAGGCCGGCCCGGTCCTCGATCTGCATCTTGAACCCGCCGATGGTGCCGAGGCCGTTCACAGGCGGTGGCGGAAACATCGCGATGAAGGCCTCGGGGATTGCCGCGAACTTCTTGTTGAGCGACTGGGCGATGGCACCGCCGTTCAGGGCCGGCGAGCGGCGCTCCTCGAATGGCTTCAGGGTGGAGAACACAATCCCTGAGTTCGAACTGTTGGTGAAGCCGTTGATGGAGAGGCCTGGGAAGGCGACAGCGCTTTCGACGCCGGGCTCCTTCAGGGCAATCTCGCTCATACGGCGGATCACGTCCTCGGTCCGGTCGAGGGTCGCGCCGTCCGGCAGCTGCGCGAAGCCGACGAGGTACTGCTTGTCCTGGCCCGGCACGAAGCCGCCGGGGATCTGGCGGAACAGCACCACGGTCAAACCGACGAGGACGAGGTAGAGCACCATCATTGTCGCCTTGCGGGAGACGACGAAACCGACGCCTCGCCCGTACCCGTCCGAGGCCCGCCCGAAGACGCGGTTGAAGCGCCGGAAAAACCAGCCGAGCATCCCGTCGAGGATGCGGGTCAGGCGGTCCTTGGGGGCGTGGTGGTCTTTCAGCAGCAGCGCCGAGAGAGCCGGCGACAGGGTCAGCGAATTGACGGCCGAGATGACGGTCGAGATAGCGATGGTGAGGGCGAACTGCTTGTAGAACTGGCCCGTCAGGCCGCTGATGAAGGCGAGCGGCACGAATACCGCCACGAGCACGAGGGCGATGGCGATGATGGGTCCGGAGACCTCGCGCATGGCCTGATAGCTGGCGTCTCGCGGCGACAGGCCGCTCTCGATGTTCCGCTCGACGTTCTCGACGACCACGATGGCGTCGTCGACCACGATGCCGATGGCGAGCACGAGGCCGAACAGGCTGAGCGCATTGATGGAGAAGCCGAAGACGTGCATCACCGCGAAGGTGCCGACGATGGAGACCGGCACGGCGAGAAGCGGGATGATCGAAGCGCGCCAGGTCTGCAGGAACAGGATCACCACGAGGACGACGAGGGCGATGGCCTCCAGCAGAGTGTGGATCACGGCCTCGATGGAGGCGCGCACGAACTGCGTCGGATCATAGACGATCTCGTAGTCGACGCCCTCGGGCATGTTCTGCTTGATCTCCGCCATGGTCCGGCGGACCTCGTCGGAGATCTGAATCGCGTTCGAGCCGGGCGACTGGGAGATCGGCAGGGCGACGGCGGACTTGTTGTCGAGAAGGGAGCGCAGGGCGTAGTCGGAAGCTCCGAGCTCGATCCGGGCGACGTCGCGCAGGCGGGTGATCTCACCGCTCTCCCCGGTCTTTACGACGATGTCGCCGAACTGCTCCTCAGTGGTAAGCCGCCCGTCGGCGTTGAGGGAAAGCTGGAGGTCGAGTCCCGGGATTGCCGGCGAGGCGCCAATGACACCGGCCGCCGCCTCCACGTTCTGCGCCTGGATCTCGCGCACGACGTCGCCGGCCGACAGCCCGTGCTCGGCAACCTTCTGCGGGTCGAGCCAGATGCGCATCGAATAGTCGCCAGAGCCGAAAAGCTGCACCTGCCCGACGCCGTCGAGGCGGGCGAGCCGGTCCTTGATGTTCAGCACCGCGTAGTTGCGCAGGTAGGTCATGTCGTAGCGCCCGTTGGGCGAGACGAGGTGCACCACCATGGTCAGGTCCGGCGAGGACTTCACCGTGACGATGCCGAGCTGGCGCACGATGGCCGGCAGGCGCGGCTCGGCCTGCGAGACGCGGTTCTGTACGAGCTGCTGGGCCTTGTCGGGGTCAGTGCCGAGACGGAACGTGACGGTGAGCGTCATGATGCCGTCGGTCGTGGCCTGGCTCGACATGTAAAGCATGCCCTCGACGCCGTTGATCTGCTCCTCGATCGGCGTCGCCACCGTCTCGACGATGACCTTGGGGTTAGCGCCTGGGAAGGTCGCGCGCACGACGACCGAGGGTGGCACCACGTCCGGATACTCGGAGATCGGCATCGCGAAGAGCGAGATCAGGCCCAGGATGAACATGAGCACCGAGAGCACGCCTGCGAAGATCGGCCGGTCGATGAAGAATTTCGAGAGGTTCATGCCGCCCTCCTGGGCGCACGGGGAGAGAGAGCGGTCGCATGGCGGCCGCCGGGTAGAAGTCCGATCGGGAAGAGCGGCCTGCGCCGCCCGTCAGTTCTGCGCGACTCGGCGCGGAGCCGTTGCGGAGTCCTGCGGCCGCGCGCCCATGGCGACCGGCTCGGGCCGGAGGAGCATGCCGGGCCGGAGCCGCTGAAGGCCGTTGACGACGATGCGCTCGCCGCCTGACAGGCCGGAGTTCACGACGCGCAGTCCGTCAACGGACCGGCCGAGGGTGACGGCACGGAACTCTGCGCGGTCGTCGGCCCCCACAACGAGCACGAACTTCTTGTCCTGATCCGTGCCGACCGCCCGCTCGTCCACGAGCAGCAGTGTCTCGGGTGCGGCCTGGCCGAGGCGCATGCGAGCGAACTGACCCGGGATGAGATGTCCGTCGCTGTTGCCGAAGCTTGCGCGGACCCGGATGGTGCCGCTTCGCGCATCGACCTTGTTGTCGATGAACTGGAGGTGCCCACGCGCCCGCGCCCCGTCGGCGGTGAGCATCTCGACCGGGATGCGGTCGAGGCTGCCGCGCTTGCCCGAGGGGTCAGCCAGTGAGGCCAGGGCCTTGAGGACGACGGTCTCATCTGCGTCGAAGCTGGCATAGACGGGATCGACGGAGACGAGGGTGGTCAGCACAGCAGCGCCCGCGCCAGTGGCGACGAGGTTCCCCGGCGTGATCTCACGGCGTCCAACGCGTCCGCCGACTGCGGCCCTCACCTCCGTGTAGCTGAGGTTGAGCCGGGCGGCCTCCAGCGTCGCCTTGGCAGCGTCGAGGCTCGCCTTGGCTTCCTTGAACGCGTTGGCGCGGACATCGAGATCGCGGGCCGTGACGATGCGCTGGTCGGAAAGCCGCTGTCCACGCTCGAAGTCGCTTGCGGTCAGGGCGAGACGCGCCTCGGCGCCGGCGGCCTGTGCCTCCAGGCGATGGACTTCGGTGGCGTAGGGTGCGGGGTCGATGGTCACCAGCAGGTCGCCGGGCCTGACGAGTTCGCCCTCGGTGAAGTGCGTCGCCTGGATCGCTCCGCCAACACGTGCCCGGACGTCGACCCGGTCAACCGCTTCGAGTCGGCCGGAGAACTCGTCCCACAGCACGACCGGGCGAGGCGCGACGGTGGCGACGGGCACCGGCGTCGCGGGCTCGGCCGGCGCCGGTGCGGCGACCGCCTCCGTTCCGTGCGCCGTCAGGCTGGGGAGGGTTTGAACGAAGGCGCCCGCCAGAAGAGCGAAGGCAACACCGGCCGCGAGGCTGCGCCGAAAACCGGAACGGGTAGGGGAAGCGTGAGGCGAAGGGTTCACGGCCGACTCCGACATCTGTAGAGTTCGCTACACATGTCGGCATGGACGGCGGGCGTCAAGAGACTTATCTACCACTCGTTATAAAAGTTGGAGTCAGCTGACAATGGTGATGGGGCGACCCAGGTCCTTCGATAGGGACAAAGCCCTCGACGAGGCGATGGAGGTGTTCTGGCGTCACGGCTACGACGGCGCCAGCCTCGCCATGCTGACGAAGGCGATGGGCATCAAGGCGCCGAGCCTCTACGCAGCCTTCGGCAGCAAAGAGGGCCTCCTCAAGGCCGCCCTCGATCGCTACGCGCTGCGGCGGTCGGAGCACATGCGCTACGTGCTCGCCGGCGCCACGGCGCGCGACGTGGCCGAGCGCTTCCTGAGCAGCATCGCCGAGAGCCATACCGACCCGGCCAATCCGCCCGGCTGCCTTCTCGTCCAGGGCGGACTCGCCTGCGGCGCCGGCTCGGAGAACATCCCGTTCGAGCTGGCCTCGCGCCGGGCCGAGTCGGAGACGGAACTCCTCGGGCGTTTCATTCAGGCAAAGGCCGACGGCGATCTGCCGGAGGACGCGGATCCTGCGGCACTGGCGCGATTCCTGTCGACGGTGGCCTCTGGCATGGGCGTCATCGCGTCGTCGGGGGCCAATCGCGAGGCCCTGCGAGAGGTGGCGCGCGTCTCGCTCGGGGCCTTCGCCAGGAGCGGTAGGGACTGAACGCTCGGTCGAACAGGGCTGCAGGCCGCAGATTCCAGCACTTTCCTTTCTGAAAGCTGCATGCCCGCAAACTACCCGCTCCGGCAGTAGAGAAGACCAGCAAGTCCCGACCCTACTCAGACCGACCTTGCAATACAGAGCATTGGCCGGAAGTGATTCGACGGGGTCGCACTGGCGGCCGCAAGCGTAGCCCTTGAGCGGACCGAAGCGTAGGCTCTTGTCGACAAAGGATACTGACCCGATTTCAGCCTTCAAGGCCGCATACTGCAACGCCTGGATTCGAGGAAAGGCGGAACTTCAATCATGCATCTTGAGCGCATCGCCAGTTTCAATATCAAAGGAGGCGAATTCACTTGAGCCGCCTAAGGAAATGCCTGCCCGCATAAAGATGTTGATCCGCTGGGAGCCATATTTGGCATCTTGCAGTTACCTGGGAAGAAGCCTGTCATGGCGCGGAGGTAGAGCATCGTGAACAAGCTGGTGGCCAAGCGTGACGAGATTCGCGTAGCAATTGCTGATCGAATGGGATTGGGATCGCTGCAGACATTGAGCTCTGCGCAGACGGCGGATGTCGACCGGGAGGCGGACCAAGAGATCGCCAAATGTCGTGCGGCCATCAAACGTGAGAACACTTACCTTGAGGCGACCGACCTCGCTCCCTTTCAGCGTTTACTGGTCGATTACTGCAGGTTGGAGCGGGAGGAAAACGGTCCGGAGGATGGCGATGCTACGGAAGGATTTGGCGCTCGTCATTGAGGTGGTCCGCCGAGGCGTTTCTTGTCGTGCCACAGTGTTCGAGCATGCCGCCACCCCATATATTCGCCCGAGGCGCTCACTATAATGATGATATCCTGGGAATAAGCATCTCATTCAAACGCGCTCGCTAGCTGTTCTTTCTTCACAGGGTGCTTCGCGTCCGCTACGCTTCGCGCGCCCAGGCCGGTGATCGCTATAATGCGCCATAGACGGTCGATCGGCCTGAGGAAAACGCCGTTCTCAGTGCTCGGAAGGCTGCAGAGTGTATGTTGGGGGTCGAACCCTACTCGTCTTGAGCCCAGGTGAAGCGGGCGTTGCCCAGACCTGTGCCGATGGTCAGGATGCCCTAGCGCTGAACATCACGCATGTAAGGCAATTCGCTCAAGCCCTGGACCACCGCATCGTTGTGCAAAACGATGACGGTTTCGGCGCCAGCAATGACCGGCAGGGCAGAGCGAACGCGTTCCGGGAGGTGGAAGCCGTCCGCCTTCCAGTCACCCGGAAGGTTCTGCGTACCGCAGGCGATGGTGCCGTCCGAGCGGATCTCTCCGGGGCAACCGATCCCAATGAAAGAAGCGAGCCGAACATCCGCCGCCATTGCTTTCTCGACCAACCGCCGGAGCATGTCGGTCAGGCGCCGCACGGTCCGGTCTCCTGGAATGCCTTGCTGCGCATTCTCAATCAAGGAGCGTGGCGAGGACGAGCGGCCGGTTGCAACCTTCCCTAAAAGGAAAGGCAAGAGAGACCGGAAGGCGCGAAGGCTGAGAAGGCATCCGTCTAACCGTTGCCTTCAGCGCATTTAGGCAAGTTTGCTGCATAAGGCCGAGGCATACTTTTGCCGCCAGCGTTCGCGAATTTTTCCAGGGACTTTGGCCCAAGTTGGCGGAAGCAAGACGAGGATCTCGTGAGCCAAAGGGCGCCACTCCAGCAGCATGGTGCAGCTCATTAAACGGGTCGTACGGCCTTGCGGAGATAGCAGGCCATCGGTCTAACCAGTGGGAAGGATTCGACTGCGTCTCCACAATCTTAACCTACCAAGTCGACCCCATTGGACTACCGTTCCTGCATCGATAGCCGCCGCCTGTTCCCTGCTGGAACGCGCTCTAACCGCTACCCATCGGTTTTGAGGCGCGGCGCCGCTTCGACCGCCTGGGCAACTGTCTCCACAGCTGACATCACTTCACCGGGAGCGGTATGGTGCACCATATGACCGCAATCCTGCACGACATGCAGGCTGCTATTCTGTAGCACGCGATGCAGGCGCACGGCTTGAGTGGCAAGATCCACCATCTTGTCCCCAGCTCCGGCGACAATGGCCACCGGCATTGAGAGTTCGGCGTAGCGGTTTTGGACCGCCAGCGCGTCTGGGATCATCAATGCAGACTCGGCCGCGCTGGCCCGCAACTGTGAGGGACGGATTGCCATTTCGGAGGGGACGCCTTCGAACGTGGCGGCCACCGGTGCAGGGCTGAACAGCTTCCGGATCATCGACGGCCAGAGAAGACGAGCGACGGGAGGCGAAACGGTGTAGCGCAGGATGTCGCCGATGAGCGGCAAGGCGGGACCGGACATCAGTACGACGTCCGCACGGACTGAACCGTAGTAGTACCCGCTCTCTAGGATAAGGCCCCGGACCATGTCCGGGTGGTCGAGCGCGAGGGCGATGGCGACAGAGGCACCCCAGGAGTGGCCCAGCACGAGGGAGTGCGAGACCCCAATTTGCTGCAGCGCCGTGCGAAGTAGATCTGCCTGGGCGGAGGGTGTCCAGATGGTGCTGCGGGGTCGCTCGGTATAACCATAGCCCGGTCGATCAAAGGCGATGACGCGATAGCGCTTGGCTGCTGCCTGGACGAAGCCGCTCGACATAAAATCTTGGAGCATGCTGCCGTTGCCGTGCAGGAGCACCAGAGGTTCGCCGTCGCCCACCTCGGCATAGTGAACTTGAAGGCCATCAACGTCGATGATTCGGCCGGTCGGCGGGTTGTCCCGCTCCGCCTGTCGTGCTCTCGCACTCACCACAACGGCGGTAAGACCGAGAGCCGCGGCTCCCAACGTCATGAGAGCAGCGGGACGTGCGAAGTCGCGGCTCTGAGCCATGGCAGGTGTCCGATCAAAGTGGCCAGCAGCATCAGCAGGCGGGTTCGCCCGTAGCACGCTGCAATGGAACGAACGGTCCTGGTATGCCGTCGTTCCGCGCGACGTAGGCGGATCGCCAGATCAGCTGTATTGCCTTTTTCCACACCGGATCATTCGGGCTATTAAGCCGGGGCAGTAGTGGCGAGAGCAGGACGGGATAGCGGCCTCGCCGCGTCCCGGCATGGCGGCAGATCATGACGGTCACGAGGGGCTGGGCGGACGTCTCGAAGTGGGTGCATGAAAGTACGTAGACGGCAACGCATATGAGTTCGAACCTATCAATGCCGTAGCGTCCGCCAGCCGTGGGATTAGGTCGCGCCGGCCGCTTCATTGAGCCATGATGTGGTTCGAACCTCAGGCGCGACGTCTACGGTCCGCTTGTCTCGTCGGGGCCGGAAAAGGCACCGGTGCAGCGGCCAGGATCGGCTTCCAGGTCACGTTCCATTCCTCCATTGGAGCGGGATCGGAGCGATGAACGAGGTCGAGGAAGGCTATGCCGGCTTCCATCGTCGCACGCTTCACCAGAGGGTTCAGCGGCCCGCCGTTCCTAAGGGATCGATCGGTGAAGACGCTATGCGAACCGCCCTGGAACACGACGAGGGCCTTTCGTGCCGTAGGGATGGCGTTGAAGACGTCGATGCGGTCCTGCACCGGGGAGTAACGGCCGGGGATGCGGATCGTGTCCTCGGTCGTGGTCACGTGGAGGGAGGGGACATCCGCAGAAGCGAGAACTGCCGCGAGGTCGGCCTCGCCGTAGAAGGGCGGGGCTGAGATCACGATACTCGCCGTGAAGCGTGGGTCCCGGCCCCCGATGGGCTTCCCGTTGCGGATCACCTGAGCGCCGGTCAGGATCAGGGTCGTGTTCGCCCCGTATGAGTGACCGGCCGCGACAACGCGTTTCCTGTCGATGGCGGCTTGGAAGGGATTGTCACGATGGAGCAGGCGGTCGAGGCCGAAGCTCACGTCCCGCGTCCGCTCTATGGCTTCCTGCTCGTCCGCTGCCCCATCGAGACGGTCGAGGAGCAGTATCGGGTTGCCCTCCCAAAGCGTCTGGTCGCTGCCGACGTGCTGGATGTGCAGGCTCGCGATCCCGCGCGCCGACCACCCCTCGCCGAGGTAGCTGTAGCCTTTTCGCGAACCGCCGAGCCCATGGGAGAAGACGATGAGCGGGATCGGTCCCTTCCGGGTCGCGGAGGCTGGCCAGTAGAGCCGCGCCGGCACCGCGCGGTCGCGTGTCGGATCGACCCATTCGAAGTCGATGACCCGGGCTTCCTCGGATGCCGGCAGCGCCTGGGCCGACAGGGACGAGAGCCAGGCTGCGGCACCCGACGCCAGGGCCATCGTGCCGAAGCGGCGGCGGCTGAGGCTACGATTGGTCGATGCCGGGAAGGCGTCCGTGCGTTGCGGGACATCGGCGGTGATGGGCATGAACGTCTCACGGTGTTTGACGGCAGGTCGATCGGGCGGGAGCCTTGTGGCCTTCGTCGGAAGCATTCGGGGTCGGGATGGACATCTAGAGCTGCGCCCGACCACGTTGGGTTGGGACACATCTCTAAGCCTCTGTTTTGCCGCGCTCTTTTTCGCCGAACCGGCATCCACTTCGGCGGAGAGCGCTCTATCCGTCATCCAGCGGCGCTTACGGTACGCCCGTTCAAGACAAGCGATGGGACGCCGCAACCCCGCGCCCATGATGGGGTTGACCGACGACCTCGCCAACGACCGAGAATTTCCGCCGTTCGCTAAGCGCGTGGACGACCATCTCCCCGCTACGCCCCCTCAGAACATGCTGCCCCAAGGCCTCCGCCTCGATGCCGTCTGGAAGCACGGGAATCCTGCAGAGCACGGCTTCCGAGACGAGCACGGACCGGCTTGTCTGCCGGCACAGACCTTCCAGTCGGGCGGTTGCGTTCATGACGTCGCCGAAGTAGGCGATCTTGTGCCGGTCGATCCCTATCTCGGCCGTGACGACACTGCCGCCATGGAGCGCCGCGCGGAGTTCCGGGACGAGTCCGAATCTCCTAGTCCATCGGTCGCGGTCATCGCGGAGCATTCGTTGGATCGCGAAGATGCATTCGATGCATCTGGCCCGCTCGATGCCGCGCATCAGTGGCCAGGAGATGATCACCTGATCGCCAATGTAGTCGTCGATCTGACCGCGATGTCGGCGAACCGGTTCGGCAATCGTCTCGAACACGTCCTTCAGCAGTTCCTGCGCCGCGAAGTCCCCGTGCTTCTCCGCATAGGCGGTCGAGCCGACGAGATCGAGGAACAGGAAGATGCGCTCCTCGCTGCGCGGGCGATGATAGCGACCGAGGATCAGGTTGGTGAATGTGCTGCGGCCGATGAGGTCGCGCATGCGCAACACGCCGATCAGGAGCGCCGACACAGCCATCGCGTAGATGACAGCCTGGGGCCGAGGTATCACGACCTCCGCCAAGCTCTTGTCCGTCAGGCCTAAGGCTCGGACCACGATGCCCATCACGCCCATTCCTATGATGATCACGAGGAGCAAGCTCATCTCCGCCGCGGCGAAGTAGGCCAGAGAGGGCAGGCGCCGGAGGCAGGTCGTGTACCGCGGGAACAGGGCACCGCGCTCGTAGGCGATGGCGAGGACGCCGATGCATGTCCCATACGTAACGCCGAGTACGGCCGGCCCCTCGTGGAACAGGATGCCGTACAAGGCACCGAATGCGGCACTGGCGGCGGCGATGACGATCCAGAACGTGAGCGAGCCGTTCGACATCGTTTCCATCCAAGTGGGAGCTGCTCTGGAATGGCCGAGGAAGGCCACGGGCATGGGATCTTGGGAATTAGGCCGGTCGAGGCGACTTACTGGGCCCGACGGAGGGTCACCGTTTGGCCGAGCAGTGGGACGCCCAGGTATCCGTCGGCTCCTTCGCTTCGCTACGTATGATCGGGAAGGTCCGTCCGACGACCGGGATCTATTGGAACACCGCGCCGGACAGACGTTCGGACTCGGCCCATAACCGAGCCGCAACGGCCTCGTCCCGAGCTTGGACCGGAATGGCGGCGGGCCCCGGCGCGCCGCGGGTCTCACCCAGTCGCGTCGGACCGTAGTACCCCCCGCTCAAAGCAAATGGCGAGGACGCGGCATACAGGGTCGGCAATGCCCCCTGCGCTGCCGGCTGGAACAGGAACCACATGTAGGTCCGCATGATGCCGGCGAAGCTCCAGCGACCTGAGCCGTTCGGCAACAGGTCTGTCCGCGAGATCCCGGGATGCGCCGCAAGGCTGGTGACCCCCCAGCCGTTCGCTTCGCTGCGGCGCTGAAGTTCGAGCGCGAACATCAGGCAGGCGAGCTTGGACTGAGCGTAGGCCGCCATCGGGCGATAGGTGCGCTCCGTCTGCAGGTCGTCGAAGTCGATGCGGCCGCTACGGGCCGCCACGCTGGACAACGTGACCACGCGGGGTGTGCGCCCCCGGCGCAGCAACGGCAGCAGATGCGCGGTGAGCGCGAAGTGTCCGAGGTAGTTCGTGGCGAACTGCAACTCGAAGCCGTCGCCAGAGACCTTGCGCACCGGCGGATTCATCACTGCGGCATTGTTGATCAGTAAGTCGACGCCGTTGAGATCGCCCGCCATGCGCTGAGCGAAGGCAGCAATCGAAGCGAGGCTTGCCAGGTCGAGGATTTCGAAGCGAACCCTCGCGTCAGGCGACTTCTGCCGTATCAACTTGATGGCTTGTCCGCCCTTGTCCGAGTTGCGCCCAGCGATAATAACCTCGCTCCCGCCCCGCGTGAGTGCGAGCGCATTCTCGAAGCCGAGGCCACTTGTCCCCGTCACGATGGCAACCCGTCCCGACTGGGAAGGAAGGTCTTTCAACGTCCAGCCAGACATCCAGGTCTTTCCCGCCCCACACGCTAAATCGCACTCGGTGCAAAGATATATTCGCACTGAGTGCAGTTTTGTATGTGCGAAATCGCATGCGAAAACGCCGGTATGGAAATCGTGTCATCAAAGCCGAGTGGCCTGCGCGCGCGTAAGCGTCAGGAGACGCTGGAGAGGATCGCGGAGACAGGCCTTAAGCTGTTCAGCCGGAACGGCTACGAGGCGACGACGCTGGATGCCATCGCCGAGGCGGCCGGCATCTCGCGTCGGACTTTCTTCTACTACTTTAAGTCGAAGGAGGAGATCCTGCTGGATTGGCAGATGCGGGGGTTCAGCGCATCCCTGCACAAGGCGATCCTGGCCCAGCCTTCCGACAAGGTGCCGGTGGATGCGGTCCGCGATGCGATGCTGACGCTATCCGCAGGCTTCCGGACCCAGGAGTTCATCAGCATCGACCGCGTCCTGCGGTCCAGCGAAACCCTCAGGGTGCGTAAGCAGGCAACCTACGGCCTGCATGAGCAGGCCCTGTATGCGACGCTTGTCGAGCGGTGGCCGAGTCCCGATCGCAGCACGCCCTTACGCCTCCTCGCGATGGCCTCGCTCGGCGCCATGCGCCTGGCCATTGAGGACTGGATCCAGGTGGGCGGAGATCAGCCGCTGGACTCCTTCCTGCACGCCGCGTTTGATGGGCTCGCAGCTGAGTTCTGCAAAGCCCTGCGATAGCTTCGCACCCACGTGCCGAAGATTCGGGCTGCCGAGATCCGACAGCTCCGATACGCCCTCTCCGTGACCTCCGCCTCGTGGAAGCTGACAGTCGCAAATCCACCCAGCCCGGTCTTGGAGCGGACGGACGGGTCCCGACCCAACCTAGTCGAAGACGCAACTCCCAATGGTCGCCGGAAGCAGACGTTCGCTAGGCGAGCTAACGAGAGAGTGCCTCACAATAATCCCGTCCAGGCGATGATGACCCGGCCATGCGGCTCAGCCAGAGCCCCATACTTCAGGGCATTGGTCGCCAGTTCATGGACGGCCAGCGTGAGGACTTCCGCGGCCTTTGGAACAAGTAGGAGTTCCGGTCCGGAGAGACGGTACTGGTCGTCGTGCTCAACCTGGCCCCCGATCTCTTCGCGGACCAGGGTGGCCAGATCCACGCCGGCATTGGCTGTTCGAGTGAGCAGCGCCTGCGTCCGGGCGAGTGCACGAAGGCGGCCCTCCAGGCGGTTACGGTAATCCTCGACGCTGTCTGCCGTGTCGCCCATCAGAGCGACAGCCCAAGGATATTAATCCGTCCACACAGCCCAGTTCGAGGCCGCCCGTTCCGAACACGAGCATCCGTGAATCACCTAGTATGTTCAAGAGATACTGAACCAAACTTCAAAAACGGGGTTCTTTTAGCGAAACAGGAGGTTCAATGGCTCCCATCGATAAAAAACCGTCACCGGTCAAAAGTAACCGCTTCGGCTTGATTGCGGCAGGTATCTTGTTCGCAGCGCTGGTGGCATACGCGATTTACTTCATCTCTATCCCATCGCCGCTGCCGCCGCAGTGAGGAGGACACCCAAGTTAGGTGACGCCTCATATCATCTTTAGCCAAATTCAAATTGATCAATCGCGCATGCACATAGGTAGTCTCCATCCGGTTAGGTGGTTGAGATTGCCTGCCTTCGGCGTGAATTCGCCCGGCCGCACATGAGCCCGAAGACCCTCAGCCGGACTACGCGTAAACGCCGTCAGCCCGCCGAACTGCTTGGTAAGTTCCGATCTCACGCACGTGTAATCGGAGCCGGGAAAGCCGTGGCCTTAGCTATCGGAGAGGGGTAGTAGAATTTGGATCGGATGGTGCGGCATCTCGGGTCCATGGGGTCGGGCGAAGCTAGCGATAGGGGCTTTGTGCATCCGCCGCTATCTGGCGAAGGCCCTGGCACCTTGCATCTCAGGACGCGCATGAAGAAAGGCCGCGATAGCCTTGGCAATCTTCTGCCCGCCTTTGACCGACGGCTCGATGGGGTTGGCAAAGTCAGCGTCCTCGTTGCACAGAACGCGCAGGTCGACCAGCGAGAGATCACGCGTGAAGGCCTCGCGCGTGATTACGTCGTTCAGCAGCGCGAGGGCTGTCGTGATCAGCCGTCGTCGTTGAGGGTCTGGATAGCGTGGGTCGTAGATCGTGCAGAGTGCCGTAGGGCGTGCCGCCGCCAGGACCGTGTCCAGCATGGCGCTGTACGCGGTCTGAAAGCGTTCTCTTACTTCAGCCAACAGGTAGAGAGCCTCAGCCACTGATCGGGTGGGACGCTCGATCACACCGGACGCTCTCAGCGCGTCATTACCACCCACACTCACCACGAGGTGGGTCGCGCTGTCTGGAAGCCGGCTCAGCTGGCGCGGCACGTCCGTGATCACGTGACCATCGACGGCCAGCAATGTGGACTGTGAGCCCTCAGGCAGAACTGTTCGCAGTTGCTCTACCACATCCGGCGCTCCGCCCACGTAAGCAGAGTTATCAAAAACAGAGTCGCCGAGCAGTACAACGTGCAGCATGGATGTCTCACCTGATATGCACATCTAGGATGTGAGGGCAGAGGAAGTATCAGGCCTATTGCGGCCAAGTCTTGCTATGGCCGATAAGCAAGACCAGAGAACGCATCGCATGGTCTCCGAGCTATCACGAGCCCGCTTCCTTACACCCACCCCCGAAGCAGGGTATCAGTCGTGACGGTCTCGACCTGCTGGCCATATCGGCCATGGTAGAGGGTGAGCATCGCATCATGCGCCTCGTCCGAAGAGCTGCAGAGCCCGTCTGTGACGACGACAATGCGGTAGCCGCGATCGACAGCGCCTAACACGGCACTAAGCACGCACACGTCCGTCTCACCACCTGTAATCACGAGCGTGTCGATGCCCCGCCCGCGCAAACGTTCGTGCAGGTCTGTGCCCAACCATGGCGAGTAGACGTGCTTGTCGATCATCTCGGCAGGCGGCACGAAACGGCTAAGCTCTGGGACAAGGTTGACCCTGTCTACTCCGAGGTGCGCAATCGTCATGGAAGACCAGCGCTCGTAGTAGCGCTTCCACGTTCCTTCCCCATTGCCCGGCATTTGAGCTGGCACGAAACGAGTGAACAGGGTCTCTTTGGGATGAGCCTCGACGATCTGCACCACCTTCGGCAGAACGCGAGGCATCCAGGGCGTGCACCAATCGGTTTGCTCAGCGAACATACGCTGCATGTCGACACACAGATGCGCGCAGCTACGGCTAAGTGGTCCAAAACGAAGCTCGTCAGTTCCTACCATATTGCGCCCGTCAGAAGTTGTTTCTCTCTGTGGGTTACGCAAACGGGAAGGACTGGAGGAGAGTTCCGCAGCAAGCATCGGTCAAGCTACTGTCGCACAGCAGCACGGACGCATGTACTAGCAAGTGAATAAAGATCTCCTCGCAACACGCGGTAGCAGTTCAGGTTGTTTTCGGTCAGCGGGCCTCGCTGAGGGGTACACGAAGGGCGTCTACTGGCTGAGAAAGGTCATAGGCGCATCGTTAGCGTCCTACCCTTCTCATGGTGCAGCCAATGCGTTGCGCCAGGCAGCAACTCGATTCTGTCTTGCATGCATAGGTTAAGGCTCTCGGCCGCGGGCTTAGAGCTAGATGCGAATTGCCCCATATACAGGGTAGGTGAGCGGATCGGCTTCAACTCCGGCACCCGTTCGATCACATCGGCATTGTCCCGCATCGGCGCCCTGATCCTCTCGGCGTCAATGCCGCCCCGCCGATCATAGGTTGCGTCGAGGAGCAATGCTGCTACCGACCAGTTAAAGCCTCAGGTGGCAGGATCGCCTGCTAAATTACTCCAAGCCCGTTCTTGGCGAAGGCGCGGTTGGGCCTCATCGTGCGAAGCGCGCCGCCACCCGCGCGTCGATAACGCAGCCCCGAGGCGGGCAAGCGCCTCCATGAGGAGTTCGATCGTGGATCAAGCATGTTTGCGAGCCACCACTCCGCTCCTTCCGCCCAGCGAGCGGGTCTTCTCCTCGTGGCCGGCAAAGCGCTCCTGCAGATCCTTCCCTCGATGGCGCGGACGTTTCCGTCGGTGAAGACGAACTGCCGAACGGCCCCGTAGACTTTCACAGCAAACATTCGGTGTATCGAGTGCGCCAGCTTCGACCGGGCCGGTGACACCGAGGCCGATGCCAACGGAAGCTCGGGCAGCTCACTCGTTCAGTGCCGCGAGTTTCCTACAGGCGATCATGGGCGGTGGATCTGCGACCATGGGCGAAACACCGGCCGCGCAGGCCCAACCGGAGGCGGCACAGTTCCCGGACCTACTCGGCCCCATCGGCGGCCAGACGCAGCCGCTTGACGCGCAATGGTTTTGAAGCCTGCTCACAAAACGCGGATGAGAGACCCTAACCGGCCAAAGCCTGCATCTCGGCTACGCCATCGTGGAGCACGTAGCCACGTCCCCAGACGGTCTCGATGTAGTTCTTACCGGAGGAAGCGTTCGCGAGCTTCTTGCGCAGCTTGCAGATGAAGACGTCGATGATCTTCAACTCGGGCTCATCCATGCCGCCATAGAGGTGGTTGAGGAACATCTCTTTCGTAAGGGTCGTGCCCTTGCGCAAAGCGAGGAGTTCAAGGATCTGGTACTCCTTGCCGGTGAGGTTCACCCGGTTGCCGGCAATGGCCACCATCTTCTCGTCGAGGTTCACCGTCAGGTCACCGGTGGTGATGACCGATTGGGCATGGCCCTTCGAGCGGCGGACGATCGCGTGGATGCGGGCGACGAGTTCGTCCTTATGGAACGGCTTTGTGAGGTAATCGTCGGCTCCGAAGCCAAGGCCCTTCACCTTGTCCTCGATGCTGGCCATGCCAGAGAGGATCAGGATCGGTGTCTTGACCTTCGCCACGCGCAGATTGCGGAGCACCTCGTAGCCCGACATGTCGGGAAGGGTGAGGTCGAGCAGGATGATGTCGTAGTCGTAGAGCTTGCCGAGGTCGATACCTTCCTCGCCGAGATCCGTCGTGTAGGTGTTGAAGCTCTCCGACTTGAGCATCAGTTCGATGCTCGCGGCGATCGAAGCGTCGTCCTCAATCAGCAGCACGCGCATGGGAAGATCCTCAAAAGATTGAGACTTCCTAACCGGACGTTGGCAACAAACCGTTAAGGTGCGGGAGAAAGATTCGCTTCTCTATGCAGGCACGGCTCGGCTGCGCACCAGGCCACGGACGGCTCGGAACGGAAGCGTCACAACCGTGAGGCAGGCGCCCAGCGCCAGGACCACGATGACCGACAGGATCGCCGTCAGGATTTTGATCATAGGCTTGCTCACTCCGGCGTGCAGCGGCATAGGGCCTGCACCACCGCCACGATCCTCCTAAAGTTCGGCGAGAGTGTGTGCGAGCCAACCCAAGCCATCGCGATGCGCGCATCGGCCCTACTGGCCAGCCACATCCACTCATCGGCATGACCAGGATTGATGCACATACGAAAAACGCCCCAGGAGAAGCTCCTAGGGCGTCTGTTGGCCGAGCGGCCGGCTGGATCGGGCTGGGGATGCTCAGTCAGAGGATATAAGGCGAAGCGCCTTAGTAAGATCCGAACTTGTAGTTCAGGCCAGCGCGGACGACGGCGAACTCGCTCTCACGAGCGGTGACCGAACGGCTGAGCGTAAGAACGTTGGTGGCTGGGTTGAACACCGAGCGATTGCCGGCCCGGCCTTCGTTCTCGAGGTTCACGTACAGGCCTTCGACCTTCAGCGTCACTGCGGACGACTTGAAGAAGTTGAAGAACGAGTCGGTAGGCATCGCGTACTCGAAACCACCACCAGCGGTGTAGCCGGTGCGGAAGTCGTCGCCACCCGTGCCACCGTCGCCATAGGCAAAGCCGCCGGTGCCGTAGAACAGGACGCGATCGAACGCGTAGCCGAGGCGACCGCGGACGGTGCCGAAGAAGTTCATCTCGTTGCCCGGGACGCGGACACCGACGGGGCTGTTGAGAGCGCCGGCGACAGGGCTGATGGTGCCGGTCACGGTGCGGCTCTTGTTGCCGAAGTCGGTGTACTGGGCGTCCGCCTCAAGACCGACGACCACGCCCGAACCCGGGGTGAACTGGTAGTTGTAGCCGACCTGACCACCGCCGACGAAGCCTTCGAGATCGTTGCCGCCGTTGGTGGAGACGACCACCGGGGTGCGGGTGAAGGAGTTCAGCACCGAACCACCCGGCAGGGCGTAGCGGTCGCTGTTGCTGCCGGCGTCGAAGCCGTAACCGGCGTTGATACCGAAGTAGGCACCCGTCCAGGTGAACACCGGCACCGGCACGAAGACCGGCGGTGCAGCGCGACGCGGAAGGTCGGCGGCCGAAGCGGCGCCAGCCAGGAGAGCGGTGGCCGCAGTGGTGAGGAGAAGCTTCTTGAACATGGAAGTCGTTGGCCCGTGCGATGAATTTGAACGACACAGAGCCCTGAATGCGCCAGCAGCGATAGTGCGATCTTGCAACACTGGGGATTTACAGCGTATCAGCTGAGTGCCGATTCCCTATGTTGCAAAGACAAATACGCAGTGGCCCCCATATGGAATGCCATCATACTTAATCATTACTTAATATAGTGGGTGGCCACTGTGACTGTAAAATCCACGACAGACGTTGATCGTACCGTCGGCCTACGCACCGCAACGCTGCGAAAGGCGAAGGGATTGTCGCAGACTGATCTAGGCCAGCACGTCGGCGTCACGTTCCAGCAGATCCAGAAGTACGAAAAAGGAGCGAACCGCGTCAGCAGCGGCCGGCTGCAGCAGATCGCCCAGTTCCTCGAAGTGCCGATGTCTACCCTGTTCGGCGATCATGAAGCCGAGGAGCACAACGATGCCTTCGGCTTCTTCCGCGAGGCCGGCGCTGTCGATCCGCTTCGTACCTATGCCACCATCGAGAACGATCAACTGCGCTGCGACGTGCTGCAGCTCGTTCGTTCAGTGGTGGGCTTGAGGGTGGGGCAAACCCAAGGCGTGGAAAAACCTAGCCAGATTGTTTTGACAGGTGACAGGCCAAACTCTCACTCCTGATCGCCCTTGGCCTTCTCCTGCCCAATCTCCCTGTCGGGCATTTCCCAACCCCGTTTCCAGGTGGCATGTTCCTCAGTGTCCAAGGGGTAAGGATTGGCGCTGCTTGGGTCGCCACGATCACGGGCGTGACGCCCTTCCTGGCTAACGGCTGAAGGCGATCGCTGAGGAAAAGACACGGTCGACCTCCCCGTCCGCCGCTACAGATCATCGTCCTGATTGGACACTGGCTTATCAGGCTGCGCTTCGGTTTCGGCGGCTTTCGGATGCTTCCCCAGCTTTTGCGGCTTGGGTGCTGGAGATCCAGCTTCGGGCGTGGAGGAGTACACAGGCGGTCGGGGCCATAGCCCAGTCTCGCAAGCTTCACGCCCATCGTGAATCGTTAGCCGGCGTCACGGCACTTGACCGTGCCGTAGCTTCCTGGGGCATTTGTTCCATAAGGTCGGATTCAATCAGCCAATCGCATCGCATTGCCCTCAACGATTTTAGGTGAGTTTGCTGCATGATATCGAACTTTTGTTCAGTCAAACGCACGTTGCTAGCTGGGTTTTGTTGCAGCAAGCGCCTTGCGTAACGGGTTGTGGCCCATCCGAACACAGCTTTTACGGCGGATAAATCATTCCGGTTAATTGATCGCGCGGTGACGCCTTGCTTGTCGCGGCGATGAGTTGCCCATTCATGAACGTCATCATCTGATAAGGAATTGACGTCACGGTCTCCGAAATATGAAGAAAGGAATCCAAATATGCTGCGATAGCGTTTGACTGTCGCAGGCTGAACTTCCTGTTTTGGCCCTGCCTCCCAGGCCGAAAAAATGTCGCTGATTGTAACAGACCGCCTCTTCACCCGACGACGAGGGCCGCTATCCCAGGCAGGGAAGCGAGCAAGTGTCTTATCCACACTATAATCTCCGCTGGCGTTTCGAAAGCCGCTGTCTGCAGCTTGGCGCGTTGCTCGACAAAGCTCCCGCATCAGAAGAACTCGACTGGCTACATCCGTCACAAGCGATTTTTGCTGCAGAAGTGCGTCCGCTTGAGCTCCGAACGCGGCCTCTAGAGCGCTCTCCGCCGAAGTGGATGCCGGTTCGGCGAAAAAGAGCGCGGCAAACAGAGGCTTAGAGATGTGTCCCGACCCAACGTGGTCGGGCGCAGCTCTAGCGTCACCATCGGGATGGCACGGAGATCGTCGAACTTGGCCCACTCTGCCGGTGTTCCAGCCTCCTCGAGAGTGCTTAGGAAGGCGTCGCGCAGGGTCTCGAAATTGATGTGATCCGTTTTGAGATCGCTCCCAACCCGATCGGCTTCCTCGACCACCCTAAGGAGGTATCGGCTTCTGTCGTCACCGAGACATTGCATCCCTGCGGCGTACATTTCGCCTGTCGGCGCCGTCACTCCTCTATGCGTCAGCGGCTGTGGCCCGATCCGGACGGTTTCCCAATAGCGCTTGAGTTCGGCATCAGCCTCGCTGTGGCGTCGCTTCGCCTCCGCAACATCCTTGGTTCGGAGGGACACCTGGACCACTGCGCCAGCAGTGACGGCCACAGGCTTTTCATCGATGTGAAGAATGACTCGCGTCCCTTTGATACGGGAGACACAATCCTGTGGGGCCTTCGCCGCAAGTGACAGGCTCCCGTGCCGGGATCCTTCCGGGGATGCGCCATCTGAAGTGCTATGTGGGAGGCCGCCGTGTGAGACCCGGCCAGCCTAAGTCCGTCAGACAGCGTAACCTATTGCGCTTACACACGAAAGCGTGGTGCCGGCGGAGAGGATTGAACTCCCGACCTTCGGTTTACAAAACCGCTGCACTACCGCTGTGCTACGCCGGCCCGACGCGTTAGCTACCAGTCGGAGGCGCGGCATTCAACCGGGGATGACGGAGCGTCGGTGATCCGCCTTGCGACGCCCTCCCGCAGGGGGCGATGCAGGGCATCCGCCTGCCGAGGCCTCGGATGGACTCATGTGGGCATGCCGTCTTGGCAACATGTTAATCTGTAGCTGCCATGCTGAAACACAGCGCTAGAAATCGGGCGAGTGACCAACGCCATGCACATTGTCATCGTCGACACGAGCCGTGTTGTCCTGAAGGTCGTCGCCGGACTTCTGGAGCCGCAAGGCCATACGGTCGATGTCTTTACCGATTCTCAGGCAGCACTCGACTTCGTGACTTACACGACGACTGTGCGAGTCTTGATCACGAGCCTGGAAGTCCGCCCTTTGAGCGGGCTCGAACTGTGCTGGTCGGCGCGCCTGATCGCCGAGACCAATCGTCCTCTCTACGTGATCACCATGTCTTCGGCCCGCAACTCCCGCAATCTGGCCGAGGCCCTCGACAGCGGAGCGGACGATTTCATCGAGAAACCGCCCGGCGCCGAGGAACTGCATGCCCGCATGCGTGCCGCGGAACGGCTGACGACCATGCAAAGCGAGCTGATTCGCCTTGCCGAGACCGATCCGCTCACCGGTCTCCTCAATCGGCGCGCCTTCCTCCAGCGGGTGCGGGACGCCGCCGACCGCGTCGGCAACCACGGCGACATGTCGGCGATCCTGGTGGATATCGACCATTTCAAGCGCATCAACGACGAGTACGGCCACGATGTCGGCGATGCGGCGATCCAGAACGTCAGCAAGACTATCGCGGAGGAAGGCATCGTCGGGCGGCTCGGAGGCGAGGAGTTCGGCATCGTGCTTCCGCACCGGCCGGTGGCCGATGCCGAGGCTCTCGCGTCACGCCTGCGCCGCCTCGTCGAAGGCATGCGTATCCGTGGGGCACGCACGCCGATCCGGCTGACCTGCAGCTTCGGGGTCAGCCAATGGAGCGAGGGCGACACGATCGAGGCCATGATCAAACGCGCCGACATCGCCCTCTACGAGGCCAAGACCACGGGCCGCAACCGCGTGATTTCCGCCGCCTCCGACCTCGTCCTCGCCCGGGCAGGCTGATCCCGGATCTCACTGCCCCCCAACCTATGGGTCGGTGTCAGTGAGGCATGGAATGAGCCGATCCCATTTCGGACCGGGCTGTTCCTGATAGGGACAGGCTTGGTCGGTCGGCCAGCATGCATTCGCCCGCGTTAACCGAGATAAGGCGATTTTCGCGGCTGTTTTCGCGATATGCGTCCTTGTATTCATCGCGCGACGCGGAATCGCGCCGAATAAACGGATGGAATGGGATTTGAACCGCTCTTGACCAGCCCGGGCGCGATGTATCGCGATGGGACAGAAGGGGGAGCGGCATGAACCAGGCCGTTGGAGTTTTGATCGTCGACGAACCCGTGGGGCTCGGGCCTGTCCTGAGGGCCTTCCTGGAGCATGAGCCCAGCCTGCATACGGTGAGCGAGGCCGATCTGCCGCTCGACGGTCCGGGAATCGAGAGCGTCGTCGCCCTGGTCTTCCTGCGGGAGAACGCAAGCGAGGCCGACCTCGCCCGGATCACCGCGCTGAAGAATCATCCGAGGCTGCGCGTGCTGGCGGCCTTCCAGAGCCTGCCCGCCGACACCCTGCGCCATCTGCTCGTGGCCGGTATCGATGCGGTGGTCGCCCAATCGGCGACCCCGCGGGAGATCAGCGCCACCATCGTCCGCTTGGCCCAGGCGGGCAAGGCGGACGCCCCGACCTCCAATGTCGAAACGTCCGATGCGGCGGATGCCGGGGAAGGGCTCACCCCCCGCGAGGCGGAAATCCTGCGGTTTCTCAGTGCCGGTTTCAGCAACAAGGAGGTGGCGCGACGCCTCAGCCTCAGCGTCCGCACCGTGGAGACGCATCGCCTCAACCTTCGTCGCAAGACCCAGACGGGCCGGCTGAAGGACCTCGTCTGCCTCGCACGGCAACTGGGTCTGGCCCCCGTCGTCGAAAGCGAGATGCCGCGCCAGGGCAAAGGCGACAAGGGCAAGTCCGAGAAAGGCAAAAGCGAGACCGGCCTGCACGGCCGCTCGACCATCATCGAAGCGATGGCGCGACACTGAGGAAGCGTGACGGGACGGCTCGCCGCGTCGGCCGTACCCGCGCCCCCGAAGAAAATCCCGCCAGACGCAGGCAGGACCGGATTCGCCGAACGGGCGCTTTCGCGTCGATGCCAGCGGTAAAAATCCGCCGTTGGGTGACCGCCGCTGGGAGCAGCCCGCTTTCAGCGTCGTTTATTTAACCGCAGTGGAACCCCCATCATCTCGAAACACGGCGATCCCGAGGTGCTCCAATCGTTGCCAAGCTTCCACGCAGCCCTTGGTGCCTGGGTCTTCTCCCTACAAGTCTAAGCAATACGACAAGCTGATGTCCGAGCACGAGAAGTACTTCCAGGGGTAGGGTGTCGCGCTCAGCGGCCATCCCAAGCAGGAAGAAAAAGAATACTCCCACTTCGTCATCGAGAAATCGGACTTTCCCGCGACATACGAGGGCAAACCGACCGTCCTGCTCTACCTTTCGGTCGTACCGCGACCGGAGGAGGAGCGGAACCTTCTCGTCACCGACGGAAGGTCACCGGACGGCGGCAAGGAGCATTCCGACGAGTTGACGAAGATCATGAAAAGCCTGGGAGCTTCGATCGACGAGCAATGATCCCGGCGATCAATCCGCGCCGAATCCTGGGCTCGACCGACCGAGCCGAAGCCCGGACACCACCTTCACGGAGGGACGTGACGGCTGGTTTCGTCAGTTTGCAGAAATCGGGAACGCCCGTTTACAGGCCGCCCAGTAAGGCAGTGAGATACGGCCAGGACGGATGGAAGTTCTCCAGTCTATTTCAAGTATATCGGTGGGCGATAGTTGCCATTCGCCAAGCTCGCAGGTTGCGCCACTGAGCAGAGAATATGACGTCGCCCTGCGGGACGCGCTTTCGGCTGCGCCGGAGCCACGCCAATGGGGGCTTTCGCCATCGATCCATATTAGATCGCTCTCTTCCGGACGATCCAGCAGATCAGCGCCGACGCAATCAGGATGGCTGCCACGTTGTAGATCATGGCACCTGAGAATGCGTCGGCATAGCGCGCGAAGCGCGCCATGCCCTCGCCGGCATCCCTATTGAGGATCGTCATGAAGAAGATGCCGACAATCGAGACGCCGAAGGCTCCCCCAACTTGCTGCATGGTCGAAATGAATCCAGCCGCCATCCCGGCATGGCGTTCCTCGACATAGCCGAGAACCAGATTGAGCAAGGGCGTCATCGACAGTCCTTGCCCGAATCCAAACAGGATGAGCGGCGGCACCAAAGCGAATGCGTCGGCCTTGCTATCCAGTCCCGAGGCGGTTCCTGCGAGCCAGCCTATGCCGGCGGCATAGGTCAGTGCGCCCGCGACGATTCCCATGTCGCCGATGCGCGACACCAGCCACGGAGCCACGAGCGAGGCGGCAACGAAGCCGATACTGGCCGGAGCGAACACCATTCCGGCTTCCAGCGGCGTAAGCCCGAGGCCCGATTGCACCAACAGCGCGAAACACAGAAACAGGGACGTCGCGGTGGAATAGATGAGCAGCACCACCAACGATCCGATCGAGAAGCCGGCATTCTGAAACAGCCGCAGGTCGATCGCCGGATCCCCGCCACGTCGGGCAACGCCACGCTCCCAGCGCAGAAAGGCGACGAGCAGTATCACCGAGATCGCCATGCTGGCCCAGGTCCAGAATGGCCAGCCGTTACTTGGCCCTTCGAGAAGCGGGAGGAGCAGCAGCAATAGTCCGGCCGTGGCCAGAGCGATGCCAGCCCAGTCGACACGCATGGCCTGGAAAGAGTGCGACTCTGTGAGAGTCTGGATCAACAGCGCGGCAGCCAAGCAAATCGGCAGATTGACAAGAAATATGACGCGCCAACCCAGTCCGAACAGATCGCTTTCCACGATGAGGCCGCCGAGAACCTGTCCCGCGATCGCGGCCAACCCCAGTGACATACCCAACACGCTGAAGGCCCGGCGTCGGCCGGCCTCATCGTACATCACGCGTAGCAGCGCATAGATTTGCGGAAACAGCAGTGCGCCCGTTGCGCCCTGAAGGAAGCGGGCGACGATCAGGCTCGTGGCATCGGGCGCGAGACCGCAGAGCAAAGACGTCAGGGCGAAGCCGATCATGCCCAGCGAAAACAGTCGCCGTCGCCCATGCCGATCGCCGAGCCGGGCACCCGCGATCAGCAAGACCCCGAAGGCCAGTTCGTAACCCGCTATGATCAAGCCGATCTCGGCAAAACCGGCACCGAGATCGGTCTGTATCGACGGGATCGCGACATTGACCACGAAGAGGTCGAAAACAGTGATGAAGCCTCCGAGCAAGAGGGTGACGAGCGCCACGACCGAAGGGTGACGAGCAGGAGAGATGACAGGGTGGGGTTCGGTGGACATGGCGGCTCCATCATTGTTGCGATGGCTTCGCACGCCACTTAAACTGTTACTATGGAGTTATTTATGGGGTTACTATGAGTAGCAGCATAGCGTGCCGCCTGGATCGCACACGGCTAGAGCTGGCGGACTTTTTGCGTCAGCGGCGGGAGACGCTGTCGCCGCTCGAAGTGGGACTGCCTGCCGGCAAACGGCGTCGCACTCCAGGGCTGCGTCGGGAGGAAGTTGCCGCGCTCGCAGGCGTCGGCTTGAGTTGGTATACTTGGCTAGAACAGGGCCGCGCCATCCAGGTCTCATCGGCCTTCCTCGACAGCGTATCGCGCGTTCTCAAACTCGACGAGATCGAGCGTCGTCATCTGTTTCTTCTTGCGCATCAGCGCCCCCCGGCAGTGCCGGGGCAGACCTCCTGCGTGTTGCCGCCCCTGGTGCGCCGTCTACTGGACGATTTAACGCTGCGTCCAGCCTACGTCCTCAATCTGCGCTGGGACGTGATCGGCTGGAATTCGGCGGCGGACCGGTTGTTCGGTTTCGAAATCCGCGATCCGGCGGAACGCAACATGCTCTGGATGCTGTTTGCCGACGACGCCCTTAATGGACGTATCGTCGACTGGCATGCTCAAGCGCCACAAGTCCTTGCCAGCTTCCGGCGCGACTTCGCGCGAGCGCCGGACGACGACGACATGATTGCGTTGGTAGAGACGCTCGAACAAGTTTCGGCTCCATTCAAGGCTTTGTGGAACCGCCATGACGTCCACGGGCGCTGTGAGGGGCGGCGCATCTTTCTAATCGACGGGATCGGTCAAGTCGTTTTCGACCACTCGTCCTTTGTAGTGGATGAGGATCGACATCTACGACTCGTATTCTATGCCACACCGGACGAATAGGCTTTTCAAGGCGGTGAAAGCTGATGTCGACATGGCGTGATGGGGCCACGGCTTATTGAGCCAGACGGTTGGAGCGTACCATAACCGGTGCCGCCGGTGCTCACGCCGGGCAGGTCTGGCTAGAGCTGCGCCCGACCACGTTGGGTCGGGGCACATCTCCAGGCCTTTGTTCTGCCGCGCTCTTTTTCGCCGAACCGGCACCCACTTCGGCGGAGAGCGCTCTAGGCCGTGTGGACCCCCAAGTCAGCTAAAACCGCTGCGATGCCGTTGGTTACAATCAGGCGTGACCATCCCGAGACGCTCCCAGCATCAATCGGCTTGCAAAGCGCGTCGCCAAGCGCAGCGCACCGGAACGAGGCTGGGCTCAGCCTCGACTTCCCACTCATCGCGGACGTTCAGGGCGGGTACCGTCCGGTAGATTTCGGTCATGCGATGTCCGGTCCCCGCCTATGCCGTCGCTCGGGCCTCGGGCTTCACCGAGCCGGAACGTCGCTTGCGCGACGTCACTTCGCCCGTCGCAGCCCCCATGGCCTTGGCCTTCGTCGAACTCTTAGCTTGCGTCGAACTCTTGGCCTTTACCTTGGCCGGCACCTTCGTCTTGACCGAGACGGTGCCCTTCGCCTTTTCGAGCCGCGCCCGCAGCAATCCGAGAACCGCCGCCTCTTCGGGCTTCAACCGGGCGATATCGTCCCGCAACTCGTCCTTCACCGCATCCGCCACCTGGATCAGCAGCGCGCCCTCCAGATAACCGTCGAGAATTTCGGGGTGGATGTAGCATTTGCGGCAGATCGTCGGCGTGTTGCCGAGCCGCGCCGATACGCTCTCGATGGCCGCGCGCAGGTTCTTCTTGGCCTTGGCCGCGCTGTCGAACGCCTCGAATTCCTGGAGGGCCAGGGCGGCCAGCACCGTGCCGGCCCAGGTCCGAAAATCCTTGGCGGTGATCTCCTGCCCGGTGATCTCGCGAAGATAGGCGTTCACGTCGGCCGAGGTGACGTCGCGCGTCTCGCCCGCGTCGTCGATATACTGGAACAGTTCCTGGCCCGGCAGGTCCTGGCAGGATTTCACGATGCGGGCCACGCGCCGGTCCTTCACCGACAGGTTCCACATCTTGCCGCTCTTGCCCTTGAAGCGGAACGTCAGCTCCGCGCCAGCGACGGTCACATGGGGATCGCGCAGGGTGGTGAGGCCGTAGCTCTTGTTGGTCCGGGCGTAATCGTCGTTGCCGACACGGATCAGCGTCGCCTCAAGGAGGTGGACGATGGTGGCGAGCACCTTCTCGCGGGACAACCCGCGACGGCTCATATCCTCCTCCACCCGCGCCCGGATGGCGGGCAGGGCGTCGGCGAAGGCCATGATGTGCTCGAACTTGGTCGAGTCGCGCGCCTGCCGGAAATCAGGGTGATAGCGGTATTGCTTCCGCCCTTTGGCGTCCCGTCCCGTGGCCTGGATATGGCCGTCGGCGCGGGGGCAGATCCAGACATCGGTATAGGCCGGCGGGACCGCCAGGGACCGGACCCGCTTCAGGATCTTAGGGTCGCGGACGGGCTTGCCCTTGGCATCGCGATAGGAGAACCCAGTTCCGCTCCTGCGGCGCGTGAGCCCCGGACGGTCGGCATCGACATAGGTCAGGCCTGCCTCGATGGCCGCATCCCGCGGATCGGCGACAACGCCGTCCTCTTCGCGATCCATCGCCATCACCCGCCTCCCGTCGATCGTCAGGAACCGTCAACCGGCCGGGCACGGGCGGCGTTCCGAACCGGGGCGGCGGCGCGATGTCTCGCCGGGGCGATGCCTGACAGGCACGTCCTCGTTCAACCTGTCTCCCTCTTGCCATAACACTCCTGCCATTCGCCTCGCCCCGGAGCGGCGGCGTGCTACAGCCTCTCTCATGGCCACGTCCCCTTCGCCCTCCTCCGCGCCGATGAAGCGGATCGTCTTCGTCGTCACCGAGGACTGGTTCTTCGCCTCGCACTTCCTTCCCATGGCGCGGGCCGCCGTGGCGATGGGCCTGTCCGTGGCGGTGGTGACCCGCGTGCGCGACCACCGGGCGGTGATCGAGGCGACGGGGGCGCGTGTGGTCGAGCTGGAGGCCGAGCGCTCCAGCCTCAACCCCATGGCGGCGGGTTATGCGGCGGGCCAGCTCGCGGCGATCCTGAAGGCGCTGAAGGCGGATATCGTCCATTGCATCGCGCTGCGCTCGATCCTCGTCGGCGGGACGGCGGCGGCGATGGCGGGCATCTCAGGCCGGGTCTATGCCCTGACCGGGCTCGGCCTGATGGGCGCGCGCGCCGACGTCGCGGGACGCATGGCCCGCATTGCCCTGCGCCAGCTGATCCGTGGACCGCTCGCCTCGAAACAGACTCGGTTCCTGTTCGAAAACCCGGACGACGCCATCGCCCTCGGCCTCGATCCAGCCGACACGGCCGTCACCATCGTCGGCGGGGCCGGCATCGACCCGGCCTCGCTCGCAGAGACCCCGCAACCGCCCTCCCCGCCCCTGCGCATCGCCGTCGTGGCGCGGATGCTGTGGTCGAAGGGCATCGACACAGCCGTGGAGGCGACGCGCCTCGCTCGCGCTGAGGGCGCGGCGGTGGAGCTCTCCCTCTACGGTGCCCCCGACGCCTCGAACCGAAGGGCGATCCCGCAAGAGACCCTGCGTTCCTGGAGCCGGGACGGCATCACCTGGCATGGCCCGACTCGCGATGTGAGCGCCGTCTGGGCGGAGCACCATGTCGGATGCCTGCCCTCCCGGGGCGGCGAAGGCCTGCCGCGCATGTTGCTGGAGGCGGCGTCCTGCGGGCGAGCCCTTCTCACCACCGACGTGCCCGGCTGCCGGACGCTGGTTCGCGAGGGAATCGAGGGCATGCTGGTCCCGCCGGACGATGCGCGGAGCCTCGCTGCCGCCATGGTCCGGCTCGCCGCCGATCCGCTCCTCGTGGCGCGGATGGGCGAGGCCGCGCGGCGACGCGTGGTCGAGGGCGGCTTCACAGAGGATGCGGTGATGCAGGCGGTAACGGGCCTCTACGCGGATCTCATCCGCTCATGACACCCTCGGTCGATCCACTTCGCTTCATCCGCGCCAATACGCGGCTTCTGCCCGTCCCCCACGCACCGGAGATCGTGCTGCATGTGGCCGACGAGGCCACCGATCTCTGGCAGAAGACGGAGGACGAGCTCGATTCCATCGGCCTGCCGCCGCCGTTCTGGGCCTTCGCCTGGGCGGGCGGGCAAGCCCTGGCCCGGCATATCCTCGACCGCCCGGACCTCGTGGCCGGACAGCGGATCCTCGATTTCGCCTCCGGCTCCGGGTTGGTGGCGATCGCGGCGACGCTGGCCGGCGCCACCCATGCGACGGCGAGCGACCTCGACGCCTTCGCCATCGCGGCCATCGGCCTCAATGCCGAAGCCAACGGCGTCGGCGAACGGATCACGCCCGTCCTCGACGACCTCATCGGTTCGCGGCCGGCCGATCTCGGCGTCACGACGATCCTCGTCGCGGACATCTTCTACGAGAGCGACATCGCCGGCCGGGTCACCGACTGGCTGGCGGCCCTGCATGAGCAGGGCGCCACCATCCTCATCGGCGATCCCGGCCGTTCCTACCTGCCGAGGGACCGGCTCGACATCCTCGCGACCTACGAGGTGCCGGTGAGCCGCTCCCTCGAGGATGCGGAGATCAAGCGCAGCAGCGTCTGGCGCTTCAGGGCTTAGGAGCCGGGGGCGTCGCCTCCGGTATCATGCCGGAGCGCACGGTCGAGCCGGGCGCCGTCGGGGCGGGTACATTCGGGGCAGGCGCATTTGCTGCGGGGGCCGTGGGGGCGGTGGTCGCTCCGGAGGCGTCGTCGCCCTTCAGGCAGGACTTGATGAAGGCATGCCGGTCGGCCTTGTCCGAGCCGGCGGATTTCGCCTCCTCCTTGCACGCCTTGCGCGCATCGTCCTTGCAGGACTTCATGAACGTCTTGCGCTCGTCGCCCTTTAGGCCCTTGGCCTTCAGCTCCTGCTTGCAGGCGCCGATACGGCCACCCACGGCGGCGGAGGCGTCCGTCATGGGCAATCCGGTGAGCATCCCGGCAAGCAGGACGAGCCGCAACGTCGAGTTCTTCATGATCGCACTCGCTTCAACGGATGGAGGGGGATGGGATCGCGACGGACCGGAGCGTGGCCGCGATCGGTGTGGCGACGCGCCCCGTGCCGTCGGTCGTCGCACCACGCTCCGTCATCGGCCATGCCCGCCATGGATGCAACGTCCGGCCCCCTGCCCTTCGCCCGCCCCCGGGCACATTCCCGTGAGTATCGGCCCCGGGACGGCGCGGTTCGGCCGAGGAGCGGCGACCCGCGCTCACCCCGCCTGCGGGGCGCGGATCTGGTCGAAGTCGAGCAGGGCCGTCTCGATCACGATCTGGGTGCGGCTGATGACGTCGAGCTTGCGCAGGATCTCGGAGACATGCGCCTTGACGGTGGAATCCCCGACCTGAAGCTCGTGCGCGATCTGCTTGTTCAGCTTTCCCTGCCGGATCATCAGGAGGACCCGTAATTGCTGCGGCGTCAGGCGGGCGATCCGCTCCGCGAGCTGCGTCGCCGGAGGGGCCAGATCCGCCGCGGGCCCGGAGAGCGCCGCCGGAATCGACAGGCCTCCACCCAGAACGTCCGCGATGGCACGGGTCAGCGTCGCCTTGTCGACCGCCTTCGGCACGAACCCGGCCGCGCCGTGCCGCAGCGCCTCGCGCATGATGCGCGGATCTTCCAGGCCGGACACGACGAGGATCGGAACGCGCGGGAAACGGGAGCGGATCGAGATCAGGCCGTCGAATCCGACGACGCCCTGCATCGACAGGTCCAGCAGCACGAGATCGATTCGGCTGTCGGCCGTCAGGGCCGCCATGGCGCTGACGATCCCCTCGGCCTCCGCGATCGCCGCTTCGGGAAAGGCGAGCTTGACGGCGCTCGCCAACGCATCGCGGAACAGCGGATGGTCGTCGACGATCAAAAGACGCGTGGCCGCCCCGCCCCTGCCCTCTTCCCCCGGCATCGAACCCATCCCGCACCGATCTCGCACGCGAGCCCTGCGGTGACCCTACCAGAACAGTGTCGAACGCGCCAAAGCGAGGGCAAGCGACGCGCCGGCGACGGCATCGGAGGGGGGGCACCGAGGCCCCCCGTCCCGCATCCCCTCGCCCGGCCCGATCGGCGCTACTTTGCGGTGATCTTGACGCCGGTCTTCTCCACCTCGGCCCGTACCATCGTCTTGGTCTCCTGGGGAGCAACCGACCAGGCTACCGCACAGACCAGGCAGAGTGCAGCAAAACTATAGGCAAACCCATGCATCACTCCCACCAGGCCGAGCAGGAGAGGGATGAGAGATAGCGCCACTGCCATCGTCGAATTACCGGTCAGATAGTAAATCGAAACAAAAGCAATCACCGTCATGACGAGTGCTTTGAGAAAATTAGGCACTGACATCTCCGTTTCAAAAGTCGGATCTATGATCTTTCGGCCATAGACATGTATCTGCGGCGACTTAACCCCAGAGGCTTCAAACGGTTAAGCTTATCGCAGAGCCATGACAATTCGACATTCCTCATGCAGGCCATGCAAGAATCCGAGGCCATGAATCCGAGGGCGTGAATCCAAGGCCATGAATCCGAGGGCCACGGCACGCCGGTCGACGTGACAATCCGCATGCCCGACGGCCGAAACGAATCTCCCATCATCCGTGACGCGGCTGGAAACCAGTCCTTGCTCGCCCCGTGAAACCACGGCTGCAATTCCCGCGCCGCGATGACGGAATCTCGCCCGGCAGCAACATGATCCCTCCGGGCGGCATCGCCCGAAAGCGTATTCGGACCCGCAATCCCTTCGTCCCGCCCGGCCGGAAAAGGAAATCGAGGCGAGCGGCCAAGGATGCCGATCGTCTCGATCGGGCGCGTCAGAGATCCCGAGACAGGGACTCGATCATGCCGAATGTCGAATTACGCACAAAGAACGCCAAAAACGCTCATAATCCACAAATCACCGCCTATCATTTGTTGGACCCGTGACGCAGTTGCTATGGTACGTTCGGCGTTTGGGGTTGATGAGCGGCGCGTAAACCGGACGCCGACTCTTCGGGGCAATTGCATGGTCATTCCTTCTCAAAAACACGTTCGCAACAGCCTTCTCTCCCGGATGCACCCCGACGATTATGCGGCCATCGAAACCGTTCTCGAGCCGGTCACGCTGAAGCGGAAGGACGTCCTCATCCAACCCGGCCAGCCCTTGACCCATATGCGTTTCATCGAGAGCGGCGTCGCCTCGGTGGTGGTCGGCACCCGCGAAGGCAGGCGCATCGAGGTGGGGATCATCGGCTCGGAGGGAGCCAGCGGCCTACCGCTGCTGTTCGACGTGGAATCCACGCCCCACGAAACCTTCATGCAGATCGACGGCGAAGCGCTGCAGGTGGACAAGGCCTCGTTCCGCAGCTTGGTCGAGGAAAGACCTGCCTTCCGCAAGTTGATGATGCGCTATGCTCACATCTTTCAGCTTCTCACCGCCCAGACAGCCTTGTCGCACGGTTCTTATACTTTGGAAGAACGGCTGGCTCGTTGGCTGCTGATGTGCCACGACCGTGTCTCGGGCGATGAGTTTCCCATCACGCACGAATTCCTGTCCGTCATGCTCGGCGTCCATCGCCCCGGGGTGACGACGACGATCCATATCCTCGAAGGCGCCGGCACGGTCCGGGCCCGGAGGTCTCACATCGAGATCGTCAATCGCGACAAGCTCAAGCTCATCGCGGGCGAAAGCTACGGCATACCGGAGGCGGAGTACCGCCGCCTCATCGCCGAGGATGCCGCGGAGAGTTGATCCCTGGACCGCCCCCAACGTGTTCAGGCTTCGATGAACGTCGATCTCATCCCCGGCGATGGTCATGATCCGTACCAAGCGTCTGGCCGACCTTATTCACCGTCTTCCTTTTGCGTATCACCGTCCTAGAATCGACATCTCGTCTTCGATATGATCGAGGCGCTCGCCCCGTGGCCTGAACTAGAACTTTCGCGATCGATGCCTCACCTTCCCTACAGCTGCTATCGGAGCCGTCTTTACGGTCATGTGGCCCACCAGGAGCTTTTGGCACTTTTGCGAGGACGTATAGTCAAAGAAGACGAGAGCATGCGGCAAATGATCATCCCCATGGATCTGGCGGTCGAGCAAGCCCCTTTCGCCTTGACGATCCACGGTTTCGGGAATCGATCAGTCACAGCAGGAGGTGGGGGCGGCGCCCGTCCGGCTCGAACCTTGCGTCGAACCGGGGCATGACTACGACTTTAGTACGAGAGCGATTATCTTAAGATAATCGCGGTTCGCGTCCTTCAATTGTCATAGATCATTGAAAGCGCGTTTCGAAGAATGCTACTTTTGGCGAAAGCCGATGTTGATCGCATAGAGATATCGACCATTGTCGCGGAATAGATTCTCGAATACGGCGGATAGCGTGTTCAATCCTCTGATCCAGAAGCTGGAAGGCTTCGTGGAACTGAGCGACGCCGATAGGGACGCGCTTCATCGGCTCGCGTCCGTCGCCCGCGACGTTCCCGCCCGCACCAACCTCGTCCGCGAAGGCGAGCCGCCGAGCGATATCATCTTCATCACCGAAGGGATCGGTTGCCGGTTCAAGCAACGCGCCAACGGCGCCCGACAGATCACGGCCTATCTCGTTCCGGGCGATACCTGCGATCTCGACATCGCCCTGCTGAACCGGCTCGACCATACGATCGCGACCCTATCCCCCTGCAAGGTCGCACGCGTTTCCGCCACGACCCTGAGAGAGATCACCGAGAACCATCCGGCGATCGCCCGGGCGATGCGCATCTCCGCCCTGATCGACGAGGCGACGTTGCGCGAATGGCTGGTGAATATCGGCTGCCGGTCGGCTCTGGAGCGGATCGCGCATCTCTTCTGCGAGTTCCTCGTCCGGCTGCGGGCTGTCGGCCTGGCCACGGAGGATAGCTGCGATCTCCCCATGACGCAGCACGAACTGGCGGACACGACGGGAATGACGACCGTCCACGTCAACCGCTCGCTGCAGGAGCTGAGACGGCGGGGGCTGATCGAACTCAAGGGCAAGAACCTGAAGGTCCTGGACTGGCCCAGGCTGAGGTCTCTTGCCGAATTCAAGGCCGGCTACCTTCGGGTGGATGGGCAGACCATGTTCTGAGCAGGCTCGCCGCCCCCAAAGGCGGGGGCTGCGTCCGGTTTCCTGCCTGTGGTTCTTTGCGTGCAGTTTCTTGCCCGCGGTTTATTGCCTGCGGTTTCTTGCCTGCGGTTTCCTGCCCGATCTCCCTTGCGGCAGCCGCATGGCGCACCCAGTCTAGGCTTGGCCGTTACGGTAGGAGACCGGCATGCCGCGATACTTTCTGAACCTGCGCGATCGCGACGGGCTCCATCTCGATCCGGACGGAGACGAGTTCGACGGCCTGGACGACCTGCGCGACGAGGTCATGATCGGCATCAAGCAGATCGTCGCCAACGCCCTCGTCAGCGGCTCCACCCTGAGCGACGCTCTGGATCGCTCGTTCGAAATCATCGACGAAGCGGGCGAAACCGTTCTGGCGGTCCCGTTCTCCGAAGGTGTCGCGACGAACACCAAGCGATGACGCGACGGGACGTCGCCCGCCTTCGTGGCAAAGGAGGCGCGACGAGACGATTCCGAAGAAAGTTTCCGTCTCGACCCATTCAGGGTGGTTGACCGGAACGGACCAGCCGTTGTGTTGTCCCCGCCGACAACGAGGGGCTTTCGCGGATGACTTCGAGGCACGTGCCGACTTCGCCATTCTCTGACCAGAAGCCCGGGACGTCGGGCCTTCGCAAGAAGGTCCCCGTCTTCCAGCAGCCCCGCTACGTCGAGAATTTCGTCCAATCCATCTTCGACATCATCCCCGACCGCGAGGGCGCGACCCTGGTCGTGGGCGGCGATGGCCGCTTCTTCAACCGCGAGGTGGTGCAGACGACCCTCAAGCTCGCCGCCGCCAACGGCTTCGCCCGGGTTCTCGTCGGCCAGGGTGGTCTCCTCTCCACGCCGGCGGCCTCCTGCGTCATCCGAAAGCACAGCGCGATCGGCGGCATCGTCCTCTCGGCGAGCCACAATCCCGGAGGCCCGGACGGAGATTTCGGGATCAAGTTCAACGCCGCCAATGGCGGTCCGGCCCCGGAATCCGTCACCGCCGCCATTTACGAGCGCACGAAGGCGATCACCGAGTATCGCATCGCCGACGTGCCGGATCTCGACCTCGACATTGTGGGCGAGGCTCGGATCGACGGCATGGTCGTGTCCATCATCGACCCGGTGGCCGATTACGCGGCCCTGATGCAGGAACTCATCGATTTCGACGCGATCCGCCGCCTGTTCGCCTCCGGCTTCCGCATGCGGTTCGATGCCATGAGCGCGGTGACCGGCCCCTACGCTACCGCAATCCTGGAAGGCGCCCTCGGTGCCCCTCCCGGCACGGTGGTGAACGGCACGCCGGAGGAGGATTTCGGCGGCCACCACCCCGACCCCAACCCGGTCCATGCCCACGAGCTCTACGAGCTGATGCTGAGCGCGGACGCGCCGGATTTCGGCGCGGCCTCGGACGGGGACGGCGACCGCAACATGATCGTGGCGCCCGGCCTCTTCGTCACCCCGAGCGACAGCCTGGCGATCCTTTCCGCCCATGCCCATCGCGCGCCGGGCTACGCCTCCGGCCTCGCTGGCATCGCCCGTTCGATGCCCACGAGCCGTGCCGCCGACCGGGTCGCCGCGTCGCTCGGCATTCCCGCCTACGAGACGCCGACGGGGTGGAAGTTCTTCGGCACCCTGCTCGATGCCGGCCTCATCACCCTCTGCGGCGAGGAGAGCGCCGGCACCGGCTCGAACCACGTCCGCGAGAAGGACGGGCTCTGGGCCGTGCTGCTGTGGCTGAACATCCTGGCGGCGACGGGCAAGCGCGCCGACGCCATTGTGCGCGAGCATTGGGCCTCGTTCGGCCGCGATTACTACACCCGCCACGATTACGAGGAGATCGAGTCCGAGAGCGCCAACCGTCTCATGGAGGGGTTGCGCGCGCAGGTCGCGAGCCTGCCCGGCCGCCGGATCGGCGATCTCACCGTCTCCACGGCGGATGACTTTCGCTATGTCGACCCGGTCGACGGCTCCGTGACGGCGCAGCAGGGCATCCGCATCAGCTTCGCCGAGGATGCGCGCGTGGTCTACCGCCTCTCCGGCACCGGCACGGCGGGGGCGACGCTGAGGGTCTATATCGAGCGCTACGAGAGCGACCCGGACCGGCTCGACCTGACGCCGGATGTCGTCCTCGCCCCGGTCGTCCAGGCGGCGCGCGACATCGCCGACATCGCCGGCATCACGGGGCGCAGCGAGCCCAGCGTCATCACCTGAGCCCGGGGAGGGACGTCCCTCCCCGCCGATGCCGCATCCCGGGAACCGCGTTTTCCTCGGCCCATTGTCCTGAAGATCACGGGTGATCGCCGGCCACGCAATGGCCGCGCACCCCTTCTCGCACGGATGGGACCGACATGAAGTTGCAGGGCAAACGCGCTCTGATCACCGGGGCGGATTCCGGTATCGGACAGGCTGCGGCCGAGTTGTTCGCACGCGAAGGCGCGGACGTGGCGATCACTTACAACACCGACGCGGACGGCGCGCGGGAGACCGCGCGCCGGGTCGAGGCCGCCGGGCGCAGATGCCTGGTGATCCAAGATGATGTCGGCGACCCGGCCTCCGTCGATGCGACCTTCGCCAAGGTGGCCGCCGAGTTCGGCGTTCTCGACATCCTCGTCAACAATGCCGGTCAGGCCATGAGCGGCATGCCGGTGGCCGAGATGGATAACGGCAAGCTCGAACAGATCCTGCGGGTCAACCTGATGGGGCCGGTTTTCTGTGCCCGTGCCTTCATCAAGGTCCGGCGGGCCAATGGCGGGCGGGGGAAGATCGTCATCGTCTCGTCGGTGGCCCAGCACCTGCCGACGCCGGAAAGCGCGCCCTACGGCATGTCGAAGGCCGGTGTCGGCTCGCTCTGCCGGAGCCTGTCGCGCGAGCTCGCCGAGGACAAGATCAACGTCAACAACGTCGCCCCCGGCCTGATCGAGACGCCGATGACCAGCGACCGGTTCGAGAACCCGGAGAAGCTCGAAGCCTCCCTGGAACGCATCCCGTGGCACCGCGCCGGCCAGCCCGACGAGATCGCCAAGGCGATCCTCTACCTCGCCTCGGACGACGCCGATTACGTCACCGGCCATACCCTCGTGGTGGATGGCGGCCTGACCATGCAATGGGGCGGCGCGTAGGGCGGGTCTCTCTTCGGGAACGGAATATCGAAAAGGGCCGGATCGCGATCGATCCGGCCCTTCTGATGTCTGGTCTCACGTCGCCGCCTTGGGTGCGGCGGGTATGAAAGGCTACGCGGCCGGCGGAGCGGTGGCCTCGACCGCCGTGAACTCTTCGAGGATCGTGTAGGTGTGCTCGGCCTCGGCCGGGACGAGCCAGGAATCGCCCGGCTCCAGGGTCACCGTCTCGCCGCCGACCGTGAGTTCGGCGCGGCCGGAAATGACGTATCCCACCGTCTCGTAGGGCCGGCTGGCGCTCGGCTTGTCGTCCGTCGGCGGCTCGTGACGCCACATCCGCATGGCGACCCGCTCACCCTTGGCGAGGCGGATTTCGCCATGCGCATCCGCGCGGGCATTCGTCGTGGAGATCTTCGTGGTCATGGCGCTTGAAACCTCGTCGCGTTGCGGTGAATCCAACCGGGGCATGGCGGTGGCGTTCCTGATGAATCGTCAGGAGGGATGCCCGAGGAACGCCTCGGCCGAGCGCAGGGCCAGCGCCATGATGGTCAAGGCCGGGTTGGCGGCCAGCGAACTCGGGAAGGTCGATCCATCGCTGATCCAGAGGTTCGGAATCTCGAAGCTCCGGCCATGGGGATCGACCACGGCGCTGTCGCCATCCATGCCCATCCGGCAGGTGCCGATCGTGTGCGCGACGCGCTCCAGCACCCAGATGTCGGTGGCGCCGGCGGCTTCCCAGATCGCCTTCATGGTCCGCGTCGCATGGGCGTTCAGCCGGTCCTCGTTGGAGGAATAGCCGAAATCGATCTGCGCCTTGCGCATCCCGAACGCGTCCACCTCGTCGGCGAGGACCAGCACGTTGGCGTCGCAGGGCAGGGTCTCACCGTTGATCCCGATGCCCGCCATGTGGTTGTAACGATTGAGATGTTCGGTCAGCGCCCGCCCCCACAAGCCGCGCCCCCGCGCCACCGAGTTGCCCCAGGTGACCGGCAGGACGCCGAGACTCTGCATCAGGTAGCCGCCGGCGAAATCCGCATCATCGGGCCGGACCATGTCCTCGCTGATGAGCGACGAGGGATAGCCCCGGTTCATCCGCATCTCGGCCTCGAACGTCCCCCAGACCTGGGTCGCCACATGGCCCATATAGTTGCGGCCGACCTGGCCGCTGCCGTTGGCGAGCCCGAGATGCAGGAGGAGCCGGGGCGTCTCCACGGCCCCGGCGCAGAGGTAGACCGCCGCGCAACGCTGCCGATGATCGATGCCGCCATGCCGGTAGATCACCGACGTGATCCGGCCCTCGCGGTCACGCTCGAGCCCGTGCACGCGACAATCGGGACGGATTTCCACGCCATTGGAGACCGCATGCGGCAGGTAGGTCACATCCATGCTGGTCTTGGCGCCGGTGCGACAGCCCTGGTGGCAGTAGCCGCAGCTGATGCAGCCCCGGCGCAGGCCGCCGCCCTCCTGGGAGAAGTCGCGCGAGACGACGGCGGCAGGCGAGTCGGCGGTTCGAATGCCGAGCCGGTCGCAGGCTTGGCCCATCACCTGCGCCGGCGCGTTGCGCGGGACCGGTGAGAGAGGATAGCGCCGGCCGGGATCCCAGGGGTACTGGGAGGAGCCGGACACGCCGATAAACGCCTCGACGCGCTCATAGAATGGTAGCAGGTCGTCGTAATCGAGCGGCCAATCCACGCCCATCCCGGTCTCGGAGTGAAGACGCAGGTCGCGCTCGTCGGCGCGCGGCGTGAAAGCCCCCCAATGCAGGGTGGAGCCACCAACCCCGGTCCCGCTGTTGTTGGCGCCGAAGGCCTCCGGTGTCGAACCGCCGCTGAGGCGCTCCTCGGTCCAGTAGATCTCATCCGCGAGCGTTTCGTCGAACGCGAACTGCGTAGGATCGAAATTCGGCCCCGCCTCCAGGGCGACGACGGTGAGCCCTGCCGCTGCGAGACGGGCGAGCACGGGCGCGCCGCCCGCCCCCGTGCCGATGACGACCACATCGACGATGTCATCGGTTGCGTAGCGACGCATCGCATCGAGCTTCACAGACCGATCTCCCCGCCGGTCTTACCCAGGGCGGCAGATTCCCATGGTTCAGGGTCACCGATCCCCACCCGTACGAAGCCGGGCATACGATCGGTGTCGTCACCACCCGCACCGATCCCGCCGAAGCCGATCCGCGCGAGGCTGGCGGGATGGGCCAGATAGATCCGTACCGCGTCACTGCGCAGATCCTCGAACCACAGGCTCATTCTTTCGGCGTCGAACCCCTGCGTCGGCCCTTCGGGCGAGAGCCGCTCGCCGGCTGAGGCCGCTTGCAGGAGGGCGTCCTGATCGGCCCCGCCGAGGGACAGGAAGCCCGTCTCGTGGACGGATCTCGCGGCGGCATCGAGCGTGCTCAGCGCGACACGGTAAGCCTCGCCGTCCTCCGGCAGCTTGGCGAAGCGCCAACCATCCCCGGTTCCAGCAGCGAGCCGGGCCTCGATCCATGCAGCAATGTCGATCCGGCCGGCATCGTCCTGCGGGAGCACCCGGTCGAGGACGGCGCGAAGGAGGGCGAGTTCCATCGGGTCGAACCATGTGGACCGGTACTCCGAAGCATCGGGCTCGGCGCGGGCGATGAGCGCCGCCCTCAGACGGCTGTTCACCCGGTCGGAATTGATCAGCGCGCGGTAGGGCTGCGGCACCTCCGGTGAGGTAGACCGTCGCGCCGCCCCCTCCGCGACGAGATCTGTAATGAGCTCGGCCACCGCCTCCGGTCGCTCCAGGGGCAGGAGATGTCCGGCACCGTCGAGGGCAACGAGCCGGCCGGATGCCAGGTGAGGAAGCGTCAGTGCCTCCTGCGCTGTAACGCCGAGATCGGCATCCTCGGTTCCGCCCACGACCACGGCCGGTATGCGCAGGATGCCGATCCGGCGGCTCCAATCCTCTCGGGAGCCGTCGCGAAGCCATGCCGTCCAGGCGGCGGGAGCAGCACGCAGCACATCCTCGATCGCCCGGGTTCGACGCGGTTCGTTGAGGCGCGCACCGGTATTCTGGTCGATGAACTCTCCTGCCTTGCGCCGGCGGGTCTCCGCATCCGCGGAAATCCAGTCCAACATCTCCTGCCGCTTGTCGTCGGACATCGGCTCTGGACTCGGTGGCGAACCGCCGAGCAGGACCAGCCCAGCGAGCCCAGCCAGATCCGGCGCCCCGTCCTCGGCGCGCCGGGCGAGGGCCAGGGCCACCTTGGCACCCATGCTATGGCCGGCGAGATACCATCTGTCTCCGGGATCGGCGGCCGTAATGCGGGCGGCCACATAATCCGCCATCGCATCCACCGTGTAGCCCGGGACGTCAGCCGCATCTCCGAACCCCGGCAGGTCGAGCGCGACCAGACGAACGACGCCATCGAGACAGGCTGCGACCGGTTCCCATTCCCGCGCGCTTCCGCCGAGGAAATGCAGGCAGACCAACGTGGATGGGCCGCCGGTACCCAGACCCGGAATGACCGGGGCACCGGCGGTGGTATTGGAAGCGGGACGATTTGGCATCAGCCCGAACTCGGGCGCGTGCCCTCCCGATCAAGGGCTTAATCCCCCACCGGGCTTGCGGCATGGCGTCCGTCCACTCCGATCCGCATCGTGAGCGTCAGGGGGCCGACCCCTCTCTCAATCCCGATCTCAGTTCGAGGAAAAGGTCCTCCGAGATGGAATCGTAGCCATAATACGGCCAGTCGATGGCGACGATCATCGTCATGGCCAGAGCGATGGAGAAGGACAGGAGGCAGCTCATCAAGAGATGAGCCGCGAAATTTTCGACGCCGAACAGGACAGCGAAAGCGATCATCGAGATCGAGCCGAGAAGCACGACGGCCCAGACGATCCGGTCGACGCCATTGATGGCCAGATCGCTTCGTCCGCGATGGAGATCGTAGAGATCGTCGATGTGCTTGCGAAAGTCCTTCACCGTGAGAACGTCCGCCAGATCCTTCAGCGGCAGCGCCGCAGCTTCGAGCCATAGGCGGTGCAGCACCCGAGTTCCCGCGACGGCCCGCTCCGCCCGACTCGACTGGGGCCACTCCTCCTCGATCACCACCTGAACGTCAGTCGCCAGATGAGCAGGCATGGCAGCACGGTTCGGTTCGGGAAGGGTCGTCACCTCCCGCGCCAGTCTCGCGACTTTATCGGCCTCCTCGAAAACGAGGGTTTCGGCACGGTCCTTCCGCGTCATGACGGTGATCGCCAGGGAAGAGATCGAGATCGCGTGGATGACACCGACGACGGCGATGAAGAAGCCGGCGATATCGTTGTGGGACCGCCGACGATCCTTCTTCCAAACCCTGTCGACCATCAGGAGGGCCAACACCGTGCCACCCACGGAGATGGAGCTGATGATGCAGGCCATCTGCCAGATCGGCGCGCCATAGAGGAAATTGACGAAATCCATCATGCTCCGAGCCTGCGGTCTCGCATCGGCACGACGTCGCCCTGGCAAAGTGACATTCCGGCAAGTTCCGGCTTCGGCAGAGGCTCAAACGGGGGCTCACCTGCCCATGCGCACATCGACTGTGCAACCGAATGCGGTTGGGCGGAACAAACCCTCGCTCCTCGCACTTTCGCCTGTCGTCCCTTGAGGTTTTCGAGGATTTCAAGGATTTCGAGGATAGCCGGATACCCCTCGCCGGACCATGGCGAACCCGTTAAGATCTTGCGGCGCACCATCGGGTGTCGCCCATCTTCGCAGAGAGCCCGCTCCGTGCCGACCCGGCCGCCCTTCCTGTCCTCCGCCGAAGCATCGACATCCCTGCCGACGTTGCGCCGCGGCTCGCAGCTGCACGAGACCGAGCGCCGTCTGAACGCAGTGCTGAACAATGCGTCGGTGGCCATCTTCCTGATGGATGACAGGCAGCACTGCGTCTACATGAACCGCGCCGCCGAACTGCTTACCGGCTTCACCGTCGGGGAAGTGCTCGCGCGCGATTGCCCGCTTCACGACATCGTCCACCACACCTATCCCGACGGCCGCCCGTTCCCGCTGGAGGAATGCGCCATCGACCGTGCCTTCCCGGAGAACAACCAAGAACGCGGCGAAGAGGTGTTCGTCCACAAGGACGGTCATTTCTACCCTGTCGGGTTCACCGCGAGCCCGATCCGTGACGACGCCGCCAAAATTATCGGCACGATCATCGAGGTCCGCGACATCACCGAGGAGAAGGCGGCAGCCGAGCGGCAGAGGCTGCTGACCAACGAGCTGAACCATCGGGTGAAGAACACGCTGGCCACCGTCCAGTCCATCGCGGCGCAGACCTTCCGCGCCATTTCCGACCAGCCGGCCCGCGCCGTATTCGACGCTCGTGTCACGGCCTTGTCGAACGCTCACAACGTCCTGACCGAATCCAACTGGGAGAGCGCCAGCCTCATCGGCGTCGTCGAGCGGGCGATCGCGCCCCACGCGGTGGCGGAGGCCGACGCGAACCGGTTCCAGATCACCGGCCCGGATACCCGTCTTCATCCCAAGGTAGCCGTGACACTGGCCATGGCGTTGCACGAACTGATGACGAACGCCGCCAAGTTCGGTGCTCTTTCCGTGCCCGAGGGCAGGGTCACCGTCGTTTGGACGCTGAAATCCGATGGGGCGCGCGAGCGCCTTTCCCTGACCTGGACGGAGACGGGTGGCCCGGAAGTGGCTCCCCCGACGCGCAGGGGTTTCGGTTCCCGTCTTGTCGAGCGACAATTGCCCTTGGAGTTCGACGGCAACGCCGCGATCGATTTCGCGCCAACCGGAGTTGTCTGTCGCCTCGATATCCCCCTGACGGCCTTGGGCTGGCATGGGCAGGAGATCGTGACGGGGCGACAGGGCTCATGAGCATGCTCGAGGGGCGCCGCGTCCTGCTGGTGGAAGACGAAAGCCTGGTGGCGATGCTCGCCGAGGACATGCTGCTCGATCTCGGCTGCGAGGTCGTGATCGCCATGCGCCTCGAACAGGCGTTGAGGAACCTGCAAGCGGAGACATTCGATCTCGCTGTCCTGGACGTGAATCTCGGCGACGCGCGCAGTTATCCCGTAGCCGACAAGCTGTTCGAGCGCTGCATCCCATTCCTCTTCGCCACAGGCTACGGGGCGGCCGGTGTCGAGCCCGCCTATCGCACCGTCCCGGTGATGCAGAAGCCCTACCAGAAGGACGACCTGGAGACGCTGTTGCAGCATCTCCTGACCTGCGAGACGTCGCAGCGGAAGACCGAAGCCGGATCGTTCGGTTGCAGTTGCACGCCCCACTCGAATGGGGCGGGGCGCAATCAAATCCGGGCAGACTGACCCCCGGTTCCAACCTCCCAGCGCGCGTCGGTGCGCGATGCCGGCCGCCTAGTGGAAATCGGGCGGGGTATCGACGGCTTGCAAACCCTTCAATGAAGCTTCGAGCGTGCAGACCACGCCGGACATGCGGTAATCGAGGGAAACCTCACCGCCGAAATTGCCGGCCAAGCCGCGCGATATCAGCCGCGTGCCGAACCCCGTCCGCGTCGGCGGCTGCACGGGAGGCCCGCCGGCTTCGACCCAGCGCAGCAGCACCCGGTCGCTGCCGTCGCTCTCATGCGGGCGGATCTCCCAGAGGATGGTGATGCTTCCCTTCGCGGCGGAGAGCGCGCCGTATTTGGCTGCGTTCGTCGCGAGTTCGTGGAGGATGAGAGCGAGCGACATCGCGGCCTTGGCGCCGACATTCAGCGCGGGCCCACGAACGGCGAACCGGTCCGGCTTGTCCTTGTGAGGCTCCAGCGTGCTCTCGATCAGCGTCTTGAGGGGCGTATCGCCGAGCGAGCCGCCGAGGAGCAGGTCGTGGGATTTGCCGAGAGCGATCAGACGACCCGCCAGCACGTCCTTCGCGGTGGCGATGTCGGTGGCGTTGCGCATGGTCTGCGTGGCGATGGATTGCACCATCGCCAGCATGTTCTTCATGCGATGGCTGAGTTCGAGGTTGAGCACGCGCTGCTGCGCTTCCGCCTCGATCCGCGCGATCGCAGCGCGGGTCCGGTCGGCGACGTTGCGGACGAAACCGATTTCCTCGGTCGTCCAGGCATGGGGCACGTCCTTGGCCGCGTACAGCAAGGCCATGAAACGTCCGTGCTCCATGACGGGCAAGTTCAAGAGCGATCGGATGCTAATGGGGATGAGCGAGGCTGCATCCGCCACCGTTCGCGGATCTGAGGTGACATCCTCAATCAGGACTGTCCCGCCGGTCTTCAGCTCATCGATGTACGAGCCGTATTCCCGGAAGTGATGAAGTCCGTCGATACGGGGAATATTCTGGGCGGACCAGCCCCGGCCGATGAGGATGGTCTCGCGATCCTGGTCCACCGCGCCGTAGCCGGCATGGGACAGTCCGAGGGTACGGCCAACGATCTCGGCCGCGGTGAAGGAGATCGTGACAGGATCGCTCAGATGGCGAAGGCGGTCACCGAGTTCCGCGATGGCGAGGCGGCGGGTCTCGTTCTGTGCGCGTTCGGTGACATCGAGAAAGAGACAACTGAAGCGCTGGTCGCTCTCATGGCCAGCTCGAACCTCGAAGCTGCGGTCGAGAGCGGCGACCGTGATCTCGAACAGGGTTGGCTCGCCCGTATCGACGACGGTCGCATAGCGGTCGATCACCCATTGCTCGATATCGGGCACGAGTTCGCGGATGGTCCGGCCGACACTGTCATCGGGAAGGCCCGATTGCCGAGCAAAAGCCTGGTTGATCTCCAGGAATCGGTAATCCAGCGGCCGTCCCGCCGCGTCGCGGATAAGCTCGGCAAGAAAGAAGCCTTCCTGCATGCTGGTAAACAGGCCGCGCCAGCGTGCCTCGCTGGCGCTGATCAGCTGCTCGGCATTCTTTTGGACGGTGATGTCGCGCGAGACCGACAGCAAACGCTCCGGCTGCCCTTCGGCGTCGAGGATCGGCGTAACCTGCACATCCCACCACCGGAGATTTCCCGCCATGGTGTTGGCGAGGCCCTGGAAATGGCCCGTGCGCCCGGCCTTGGCGGCAGCGACAGCCTCCCGAGCCTGGATGTGACCTTGATCTTGCCAGAAATCGGGCCAGGGACAGTTCTTAATCGCGTTGAAGTCGCTGACTTCCATCACGCGCATCCCGCCTTCGCTCATGAAGGTGAGCCTCGTGTCGAGGTCCAGGACCTTGATGCAATCGGCCGAGGAGGCCAGGACGCTGCGCATGAACTCGGTGTCGTTGTGCTGCTTCTGGCTCGCGAGACGCTGTTCCGTGCGATCCCGCAGGATCTTGATGAAGCCCTCGGGATTCCCGTCTTCGTTCCTCAGCGGCATCATCTCGCCGAGCCCCCAGAACAGGGACCCATCCTTCCGCTTGTGCCAGCGCTCGTCGCTGGCCCGGCCATGCATCAGCGCCGCGCCCATCTCCTGCTCGGGCAAGCCGTTCTCGATGTCCTCCACTGTGAAGAAGACATGGGCGTACTCGCCGCACATCTCCGCCTCGGTCCAGCCGAGGACGCGCTCCGCCCCGGTGTTCCAGCTCGTGACCTGGCCGGACAGGTCCATCGAGATGATGCCGTAATCGACAGCGCTCTCCAGGATCGCCTTGTTGAGCCGGTCGCTCTCGCGCCGGTCCTGTAGGGCCCGCCGTAGATCGAGGAGGGCCATCACCTGCTTGGCCAGCGTGCGCAGGATGAGCATCTGCGCTGGGGTGAGGCTGTTCGGCTTGGTGTCGAGGACGCACAGCGTTCCGAGGGTCACGCCGTCCGCCGTCTGCAGCGGTACGCCAGCATAGAAGCGAACGTGCGAATCGCCGGTAACAAGCGGGTTCGTGGCGGTCCGCTCGTCGCGGGTCGTGTCGGAAATCTCGAACACCGCGTCCTGTTCACGGACGGCATAGCGGCAGATCGAGGAAGAGATCGGAGTCTCCCTCTGGCCGAAACCGGTCTCGGCCTTGAACCATTGCCGTTCGCCATCGAGCAGGGAAATCAACGAGATCGGCACATTGCAGGCCGCCGACGCCGCTTTCACGATATCGTCGAAATCAGCCTCGGCCTCGGTATCGAGGATGCCATAGCGTGCGAGGGCCGCACGACGGTGGGCCTCGATGCCCGCACTGTTGTCGTCGTGGTCCACAGAGCTTTCCTGCCCGCATTCGTCTTATTCGGACCGAAAAGCCGAGATCCGCCGGTTCATGCGCCGAAATTCCAAGACGGGCAACCGGCTGCGATATGTCCCTCACCATGCTTATCATCAAGAGCGATCCAGGTCGAAAGCGGCGCAGGACGGCCGCTCTCGGACGACGGTTGGGGCGAGGAGCGAAACGACACCTCGCACTCATGGGCTCCCGGAAACCGGCCGGGAGCCTTCCGTCAGCAGTCGAGCGTGGTGTCGCGCTCCCACTGCGTCAGATGGCGCGAATAGGCGTTCCATTCCTCGGTCTTGAGCTTGAGATAGCTGGGCACGAAGCTGCCGAGGGATTGAGCGAGGACGTCCGACTGTTCGAGCGCCCGCATGGCGTCGAGCATGTTGAGCGGCAGGCGCTTGACGCCCTCGACCATGTGACCGTCCGTGTACATGTTGATGTCGAGCCGCTTGCCCGGATCGCGCCGGTTGCGCAGGCCGTCGAGGCCGGCAGCGAGGAGACCTGCCTGGAGCAGGTAAGGGTTCGCGGCGCCGTCGGCGAGACGGAACTCGAAGCGCCCGCCATCGGGGATGCGGATCATGTGGGTGCGGTTGTTACCCGTATAGGTCACCGTATTGGGGGCCCAGGTCGCGCCGGATGTGGTGCGCGGGGCGTTGATGCGCTTGTAGGAATTGACGCAAGGGTTGGTGATGGCAGCGAGCGCATCGGCCGAGTGAATCAGGCCGCCGATGAAGTGGTAGCCCTCCCGCGACATCCCGATCTCGTCCGACGGATCGGAGAAGACGTTGCGCTCCCCGTTCCACAGTGAGACGTGGGCGTGGCAGCCGGAGCCGGTCAGGTCCATGAAGGGCTTGGGCATGAAGGTCGCCCGAAGTCCGTGCTTCTCGGCGATCGAGCGGGTCATGTACTTGAAGAAAGCGTGCCGGTCGGCCGTGATGAGGGCGTCGTCGTAGTCCCAGTTCATCTCGAACTGGCCGTTCGCGTCCTCATGGTCGTTCTGGTACGGCTTCCACCCGAGGGTCAGCATCGCATCGCAGATCTCGGTGATCACGTCGTAGCGGCGCATGAGGGCCGACTGGTCGTAACAGGGCTTCATCTGCCGGTCGGCCATATCGGCGGGTTCGGAACCGTCGGGCGTGATCAGGAAGAACTCGCACTCGACGCCGGTCTTCATCTGAAGGCCGTCCCGCGCCGCGTCCTTGATGAGACGCTTGAGGATGTTGCGCGGCCCCTGCTCCACGGGCTTGCCACCCATGACGAGATCGGCGGGCAACCAGCCGACCTCCGGCTTCCAGGGTAACTGAATCAGGCCCGCCGCATCGGGGACGGCCAGGAGGTCGGCATCGGCCGGGCTCATGTCGAGCCATGTGGCGAAGCCTGCGAACCCCGCGCCGTTCCGACAGGTGCTGGCGATGGCGGCGGCCGGGACGAGCTTGGCGCGCTGGGTTCCGAACAGGTCCGTGTAGGATACGAGGAAATACTTGATGCCACGCTCTTTTGCGACGGCTTCGAGATCCGGGGTCATGGCGTCACCCTGCGTTGCGTCGTGCGGCCGATCGCGGCCATGCGGTGGAGAAAAGGCCGCCCTTCAGGGGCGGCCTTGCGTGGTCAGAAGCCGGTCTTTCCGGGAATCCAGCTGGTGCCGGCCATCGGAACCTGCGCCATGGCGGCAGCCTCGATGGTGAGCGCCACGAGGTCTTCGGGTTCGAGGTTGTGCAGGTGGCTCTTGCCGCAGGCACGCGCGATGGTCTGCGCTTCCAGCGTCATCACCGCGAGGTAATTGGCGAGACGCCGGCCAGCCAGAACCGGATCGAGGCGCTTGGCCAGTTCGGGATCCTGCGTCGTGATGCCGGCGGGATCCTTGCCCTCGTGCCAGTCGTCATAAGCGCCGGCGGTGGTGCCGAGGGCCTGGTAATCGGCCTCCCAGCGTGGATCGTTGTCGCCGAGGGCGATAAGCGCCGCCGTGCCGATGGCGACGGCATCCGCGCCCAGGGCCAGAGCCTTGGCCACATCGGCTCCAGAGCGGACACCGCCCGAGACGACGAGTTGCACCTTCCGGTGCAGACCGAGATCCTGCAGCGCCTGCACCGCGGGGCGGATCGCCGCCAGGATCGGAATGCCCACATGCTCGATGAACACGTCCTGCGTCGCGGCTGTCCCGCCCTGCATGCCGTCGAGGACAACCACGTCGGCGCCGGACTTGGCGGCGAGCGCTGTGTCGTAATAGGGCCGCGAGGCGCCGACCTTCACGTAGATCGGCTTCTCACCATCGGTGATCTCGCGCAGTTCCTCGATCTTGATCTCGAGATCGTCCGGCCCGGTCCAGTCCGGGTGGCGGCAGGCCGAGCGCTGGTCGACGCCCGGGGGCAGGCAGCGCATGCCCGCGACACGCTCGGTGATCTTCTGGCCGAGCAGCATGCCGCCGCCGCCGGGCTTGGCGCCCTGGCCGATGACGATCTCGATCGCGTCCGCCTTCCGCAGGTCGTCCGGGTTCATGCCGTAGCGCGAGGGCAGGTACTGATAGACCAACGTCTGAGAATGCCCGCGCTCCTCCTGCGTCATGCCGCCGTCGCCGGTGGTGGTCGAGGTGCCGGCGAGCGTGGCTCCGCGCCCGAGGGCTTCCTTGGCCTGGGCGGAGAGCGAGCCGAAGCTCATTCCAGCGATGGTGATCGGTGTCTTGAGGTGGATCGGCTTCGAAGCGAAACGCGCGCCCAGCACCACCTCGGTGCCACAGCGTTCGCGGTACCCCTCCAGCGGGTAGCGACTGATGGAGGCGCCGAGGAACAGGAGGTCGTCGAAATGCGGCAGCTTGCGCTTCGCCCCGGCCCCCCGGATGTCATAGATGCCGGTTGCGGCGGCGCGGCGGATCTCGGACATCACGTCGGGCGTATAGGTCGCCGAAAAGCGGGGCTTGGTGCGCGGCAAGGGGCGCGCATCCTTAAGGGTCGGATCCTTGAGGGTCGGGTCCTTGGGAGTCTCGGCCATCAGTAGGCTCCGGCGTTGTCGACGTTGAAATGATAGAGGCGGCGCGCGGAGCCGTAGCGCCGGAATTCCGACGGGCTCACCTCGCCCGCCAGTCCGGCGGCCTTGAGCTTGGCGAAAAGCTGTTCGCGGTGCTCGTCGCGCATCTCTTTCTCGATGCAATCGGCACCCAGACTCTTGACCGAGCCGCGCACGTAGAGCCGCGCTTCGTAGAGGGAATCGCCCAGCGCCTCGCCGGCATCGCCCAGAACGGTCAGGGTTCCGGCCTGGGCCATGAAGGCCGACATGTGGCCGATCGAGCCCTTCACGACGATATCGACGCCCTTCATCGAGATGCCGCAGCGCGCGCCTGCATTGCCGTCGATCACCAGCAGGCCGCCATGAGCCGTTGCGCCGGCCGATTGGCTGGCGTCGCCGCGCACATGGACGAAGCCCGACATCATGTTCTCGGCGACACCCACGCCCGCATTGCCGTTGATCACGACGCTGGCGAGCTTATTCATGCCGGCGCAGTAATAGCCGACATTCCCCTCGATCTCGACGGAGATCGGCGCATCGAGGCCCACCGCTATGGCGTGGCGGCCGTCCGGGCCGGTGATGGTCCAATGGGTCTCGTTGGTGTCGGGACGTAGGGCATGCAGCGCCCGGTTGAGGTCGCGCAGAGGCGCCTGGTTGAGATCGTAGGACGACATCAGTGACGCTCCCAGGCGTAGACCTTGGCGGGTTCGGGTTCGAAGACGCGGGCGGAGGCGATGCCGGGCAGACCCACGAGGGCCCGGTATTCGGAGCCGAACGCCACGTAATCGTCGGTCTCGGCCATCACCGCAGGCTTGCAGGCGATCGGATCGCGCACGACGGCGAAGCCCGTCTCGGTCCCGACCACGAAAGTGAAGAAACCGTCGAGATCCGACAGGCTCGATTCCAGGGCCTGCTGGAGGGACGCCCCCTCGCGCATGCGCCAGCTGAGGTAGCCGGCGGCGACCTCGGTGTCGTTCTTGGTAGCGAAGGTGAGGCCCTCGCGCTCGAGGCGGCGGCGCATGTCGTTGTGGTTCGACAGCGAGCCGTTATGGACCAGGCATTCGTCGATGCCGGTAGAGAACGGGTGCGCGCCATTGGTGGTGACCGCGCTCTCCGTGGCCATGCGCGTATGACCGATCCCGTGGGTGCCGGTCATGCCGGCGAGATCGAACCGCTCGGCCACGGAGGCCGGTAGCCCGACCTCCTTGTAGATCTCCATGCGCCGGCCGGCGCTGACCACGTCGATGCCGGGCGCCTCCTTCTTGAGCCACGCGCGGATCCGCCCCTCGCGCTCGGCGGGCACGGAAATGACGGTATGAGTGTCGCGTTCAATCTTGTCGAAGGTGAATGTGAGAGCCTCTTCCAGACCGGAGATCGCCTTCCGCAGCGCTGCCTGATCCGCACCACGAAGGGTGAGCTTCACGCCGTCACTGTCCGATCCGTAAACGGCGAAGCCAGCACTATCGGGACCGCGATCCGTCATGGTCGCGAGCATCTTGGACAGAAGCGAGCCAAGCTGCGGCTCAAGCTTTGAGTTCTTCAAGTACAACCCGACTATACCGCACATCGCACTTTCCCGCTTCCACCGAGCATGTTGATCGTTGCTCTCACATTCCAACCGACCCGTCAACTATCGGTCACAAAAAATTCTTCCGGGGAAATATCGGGGTGACCGATCATCTGTCGCCCGAACAGAGGCGCCTTTCTGTGAGGCACGTTGCGAAAAGGACAAATGCTCGCAGCGAGATTCGCCTGGCCACCACAGCGCCCTGCAAGTTTACCGCTCTGAAGAACTGTATCGCTGAGAACAAGGCGTCGTTACGATACGCCTATCCTCGTCAAATAGGTCCGACGCGACCTGTAGCGACGAGAACACCTGCTCGCCGGAACGACGAAAAATTCCCTTCAAGAAATAGGGTTTCGCGAAAAGCGTGAGGCCGTCAAGTCCTGACGAACGGAGAATGTGTCCCTTCATCATAAGAGAAAGTGATGGCTCGCGAGCGAGTGACGAGGTCACCGCCCACCCCTCTCCACCATCAAGCGACGGCTGAGAAACAGTTGACTCTCTCAAGGGACAGGCAAGAAAGTTCAATATGCGTGCACTGCGCCACCAATTTAGGCATTGACAAGGGCCTATTCTCGGCAGGATCTTTCCAGAAAGGAACCCTGGGTTCTCAAAAAGAAAATTTGCGAACGAGGACATGCCGTGAATCAGGATCCCCGCATCTCAACCATGTTCAGACGCGACAGCGCAGCCGCAGCGTTCGCCGTGGTCGCGGTCTGGCTGATCTATGCCTTCACGTTCTGGAGCATGTGGAAAGCTTTCGAGAGTGCCAACCTGCTCATCCCGATGGCGATCCTTGGCGCCATTGTGCTCTTCCTCAACACAGCATCCACCTTCGCGATGATCCGTCACTACAGTGAAGACAAGTCCGCAATCTACGGCACCGACATCTATTATCTCGACCAGATCCGCAAAGCGCGGCAGCACAAAGGAGCAACCGAATGAAAAAGGTTCCCTACGAGCCGCCGAGTCAGTCGATCATCGGGCAGATTTTCGATGCGATCCTGATGCTCATTCTTGTGTTCATCACACTCTACCTGCCGCTTTGGCTCAAGCTGGCCGGCGGCGGCACGACCACGACGGAATATCCGAATCCATCCTGGGAATCACTGGGACAGAACGCGGTCATGGCGGCTCAGTGGGAGAAGCTGGGCATCGCGCCAGAGAAGGCCGCGACGATCATCGGGACCCGATTCGACTATAACTTCAACTGGACGGCCCTGGCATTCACGGCGCTGATCATCGTGGCCTACTTCGTCTTCATGTTCCGCTACTCCGAACACGAGTACCGCGAAGTCATCGCCGAGCGCTTCGGCGACGATGACCCGAGTAAGACAGTAGAGCCTCGCTGAGCCTCATTGGCCGCGGTCACAGTCAGCCCGTTCATTTCCTACGAGGATATCCGTCATGGTCGAGATCATGAACTGGAGTGCCTGGGCGATCGCCGGAGCCCTTGCGCTCTGGATGGCCGTCGATCTGGTGCGCACCAACCGAGCCTTCGGAGAGGACTACCTTCTCTCGTCCGAGGAGGGCGAGATCGTGGATGCCGATGTCGGCGAACAGGCAGCGAGGTCGTGATGCAGGATGTTCAGATCGCCACTCCGCCTGGATTCCAGACCCCGAAAGTCTCGCTGCCAGACGTGTCGTCAGTATCGGCCGCTGTGCCCGCCAGGAAGATCGCGCTCTTGCGCGTGCTCGGGCCCGGCCATGTTTGGGCGCTCGGCGTCGGGATCGTGCTGGTGGGCGAGTTCATGGGTTGGAACTTCGCCGTCGGGAAGGGGGGGCCGGTCGCGGCGCTGACCGCCTGCTGGCTCGCCGGGATCCTCTACACCTGCGTGGCCATGATCGATTCTGAGATTACCTCCACGGTGGCCGCCGCGGGCGGCCAGTACGCGCAGGCCAAGCACATCATCGGGCCGCTCGCGGCCTTCAATGTCGGCCTCTACCTCGTGATGGCCTACACGATGCTCGAGGTCTCGAACGCCATCGTGACCGGGGATCTGATCGAAGCGTTCATGGCCAATCTCGGCGTCGCGGGCACCGTCGACAAGCGCGCGTTCATGGTGCTCACCATCGTGGCCCTCGCCTTCCTGAACTATCGCGGCGTGCTCGCATCGTTGACGATGAACCTGCTGATCACGGCCGCTGCCTTCCTCGCCATCGTGGTGCTCTTCGTGGCGACCCAACCCTGGGCGCCGGGCGCAGTGCTGCAGCACGATGCCCTCTTGGTCGGCCTGCCCTACGGGAATCTCGGCATCCTCGCCGCCATGCATTTCGGCCTGTGGTTCTACCTCGGCATCGAGGGAACGACGCAGGCCGCGGAGGAGGTGCGCTCGCCCGCCCGTGCCCTGCCGCTGGGCACCATGACGGGGATGATGACCCTCCTGATCGCCGCGACGGCCACTTGGTACGTCTGCTCTGGGCTGATGCCCTGGGAATATCTCGGCCAGGCCGTGACGCCGCTCTACGATGCCGGGCGTCTCACGGGGAATCGCTGGCTCGAAGTGTTTCTGTTCTTCGGCACCCTGTTCGCCACCGTCGCCTCGGCCAATGGCTGCATCAACGACGCCTCGCGGGCCTGGTTCGCCATGGGGCGCGACCGTTACATGCCGGCCTGGTTCGGTGCGGTGCACCCCGCCTACCACACACCCTACCGGTCGATCGTCTTCTTCGTGCCGGTGGCGATCATGTTCGCGGTCTCGACGCCGCTCGACCAGACCATCACCTTCTCGATCCTGTCCGGGCTGCTCGGCTACACGCTGATGGCGCTCTCCATCGTCCTGTTCCGTCGGAAATGGCCTCTCGGCACCATTCAGAGAGGCTACGTCCATCCGCTCCATCCGCTGCCGTGCCTTCTGCTTCTGCTTCTGTGCAGCGTCACCTACGTCGCGGTGTTCCTCGGCTACGGGACGCAGCTCGTTGCGATGATGACCTTCTACATCATCGCCTCCGCCTGGTTCGTGCTGCACCGCTACAAGTATGTCAGGCGCGGCGACCAGTTCACGATGCACTGGCCAAAGCCGCGCGGCTATTGAGGGCGGAATGATCGACCTCCTCGTCCTCCCGATGCTGGGTGCCGCCGGCTACGCGCTCTACCGGCGCGGCCGGACGGCCTCGGCGGAACGGGCCGGAATGCTCCGACCCTGCGAAGACCTTCTGGCGAAGCCGGTCCATGGCCGCGACCCGACGGGCTTCGGAACCCTCACGGGCCGGTTCCTGGGCATGCCGGTCGAGATCAGGGTCATCCCGGAAGCCCTTGCCTTCCGGCGCCTGCCGCAGCTCTGGCTCAGCGTCTCGGTGCATCATGCGACAGGCGTTCGCGGCACGATCGACATCCTCAGGCGCGTGGTGGGTGCCGAATTCTATGCCCCGGCGGACAATCTCCCGGCGCGCTACGATGTGCCGGAAGGCTGGCCGGGCGAGACGCTGGTGCGGGGATCGCTCGGTGCCGGGCCCGTCCTTGCCCGTGCCTCCGGCACAATCGCGACCATTCTCGCCGAGCCACGCGTGAAGGAAGTGCTGCTCACGCCTCGGGGGATCCGGATCGTCAGCCAGCTCTGCCAGGGCGAACGCGGTGCCTACCTGCTCCTGCGCGAGAACCGTTTCCCCATGACGCAGATCGGTCCGGAGCAGTTGCGGCCTCTGCTCGCCCAAGCAACCTGCCTCGTCCGGAGCCTTACCGGAGAAGATGCAGTCCATGGATCCGAAGATGCCCCTGCACGCGCCGCAGCCTAACCCCTATCTGGTCCTCGCGGCCGCCATCCTGCTGCCGGGCATGGGCCATGTGCTCCTCGGGCAGGCACAACGCGGATTGGGCTTCGCGTTCTTCACTCTGGTGGGAGCGTGGCTGACCACGAAATTCGCGTCGCCGGATGTGGATGTGATCGGTCGTCACGCAGCAGGCGTGTTCGTCTGGGCCCTCTCGATCCCCGATGCTTACCGGATCGCGCGCCTGCGTGCGGTGACATCCTATGGTTCCACGTCACGCCCAATCACTTCGACATCCTGACCCACGGCCTGTGTGGGCGATCGTCCGGAAACGGGCGCCCGCCTTCACTCGAGGCAGGCTGGACGTCTTCTCCGAAGCAACGCGTCCGCTCGCACACCATCTTTTCTACACGGACGGGTTTCGCGGTTCGGCGCGCCTGATCGGCTGATGTGTCGGGCAAAGGAACCAACCGCACAGATTCTGCCATCGACAATCATGAGTCGGATCGCCTCACCGGCAATCGCGCAATCTGTTCGATGCGGTATTCCGGTGTTAGACGTGAATCCTGTGCCGACATGATGGCTCCTGAGCCCCGCGTCGTGCTCGATGCGTGTTGCGATGAGGGCGAGATCAGAAACCGGATGCTGAACACCGCCTCTAACGCACCGGTCGACGACAAGCGCACACTCGAGCGGGCACTCGGCCACCAGATCCGCCTGTTCCGGCGCGAGCGCGACCTCTCTGTAGCTGATCTCGGCACGGCGGCCGGGATATCACCCGGCATGATCTCCAAAATGGAGAACGGGCAGATTTCGCCGTCGCTGTCGTCGATCAATGCTGTTGCAAAGGCGTTGAACGTGCCCATCACCGTGTTGTTCTCGGCCTTCGAGGAGAGCCGCGACTGCTCCTTCGTCAAGCGCGGACAGGGCGTCGTCATCGAACGGCGCGGCACGAAGGCCGGACATCTCTACGAACTGCTCGGAGCGGGCCTGCGCGGCGAGATCGTCGTCGAGCCCTATCTCATCACCCTGGAGAACGATGCCGAGTCCTATACGGAGTTTCGGCATGGCGGCACCGAGTTCATCTACATGCTGACCGGCGAAGTCATCTATCGCCATGACAAGCACGATTACACGTTGCAGCCGGGGGACTCGCTCCTGTTCGATTCGGCGGCCTCGCACGGGCCAGCCAAACTGATCAAGACCCCGATGACCTACCTGTCCGTCATCATCTACCCGCGCAGCTGAAGCATCCGGCCGGGGAACAGCCGGCTCCGCTCACGGCGCCGCGTTGCGAACGTCGTAGCCGAACTCAGCGGCGGCATGGCTCAACCACGACCAGACGCTGCCGGCGAAGCTGCGCGCCACGGCGAGGTCGTAGGTGGGGGAAGCGTCCCGCTGCCAGATCTGCGCGCTCATATGCGCAAGGGCGGTGACGGCCACCTGCCCCGGCTGGAAGGCACGGGGATGAAGGTCGATGGCGAGGCCTTTGGCGAGGAACGCCCGGGCGTCCGGCCCGGACACGCGGACGATCGCGCGGGCGTCGCTCTGGTCGGTGACCGCGGCAATACCCTGCAACGCCTCGCCGAGGCCCGCCATCTCCTGGCGCGTCTCGAAGAGAGCGAGCCATTGATCCGGTCCGGACCAGACCAATCCCCGCTCTCCGGTGAGACTGGCAGTCCCCGTATCGGGCAGCGACCAGCCGAAGCGCTCGCCCAGAACCTGCTGCAGGGCGTCGGTCCGGCCCTTCACCGCGATCACGGTGGCAAGCCCGAATTCGTCGCGCAGGGTCAGGGTGAGACCGGGCTCGCCGCCCGGGCGGCCGTGCCGACCGACCGGCGCGATCCCCGCCCAGGCGCTCCTCGGCCGCCATGTCGTCTCGATAACATCAGACACGCAGCTTCTCCTCTTTCGGGTCGACGAAGACCGGTGAGCAGATCTCGACTTCGACATCCCCGTCGCGCACCGGATCGTAGGCGCGAACCCGTGTGCCATGGCGCTCGGCGCCACGTCGGATCAACCCGAGCCCGATCCAGTGCCCGAGGCTCGGCGAATAGGCGACGGAGGTCATGACGCCTTCATCGGCCGCGAGGCTCGGGGCGGCGCCGACGGCGAGGAACCGCGCCCCCGCGCGTAGGCGCTGGCTGCGATCGACCGGGCGGAACCCCACGAGGATCGGCCGTTCGGGATCGACGAGGGCTGGGCGCTCCTTCATCAGCCGGCCGATATAGTCCTTTTTCTTGGCGAGCATGCCGCCAAGGCCGATGTCGCGCGCCGTCGTCTGGCCGTTGATCTCGGCGCCAGCGGCGTGGCCCTTCTCGATGCGCATCACCGAGAGCGCCTCCGAGCCGTAGGCGGTGATGCCGTGGGCCGAGCCGGCCGCCATGACCGCACGCCAGGCGGCGTCGCCATAGGCCGCCGGCACCGCGAGTTCGTAGGCGAGTTCACCGGAGAACGAGATGCGGAACAAACGCGCGGGGATGCTCCCTCCGACCGTGATGTCGGCGCAGGCCAGGAAGGGGAAAGCCTCGTTCGATAGGTCGAAACCGGGATCGACGATGCCCTGCAACGTGTCGCGGGCACGTGGGCCGGCCACTGCGTATTGCGCCCACTGCTCGCTCACCGAAACCATCTGCACGTCGAGTTCAGGCCACAGCCATTGGTGGCAGAATTCCAAGTGCTGCATGACCTTGGCGGCGTTGGCCGTAGAGGCCGTCATCACGAAATGGCTCTCGCCCAACCGTGCGATGGTGCCGTCGTCCAGGACGAAGCCGTCCTCACGTAGAAGTACGGCGTAGCGCGCCTTGCCCACGGGCAGCGTGCCGAACGGATTGGCGCAGACCCGCTCGATGAGAGCGAGGGCGTCCCGGCCCTGGATGTCGATCTTGCCCAACGTCGTCACATCGCAGATGCCGACATGGGCGCGCACGGTATTCACCTCGCGATTGACCGTTTCCAGCCAGTCGCTCTCGCCGGCCTTGGGGAAATAGGCCGGACGAAGCCACAGGCCGGTCTCCACGAAGACCGCGCCCTGCTCCTCGCACCAGGCATGCGATGGGACATGCCGGGTCGCGCGGAAATCCTTGCCCCGGTGATGCCCGGCGAAAGCGCCGATGGCGACGGGGGTGAAGGGCGGCCGGAACATCGTGGTGCCGACGCTCGCGACCGGCTGGCCGGTGAGCTCCGCCATGATGCCGAGCCCGGCGAGGTTCGAGGTCTTGCCCTGGTCGGTGGCCATGCCGAGGGTGGTGTAGCGTTTCAGCAGCTCCACCGCACGGAAGCCCTCGCGATGGGCGAGCTCCACATCGGAGGCGGCCACGTCGTTCTGGAAATCGACGAAGGCCTTGCCCCTTGAGACCGGCACGCGCCACAGCGGCGTATGGGCGATGCTCTCGGGATCGGTCTTCGGGGTCTCGGGCGCGGCGCTGGCGAATCCGCAGGCTGAGGCGGCCTCCGCACCGGCCCGGCCGCCGGTCTCCAGGCAGGAGGCGAGGGTGAAGGCCCCGCCCGCCGCCCCGACGGCCACCATGCCCGAAGGAAGCGCACCCGGCACGAAGGCGTGGATCGCCTCGTCCCAGACCGGTCGCCGCGACAGATGCGAATCGAGATGCACGATCGGATTCCAGCCATTGGCCATGGCGAGGCAGTCGCTGGCGATGGTCTGGCGGCTGCCATAGGTGTCCACCACCTCGATCGCCTCTAGGCCGAGATGCCCCTTCGTACCGGTGACGTAGCCATCACAGATCACCTGCGCGCCGACGGCCTCGGCCGCCCGGCGCAGCTCGGCCGGCACCGATGCGCGGGAATCGATCACGGCCACCACCTGTCCACCCGCCGCAGCGACATCGGCCACGGTGCGCCAGCCGTCATCGCCCGAGGTGAAGATCGCGACGGCCCGGCCCGGCAGTACACCGTATCGGTTGAGGTAGGTCCGCACCGCGCCGGCCAGCATCACGCCGGGCCGGTCGTTGCCGCCGAAGACGTGCGGGCGTTCGATGGCTCCGGCGGCGAGGATGGCCTGCTTTGCCGTGATCCGCCACATGCGCTGGCGCGGCGCATGAGCGGAGGGCACGGCGAGATGATCGCCGACGCGCTCGACCGCCCCATAGGCACCGTGATCGTAGACCCCGAACAGGGTGGTCCGGGGAAGGATGCGCACCTCCGGCATGGATTCCAGTTCGGCGAGGGCATCCGCCACCCAATCCGCACCGGATCGCCCGGCGATCTCGCGCCGGTCGGCGAGGAGGCGTCCCCCCGTCCGGTGATCCTCGTCGACGAGGATGACGCGCGCGCCCGAGCGTCCGGCGGCCAGGGCCGCCGCAAGCCCAGCCGGTCCTGCCCCGATGACCAGCACGTCGCAGAAGGCGAAGGCCTTGTCGTAGGTGTCGGGATCCGGCGCATGGGCGGCCCGGCCGAGGCCGGCGGCGCGGCGGATCATCGGCTCGTAGAGCTTCTCCCACAGAGCAGCCGGCCACATGAATGTCTTGTAGTAGAAGCCCGCCGCGAAAACCGGCGCCGCCAGGGCGTTGACCGAGAGGGCATCGTATTTCAGCGACGGCCAGCGATTTTGGCTCGACGCCTCCAGACCCTCGTAGAGTTCGGCCACGGTGGCGCGGGTGTTCGGTTCACGCCGTGCGCCCGAGCGCAGTTCTACGAGGGCGTTCGGCTCCTCCGAACCGGCGGTGAGGATGCCGCGAGGGCGGTGATACTTGAACGACCGGCCCACGAGGCGCACCCCGTTGGCCAACAGCGCCGAGGCCAGGGTATCACCCTGGAAGCCGCTGTAGCGCTGGCCGTCGAAGGTGAAGTCCAGGGGGCGGCGCCGGTCGATCATGCCGCCGGTCGCGGTACGAAAGCCCTGCCCAACGGCCGTTGCCGGGGAGGCGCCGCTGGGGGAGGCGGTATCCCGAAGGGTGAGCGTGGTCATGCGACCTCTCCTGTCCGACGGTTCAGCGCGACATCGCGGGCGGAGGACACCCCGGTGATCTCGTGGGTGCGCGTATCTCGATCGACCACGAGCCAGGAGCGGCAGCCGGCGCCGTGATACCAGAGCTCGCGATGGGGGCCGGCCGGGTTGTCGCGCAGGTAGACGTAGTCGTGCATGGCGGCGGGCGGCACCTCCATGCCGTCGGGCCGGATCGGCGCGGCGTCGCCGAGATAGCTGAACTCGCCGTTGTCGCGGGGCCCGCAATGGGGGCATCGGATACGCATGATCGTCGTTCCCTCAATCCAGATCCGCGCTCAATGGAGGTTCGGCTGGGCGCCCATGCCCTTCTCGTCGATGAGATGGCCGGTGGCGAAGCGGTCGAGTCGGTAGGCGGCGGCGTCCTCATGGGACGTGTCGCGGGCGATGAGATGGGCAAAGCAGAAGCCTGCCGCCGGGGTCGCCTTGAAGCCGCCGTAACACCAGCCCGCATTGAGATAGAGGCCATCGATCGGAGTGCGGTCGATGATCGGACTGCCGTCCATGGACATGTCCATGATCCCGCCCCAGTGCCGCAGCAGGCGCAGGCGCCCGAGGCCCGGCCACAGGGCCATGCCGCCCTCCATCACGTCCTCGATCGTCGCGAGGTTGCCGCGCTGGGCGTAGGAATTGTAGCCGTCGATGTCGCCGCCGAAGACGAGGCCGCCCTTGTCCGACTGGCTGACGTAGAAATGGCCGGCCCCGAAGGTCATCACCGTGTCGATGAGAGGCTTCACGCCCTCGCTGACGAAGGCCTGGAGCACGTGGCTCTCGATCGGCAGGCGCAGATCGGCCATGGAGGCCAGCAGCGATGTCGAGCCCGCCACCGAGAGCGCGACCTTCTTCGCCCGAATGAAGCCACGGCTCGTCTCGACCCCGACCACCCGCCCGTTCTCGCGGCGGATGCCGGTGACGGCGCAGTTCTGGACGATATCGACGCCCCGGTCGCTGGCCGCGCGGGCATAGCCCCAGGCCACGGCGTCGTGGCGCACGGTGCCGCCCCGACGCTGCAGGAGACCGCCCTTCACGGGAAAGCGCGCATTGTCGAAATCGATGAACGGCACCATTCCCCGAACCCCCTCGCGGTCGAGGAGTTCGGCATCGATACCCGCCATCCGCATGGCGTTGCCGCGCCGGGCATAGGCATCACGCTGCGCATCCGAATGGTAGAGATTCAGCACGCCGCGCTGGCTCACCATGGCGTTGTAGTTGATGTCCTGCTCCAGCCCCTCCCAGAGCTTCATCGACCGTTCGTAGAACGGGATGTTGCCGGCAAGTCCGTAGTTCGAGCGGACGATGGTGGTGTTGCGCCCGACATTGCCGGAGCCGACATGGCTCTTCTCCAGCACGGCCACGTTGGTGATGCCGTGCTCCTTAGCGAGGTAATAGGCGGTCGCGAGACCGTGACCGCCGCCACCGACGATGACGACATCATACTCGGCCTTGGGCGCGGCATCGCGCCATTGGGGCTTCCAATCACGCTGGCCACGCAGGGCCTGACCCAGGACACTGAGGAGGGAATAGCGCATGGCGGGACATGCTCCGGGGCTGGTTGCGGCGTGTGTCACCTTGAGTAGCGTATCGCCGGCTAACGCCCCTTGCATTTTACGACGTCATTCGGACAATTTGCGCAGAAATGAACGGCCGTCCTCTAGCGCCAAAGTCCCCGAATCTTGCCCGATCTTGCCCTTGACGCCACGGCATCGGAAAAGCCGGCGCCGCTGACTGTCGGCTTCATCTTGCTGCCGGGCTTTCCGCTCATGTCCTACGCGGCCGCGGTCGAGCCCATGCGGGCGGCCAACACCCTTCTGGAAAGCGAAGTCTACCGCTGGTGGCATGCGGCGCCGGGCGGAGGCGCCGTCCAGGCTTCCAACGGAATTGCGATCCTGCCGGATGTCGATGTCGGCGACACCAAGCTCGACGCCGACCGTGTCTTCGTCTGCGCGGGTGGAAATCCCGCCGCCTTCGACGACCCAGCCCTGACCGCTTGGCTTCGCCATCTCGCCCGGCGGGGGATCACGCTCGGCGGCATTTCCGGAGGGCCTTACCTGCTCGCCCGTGCGGGTCTGCTGAGGGGGCGCCGTTGCACGCTCCACTGGGAGCATGTTCCCGCTTTCGAGGAGCGCTATCCGGATATCGAGGTCGTGCGCTCCCTCTTCGAGATCCAGGACGATCGGATCACCTGCTCGGGCGGCATCGCCGCTCTCGACCTGATGCTCAACCTGATCGAGCGCGACCACGGTCCGGGCCTCGCCAACGGCGTCAGCGACTGGTTTTTGCACAACCAGATTCGGGAGGGCCTGAGTCCGCAGAGGATGGACCTCCGCCTGCGGATCGGGGTGCGCGACCCGCGGCTGCTCCGGGTCCTCGCCGCGATGGAAGCCAATCTGGAAACGCCGCTCTCGCGGCAGGGACTGGCCGATCTCGCCCGCGTGTCGATCCGTCAGCTCGAGCTACTCTTCAGAAACCGGATCGGCATCAGTCTTCACCAGCATTATCTCGCCCTGCGGCTCGACCGGGCCCATCAGCTCCGCCGCGAGAGCGCGCTGAGCTCGGCAGATATCGCCATGGCGACGGGATTTGCCAATGCGGCCGAACTCGCCCGAGCCGAACGCCGGAGGCGCCTCAAGGCCACAACCCCGCCTAGCAAAACCGGCGAGGGGTGAGAGGGCCGTTCCGGGACGGGCGTCCGCGCCGGAACGGCCGCCTTCGAGGGGAGCGAAAGCTCAGCGCCCGTACGCGGTCCGATGGATGTCGAAGCCCGCGTCGGCCCGGACAGGATCGAGGCGGGGCGAGGCGGCCTGCCTGCGCGGCGCGCGACGAGCCGCGAAACGGTCCCGAGCCGCCTTGGCGGCCTTCTCGACGCTGGCGAAGACGAGCCCGTCGAGGGGGTCGAAATCACGGCCGGACGAGAAGAACCGGACGCCGCCCCGTTCGGGCACGGCGATTCCGGCCGTCACGTCGCCGATTTCGATCACCCGTGGCGGCGGGGCGGTATGAAGGCGGTTACGGGCACGGGCCTCGAGATGATCCGCCCGGGCATCAGGCGTGTGCAATCGGTTCAACGCCCTGTGGGCGTCGTCCTGGTGAAAGTGGGGCATGGTGTCGAAGTCTCCTGGCACGGCCTAACGGCCATCTGCTGAAAGCAATCGGATCTGACGGGTGGGTCAGCTTCGACAGCGGGAGCAGGCACAAAAGAGACTTTGGAACGAGGGTCGATCAATCACGGCAAGTCATCCTTTCGATGAAGGACCACGAGGCGCGAGCGCTCCGCAGTGCTTTAGCGTTTGATGACGCGGCGCAAGCTACACACTTCAAATCACCGCGGCGGACCAAGCCATCCGGTCTGGAACCGCACCTCTAAAATGAGAGCAACACGTCGCTTCGTCAACGGATGCATCTTCCGAATGCATGCAGTCTTGTGGCAGGAGTGACGCCTGGACCCACGAAGCGCAGGCGATTTCTTCGGAGGGTGGTTTTTTGGAGTGCGCCGCGGTCAAGCGGACGCGGCGGCCACGCGCCCGATCAGGCCGGCAAGGTCGCGATGATGCCCGTAGACCCGTTCAGCACCGGCCGCGATCAGGTCCGCTCCCGTGGAATCGTGCAGCCAATGCCCTCCGCCGGTGAAGCCCAGGACGCGCATCCCCGCGGCGCGCGCCGCCGTGACGCCAGGCACGCTATCCTCCACCACGAGGCATCGGCCAGGAGCGAAGCCCATCTCGGCAGCGGCAAGGAGGAACAGGTCGGGAGCCGGCTTGCCGCGGGAGACCATGGTCGCCGAGAAGATACGGCCCTCAAACAGGGGCAACAGGCCGGTGAGGCCGAGCGAATGGGCGAGCCGCGCCGGATCGCTGCTGGACGCGACGCAGCTCGGAAGCTCCAGCGCCCGCACCGCCAGCGCGATCCCCTCCATGGCGCGCAGGTCGCGGTCGAAGGCGCGAAGGGTTTCGGCTTTCACCGCCTCGACGAAGCCGTCGGGCGCGGCGATCCCGTAATCGCGCTCGATATGCCCCATGATCGACGTCATGGATGTGCCGGCGAAGCGCTCCCTCACCGTATCCACATCGATGACCACTCCGATCCGATTGAGCCCGGCAGTCAGCGTCCCGAGACTCAGGGGCTCGCTATCGACCAGCACGCCGTCGCAATCGAAGATCACCAGTTCGGTGGGAGTTTCGGGTTCGGTCGGCAAAGCGCTGGTCCGCTGGAAATGTCTGGGCCGGGCTGTGCCACGGAGGCGTCTCGGGGCGCAATGGCAGTCCTCGCGCACTCATTGCCGGGACGGCGTGCGCCTCGGACACCTTGCGCCTCGCGACGGCGGCCCGTAATCCCGCAGGGCCGGCATGGGAGCCGGCTTGTGTGCAAGCCGCGATGCTCCGCTTTCTCAGCCGCCTCCTCGGATACGTCGTCCTCGCGGCGGGCTTTGTCGGCCTCGTCTATGATGGCGCGCGTTCGATCGCCAATAACGGCGTGCGCGTCACCAGCCTGAGCGACCTGCTGATGACACTGTTCAAGGAGCGCGGAAGCGCGCTTCAGGGCGCGGTGGAGAGCGTGGCGCCATGGCTTTGGCAAGCCCTCGTCCTGCCGCTGACCCTGGCCCCCGCCTGCCTCCTCGGCCTCGGCCTGGGGGCTTTCCTGCTCTGGCTCGGCCAGCCGCCCCGCGAGCCGATCGGCTTCCTCAGCCGGCCCTGACATCGACGTCCGGCGGCATGGCCGTTTCGACACGGGGCATTCAGGAACGGGGCCGGCACCCCATATAGGGGACATCCCGCCCTCTCATGGAGGCCCCCGATGCTCCAGTTCTTCCGCAAGCGTCCCGAGATGCCGAGCGCCACCGATGCGTTGCCCGGCCGGTCGACGCCGATTCCCACCACCGAGACCCATTTCGTCAACGGCAATCCGCTGAAAGGCCCTTATCCGGAGGGAACCGAGCAGATCGTCCTGGGACTCGGCTGCTTCTGGGGCACCGAGCGCAAGTTCTGGCAATTGCCGGACGGAATCGTCGTGACGGCGGTGGGGTACGCTGGCGGCTTCACGCCCAACCCGACTTACGAGGAGGTCTGCTCGGGCATGACCGGCCATAACGAGGTTGTCCTCGTCGTCTACGATCCGGCCGTGCGCCCCCTGGAGGCAGTGCTCAAGACGTTCTTCGAGAGCCATGACCCAACCCAGGGCATGCGCCAGGGCAACGATGTCGGCACGCAGTACCGTTCGGGAATTTACACGGCAAACGAGGAGCAGGCCGAGACCGCCCGACGCGTTCGGGAGGCCTACGGAGAGGCGTTGAAGGCACGCGGGTTCGGCGAGATCACGACGGAGATCGTCCCCCTCGATACGTTCTACTTCGCCGAGGGCTACCATCAGCAATACCTTGCCAAGAACCCGGCTGGCTATTGCGGTGTCGGCGGCACCGGCGTGACCTGTCCGGTTGGAACCGGGATCGCCGCCTGAGGCGCCCGGCTTATCCAAGCGCGAACCTTGTCGAGCTTGGCGGTACATGGCAAACCCCCACCCGGTCGGACGGGGGTTTTGGGACAGATGGTCGAACAGGTTTTCGAACGCGTACTTTTCGCGTGTCGCTGGCTGCTGGCGCCCTTCTATGCCGCACTGGGCATCGGCATCGTCGTGCTGCTGGTCAAGCTGCTGCAGGAACTCGCCCACTTCGTCTTGCACATGTGGAGCGCCACTGAGTCACAGATCATTCTCGGCGTGCTGACTCTGGTCGATCTGTCCTTCACCGCATCCTTGCTCATCATCGTGATGTTTTCGGGATACGAGAACTTCGTCTCGAAGATCGATCATACGGACCATAAGGACTGGCCCGAATGGATGGGGACGATCGACTTCACCGGACTGAAGCTGAAGCTGATGTCTTCGATCGTCGCTATCTCGGCGATCTCACTGCTGAAAGCCTTCATGGACATCAAGGCGACGCCGGACCGAGAGCTGTACTGGCTCGTCGGTCTCCACATGGTCTTCGTCGTCTCCGGTATCCTGATGGCCCTGACGGATCGGATCGCCGCCGGGCATCACGACAAGTAGGAACGTCCCGGGAGTCGGCTTGATGACCCGCGCGGAAGCCGTCGGTGAAGCGCTTCGGATCCTTGCTCCGCGCCTTCCCGCCTTCGAGACGGATTCCGTCCTTGCCCGGGCGCTGGCCAGTCCTGGCCTGCGGAATGCGAGCCCCGAGACCGCGGCATGGCTCGCCCTCGTCGCCTTCGCCCGCCACGTCTTCACCGAATACGAATCCTATCTCGAAGAGGGCTACGACCGCGACAGCGCCCGCCATTTCGTCCTCGACGAGCTCAACGAGACGTTGCGCGGCTGGGGCGTGCGCCGAACCTTGTCCGAGGATGTAGAAGAACCGGACGAGGGGTGACCCCCGCGTCGGCCCCGCCCAGCAAGGGGGCGTGGCGCTTGGCCTGACCCTTCGGATAGGCGCCTTCCCGAAGAACATCTCTGCGGGAAACCTTTCCGGCGGCGCAACCGTTTCCACGATCGAGGGGGCCTCGACCGTTCACAGGACAGTGGCCATGCGCAGAATGCTCCCCATCATCGCCGGATTGGTGCTCGCATCCGGTGCGGGCCTCGCGGCCGACCGGGCATGGGCGCAGCAGGATGCCGATCCTGCCGCCTGTACCACGTTCGACTGGCCGATCCTGCGGGAGCAGGCCTGGTTCGAGGCGCCCTCCCTCCCCCGGCTCGATTCCGGCGCGACCCTCTCCGCGGAAATGCCGGGCGCCGTTCTGGCGCTCAAGCCGGTCGCGGGAGCCGATCTTCCCTTGACGCCTTCGCGGGAACCGAAGCCCGGCACGTTCGGCGGCAGCTTGCGTATCCCACCCGTCGTCACGCCCGGCCTGTATCAGGTGACGTTGTCGGACAATGCCTGGATCGACGTGAGCCAGGACGGCGCGACGACGCGCAAGCCCGTGGCGAGCACGATGCGGCCCGGATGTCCGGGTGTCTCGAAGAGCGTCCGGTTCCAGTTTGGCACCACTCCTATTCTCGTCGTCGTCAGTGGTGCGAAATCGGATTCGATCAAGATCGCGGTCGCACCGGCGGAATAGTCGAGAGCTCTCGACGGCCCGACGGCCGATAGACTAGGTTGGCACCATGCACCTGACCTCTCGTCCATTCCGCCTCGCGGCCCTCGCCTTCCTCTTGTGTGGAGGGGCCGCACAGGCCCAGGATAGGGGCAGCGTAAACCCCAAGCCCCTTCCACCCCTGGCCGATCCCGATGCGCCGTCGACGCCGGCCAGAGCCCTGTTCGGGCGGGCGACGACACCGGCACCCGGCCCCGCCCGACCCTATGGCTCTTATGCGAAGGGATGCTTTTCCGGCGGCGAGGCCCTGCCCAATGACGGACCGACCTGGCAAGTCATGCGCCTCTCCCGGAATCGGATGTGGGGCACACCGCATCTCGTGGATTTCATTGAGCGCCTAGCCGCCAAGGCTCCTCGCGTCGGATGGAACGGGCTTCTCGTGGGCGACATGTCCCAGCCTCGTGGCGGCCCGATGCTCACGGGCCACGCCTCGCATCAGCTCGGCCTCGACGCCGATGTCTGGCTCACGCCCATGCCCGACCACCGCATGACCCGCGCGGAGCGTGAGGAGACCTCTGCCACCAACGTGGTCCGCGCGGACCGCCTCGACATCGACCCGCAGGTCTGGACGCAGGAGCACCTCAAGCTGATCCGCCTCACGGCCCAACAGCCCGAAGTCGCGCGCCTCTTCGTCAACCCGGCGATCAAGAAGGCTTTGTGCCGGGAGGCGGGGGGCGACCGCTCCTGGCTCAACAAGGTGCGCCCGATGTACGGGCACAATTACCACTACCATATCCGCCTCTCCTGCCCGGCTGGGGACGACCAATGCGGAGACCAAGCGCCGCCGCCATCCGGCGACGGCTGCGGAGAGGAGCTCGCATACTGGTTCAGCGACGCCGTGCTGAACCCGCCGAAATCCACGAAGCCGGCGAAACCCAGACCGCCGATGACCATGGCGGCCCTTCCCGCAGCCTGCCGGATGGTGCTGAAGGCCCGGTAAGCTCAGCTTTCCCGCGAGCACAGCGAGGATTCGTGTTTCGGGATCCACGCCGATGGGCGGGGATGCGCAGCGTCAGGTCGGATAGCCCATGCGATTCGGCATCACGGATGCCACATCCCGGAACAGTGGCACGCAACCGGGAGAGGCGGGTTCTACGCCCGACCTAATCGGCAACCGCATCGGCGGACCGGCTGTCGCGCGCACGGCGCACGAAAGCGCGCGGCGGTTGTCCCGTGAGACGGCGGAACGTCTTCGACATCTGGCTCGCATCGCTGAACCCCGCCAGGGGGACAATCTCGCTCAGACTCATCGTTCCGGTGGCGATAAGGTCCTGCGCACGGTTCACCCGCTCGCGCAGGATGAACTGGTAGGGCGTCACCCCGAATGACGTACGGAAAGCGCGGACCAGATGACCGACGCTGATACCGACCGCATCCGCGAGGTACTGCAGGCTCAGCGGTTCGGTGAGGTGGGTGAGAATCAGCTCTCGAAGGATGGCGGCCTGCGTCGAAGTCAGGGTCGGGCCATTGCGGTGTGGAGGCGCATCGGTGCCTGAGAACAGCTGCAGCAGCGTCGCCGATACGCTTTCTACCAACAGAGGACCGTTGGCGCAGCCGGTCTCGAGGTCGGCCGAGACTGCCTGCAGGAGATGGCCCGCGGCGACTTGAGAGCGCGACGGGAAGAACTGCGTCCGGATGCGCGTCTTGGCCAGGGACAGATCGGTAATGCGCTCGACGGCCTCTGGAGCCAGCTTGAGGACCATGGTGCGAAACGCACCGGTCCAGTTCTCGATCACGGTCGCCCCCGGCTCGAGGACCACGATGTTGTCCTCGGAGAAATGATAGCTCTGCCCGGACCACAGGAAGTGCTGGCTTTGCGGGGCCAACGAGAGGGCGAAATGGATGCCTTGCTGGACGATGGACGCCGTCCCATGGCTACCGAGCATCAGGTCGCAGAACCCGATACCGGCCCAGCCGAGCCCCGTACTGGTCTGGAGCACTGCCTCGATCTCGCCATCGAGTTCGAGCGTGCAACCGAACTCACTCCGCTCAACCCGCATTCACGATTTCATGGTGCATGTGAAACCCTCGTGCTGCAGCCCGTTCAATGGATTGTGCCTTACCGAAGCGTCAGAACTTCCCAGCTCTGCCGCAGGATATTCCGGCAACAGGCAAAGGAGACTTCGGCAATGTGGTGTGTCATTTCGAAGAAAATCGATCTGTCACTGTCCAACACGTCGCAGCCTCGGATGCAGAGATATGACACGCAACGAACCGATGCAAACAGAGCCGCTTGTTTAGAACTCCACTAATTGGACGCATCTTGTCCTTTTGCTTCGTCCATCGAAACGACTCATGGCGGCATGCACGCATTATGGAACAAGCGGAGCGTTTGCTCAGGCCTCGATTGAATTCTTCATCCGGTACACCTGATTTTGAAGGATCGTGAGATCATTGCGTCTATCGCCCCCAACATTGGGAGAAGCATTTTCCCCACAGTCAAGCCGAGCCCGTCTCTTCGATTCACATGCGACAAAATGTCAATTCTCTGAAAAAAGCTCTTTTGTTTCCAACACTTATGGACTGCAACACAAAATTCCAGCCTTGACTCCGATTTCGATCAACAATCGCCAAAAACGCCTGTCGCAGGCGATATGATACAGGATATTATGCACCGCCGCCGAAGGCATATAGATATAGATCATCAATCGCCAATATAGATCTATCCGTTCCTCCCTAAGATCGAAGGGTCGAGATAGTGGCTTGATGGATCGGGCAAGAGGTGTAGTCTGGATGACAGAAAGCAATCCCGAACGCTTTCAAACATAGAACGACGAGAAAACAATCGATCTGCCGAACACATCTTGGAGAGAAAATATGTCGACTGCCAATGACACTATTCGCCCCCTCGAAGCATCCGAGCTCGATGCTGTCGGCGGCGGCCTCTCCCTGGGACTTGACCTCGACCTCTCCAGCGAACTCGGTGCCGTATCCGGCACGGTCGATCAGGTCGGCGGGCTGGTAAGCGGTCTCGTAGGCGGCCTTCTCGGTGCCGTAGGCGGCGTTGTCGGCGGACTGCTCGGCGGCAAGTAACGCTGCCTTCGAACCAGCGTCCTGATTTCTCCAGGCCCGGCGCGAAACGAACGCGCGGCCTCATACCGGAGCTATGACATGACCCAGAACCTCGACACCATCCGCGAACTCGACGCCAAGGAACTCGACGCCGTCGGCGGCGGCCTCTCCCTCGGCCTGGAACTGGACCTCTCCAGCGAACTCGGCGCCGTCTCCGGCGTGGTCGGTCAGGTAGGCGGATTGGTCAGCGGTCTCGTCGGTGGCCTTCTTGGCGCGGTCGGCGGTCTTCTCGGCGGCCATTGAACCACGCCACGAACTCTCCGCATCCTTCCGATCGGTGAATAAGCGCGGCGGGCCAGTAGGCCCGTCGCGTCGTTCGTGCATATGAAGCCACAGAGCCGAAGCACGCCGTCTCTCGACCAGGAAAACCACCGGACCCGATGACGTCGCCGCTTTTCCGCGCAGAGGTCGCCCAGGCGCGGCGGGATTCCTGGCTGGGCGAGGCCCAGATCGTTCAGCCGCTCTCGATCCGGCTGATGACTGCGATCACGATCCTGATCACGATCGCCGCGCTCCTCTACGTCGTCTTCGGCACTTATACGCGGCGCATCCACGCCTTCGGCATGCTCACGCCGGATGTCGGTCTCATCACCGTGGCAAGCCCGGTGGCAGGACGCGTCAGCGTCTCGGGGGTGAAGGAGGGCGACAGGGTCGTTCAGGGCCAGCTGCTCTACACCCTGGACCTCGACGCCGTGTCGGCCAACGGTCCGACCCAACAGCGCATCATCGATCAGCTGGCCCGGCAGAAGGAGACGATCGAGGCGCAATCTCGGTTGCGGTCGGCCATGGCGGCCACCGAGAAGCGCTCGCTCGCCGAGCAGATCGACAACCTTCAATCCCAGTCGCGGCAATTGGAGGAACAGGTCCAGCTGCAGGAAAAGCTGGTGCCGCCGCTGAAGGAGCGGGTCGATGTCCTGGCCAAGGCAGTGAGCGACGGCTTTGCCCGCTCGGCCGACCTCCAGAACCAGAATTACCTCTACCTGCAGGCGAGTTCCCAGCTTGCCCAGTTCCGCAACTCGCGTCTGCAGCTCATGGGCAAGGTCGGAGAGTTGCAGGCGACGCTCGCTACCTTCGACGACAAGCTCGCCCGCGACCTCGCCGAGATGGACCGCACCGCCGCCCAATTGGAGCAGCAGCGGGCCGAGAGCGAGGCACGCCGGGCCATCGAGGTGCGGGCGCCGGAAAAGGGCATCCTCACCTCCATCCGGGTCCAGGCCGGCCAAGGCGTGGCAGCGGGCGCCACGCTGCTCACCCTGCTGCCGAGCGAGGGCCGGCTCCAGGCGAACCTGTTCGTGGAATCCTCAGCCATCGGCTTCATCGATACGGGGGAGGCCGTGATGCTGCGCTACGCGGCCTTTCCCTTCCAGCGCTTCGGCCTCTATCGCGGCACCGTCACGGAGGTGACCCGCGCGCCCCTGGAGGCCGCCGACCTGCCGGAAGCCGCCGGCGCCAAAGCGAAGAACGGCGACGGCATCTACCGCATCATCGTGCGGCCGGACGAGAACAGCGTGATCGCCTATGGCGAGAGCCGCCGTCTGGAAGCCGGGATGCGGGTCGAGGCCGACATCGCCCTGGAGAAGCGCCCCCTCTACCGCTGGCTTCTCGACCCGCTCTATCGGGTCAAGCGCAGCGTCGATCTCGTGACCCGGGGCGGATGAAAGCGTGAGCCTGCTCAGCACCCTCCAGTTCGGCTTCGGCCGGCGCGTGCCCGTCCTGCTCCAGGCGGAGGCTGCCGAATGCGGCATGGCCTGCCTCGGCATGGTGCTGGGCTACCACGGCCGACATGTGGATCTCGGCGCCCTGCGCCGCCGGCATGCCCTGTCGCTCAAGGGGATGACCCTGCGCAACCTCATCGATCTGGCGGGCTCGATGGGCCTCGCCACCCGGGCCTTGCGGGCCGAGCTGAAGGATCTGCCCAAGCTCAAGACGCCGTGCATCCTGCATTGGGGGCTCAACCACTTCGTCGTGCTCACCGCCGTGAACGGCAGGGGGATCGTCATCCACGATCCCGCCCGGGGGCGGCGCAAGCTCACCTTCGCGGAGGCGTCGCGCGAGTTCACGGGCGTCGCCCTGGAGGCGAGCCCGACCACCAGCTTCGTGCACGAGAAGCGCCGGCGCGGACTTGCGCTGGGCGACCTGTTCCGGACGATGGGCGGCATCCGCCCGGCCCTCGCCCAGATCCTAGCCCTGTCCCTCGGCATCGAGCTCGTCGCGATCCTGATGCCGATCGCTTCGCAGATCGTCATCGACGAGGTCATCGTCAACGCCGATCTCGACCTGTTGCTGGTGGTGGCGGTGGGGCTCGCCCTGCTGCTCGTCGTCCAGCTCGTCCTCTCGGTGGCGCGGACCTGGGCGATCATGTTCACCGGTACCAAGCTGAACTACCAATGGTCGGGCAGCCTGTTCGACCACCTCTCGCGCCTGCCACTGGACTATTTCGAGAAGCGGCACGTGGGCGACGTGATCTCGCGCTTCGGCTCCCTTGCGACGATCCAGAAGGGGCTCACCACCGATCTCGTCCAGGCCGTGCTCGACGGCATCATGTCCATCGGCATGCTCGCCATGCTGGTGGTCTATGGCGGCTGGCTTTCCCTCGTGGTCGTCGCCTCGACGGCGCTCGCCGCGGCGCTGCGGATCGCCGCCTACGCTTCCTACCGCGAGGGCACCGAGGAAGCGATCGTCGCCGAAGCGCGCCAGCAGAGCCACTTCATCGAGACAGTGCGCGGCATGGCGAGCGTGAAGCTCCTCGACCTGCGCGAGCGCCGGCGCGGCACCTGGATGAACCACTTCGTGACCTCGCTGAATGCGCGGCTGCGGCTCCAGCGCCTCGATCTGATCTTCGGGCGGGCCAATGAGCTGCTGTTCGGTCTCGACCGGCTGCTCCTGCTCGTGCTCGGCGCGCGGGCGGTCATCGACCAGTCGATGACGCTCGGCATGTTGGTGGCCTTCCTTGCCTATCGCGACCAGTTCTCGCAGCGGATCGGCAACCTGATCCAGTCGGGCTTCCAGTTGCGCATGCTCAATGTCCAGACCGACCGGTTGTCGGACATCGTCATGAGCGAGCCCGAGGAGGGTTCCGGCTCCACCCTGGAACCGGCCGCCCCGGCGGTGATCCGGGCGGCGGAGGGGACGGGGAGTGTCGCCGTGAAGGAGCTCGCCCTGCGCTACGGCGCGGACGAGCCCTGGATCTTCCGCGATCTCAGGCTCGACGTGACGGCGGGGACGAGCTTCGCCATCACCGGCCCCTCGGGTTCGGGCAAGACCTCATTGATGAAGATCATGATGGGCCTGTTGCCGGCGAGCGAGGGGCGCGTCCTCGTCGACGGGCAGGAGATCCGCACCCTCGGGGCGGCCACCTATCGCCGCCGGATCGCGGGCGTGATGCAGAGCGATGGCCTCTTCGCCGGTTCCATCGCGGAGAACATCGCCAGTTTCGACGAGCGGCCCGATGCGGGCTGGATCGAGGAATGTGCCGCGCGCGCGGCGATCCTCGCCGACATCAAGCGCACCCCGATGGGGTTCGAGACCCTGGTGGGCGATATGGGCTCGACGCTCTCGGGCGGCCAGAAGCAGCGGGTCATCCTGGCCCGCGCCCTCTATCGCAAACCGGAGATCCTGTTCCTCGACGAGGCGACGAGCCATCTCGACGAAGCGACGGAAGCCGTCATTGCCGAGGCTTTGCGCGACCTGCGCATGACCCGGATCATCGTCGCCCACCGCCCGGCCACCATTGCCGGAGCGGACCACGTCTTCACCCTGACGCCCTCCACATGAGGCCCCGTCGGGACGAGAGCCTCCGCACCCGCCCGTCGAGGGGCGGCCCTGGCGCGAGCGTCAAACCCCGCGATAGTGTTCGTCGGTGACCTGTTCCAACCACGTCACCGCCCGGCCATCGAGTTGCTCCTGGATCGCGATATGCGTCAGGGCCATCGTTGCCGTTGCCCCGTGCCAGTGTTTTTCATCCGGCTTGAACCAGACGACATCGCCCGGCGCGACAGCCTCGATCGGGCCGCCCTCCCGCTGAACCCAGCCTGCCCCGAAGGTGACGATGAGCGTCTGGCCGAGCGGATGCGTATGCCAGGCGGTGCGGGCGCCCGGCTCGAATGTCACGCTCGCTCCGGCGACCCGCGCCGGCTCGGGCGCGGAGAAAAGAGGGTCGATCCGCACGGTCCCGGTAAACCATTCGGACGGTCCCCTGCCGGACGGTCGCGACCCGCTGCGTGTAATGTCCATTCGCCTGCTCCTCCGTTTCCACCGGATCGACCGTCAAAGCGACCAGCCACCGTCGATCACCGTGGCGGCTCCGGTCACGAACCCACCGAGGTCCGAGCACATCCAGAGCACCGCTTCCGCGATCTCCTCCGGCTTGCCGAGACGCCCTACCGGTTCGAGGTCGATCGCTTTCTGAACGTCGCCTCCCGTGAAACGGTCCATCATCGGCGTTTGGATGTTGCCGGGCAGGATAGCGTTCACCCGTATGTTCTTCCTGGCATAGTCCAGTGCCGCCGAGCGGGTCAGACCGATGATGGCGTGTTTGGAAGCGGCATAGGCCGCGCCGCCCGCGACACCGCGGATGCCGGCACCAGAGGAAGTGTTGACCACCACGCCGCCGCCCTGGCGTACCATCTGCGCCAGCTCGTACTTCATGCAGAGGAAGGTCCCCCTCAGGTTGATGCCGAGGATGCGGTCCCATTCGTCGAGTTCGATCTCGTGGACCGGCGTGGCCCTGTTCTCGACTCCGGCATTGTTGAAGGCGCAGTCGAGGCGTCCGAAGCGTTCGACGGTTCGGGCAATCGCCGCTTCCACCTCTTCCGGTAGAGACACGTCGCAACGGATCGCCAGTACTTCTCCGCCGACCGCTTCAATCTCGGCCCGCAAGTGTTCCAGGGTCTCCTCACTCCGGTCGGCAATCGCCACACGAGCGCCCTCCGCCGCGAAAGCGAGGGCGGCGGCACGTCCGATGCCGCTGGCGGCACCGGTGACGAAAACGACCTTTTCGGTGAAACGGTGCGTGGTGAGCATGTCGGAAGCCTCTGGCTGGCCGTGAAGGCGAGCCCTACCGCTCACCGATCGGCGAGAAGTAGGCTCACAGCGTCACTCCGATGACCCGCCATTGCTTCAACGGACCGATGAGCATGGCTCATCGCTGGGCGACATCGCGCCTACAGACCGAGCGGCCTAAGCTCGCGAACCAGATCGATGAGGAGCCGCAGGCCGGTCGGCAACTGGCGACGTCCCGGATAGTAAATGTGGAAGCCGGCTCCCGCGGGGGCCCAATCCATCAGAACGACGCGCAGTTCACCGCGACTGACCGGCGACCTGACGCATGGTTCGGGGAGGTAGGCCAGCCCCCCGCCTGCCGTCGCGAGGGACAGCGCGAAGTGCGTGTTGTCGATGGTCACGGCGCCGGGCACATCGAGCGCGAGCGGCTCACCGGCCCGTTCGAACTCCCAACCGTAGAGCCGTTCGTCACCGAGGCGGATGCGCAGGCACCGATGCGCCAACAGGTCGTGTGGATGCTCCGGCGTTCCATGCCGATCCAGATAGCAGGGTGCGCCGACCACCGCCCAGCGCAGGTCGGCCGACAGGCGCTGGGCAATCATATCCTGAGCGACGGTGCCGCCATATCGGATGCCCGCATCGGCCCCGGCCTCCACGATGTCGAGCAGATCGTTGGAGACGCGGACGTCGATCTCGATCTGCGGATGGCGCTCGCTGAAGACGGGCAGCACGGGCGCGAGCAGCAGCGTGCTCGCATGTTCGAGCACATTGAGACGAATGCGCCCCGCGGCGTTCCCTGGCTCCCGGTGGCGGTTGAGTCCATCGAGCGCCGAACCGATCGCCGCGAAGGGTGCATCGAGCGACGCCAGAAGCTCTTCGCCCGTTGCGGTCAGGGTGACGCTCCGGCTGGTGCGGTTGATCAGCCGCACGCCGAGGCGAGCCTCCATCGCCTTGAGGGCATGGCTGAGCGCGGAGGCACTGACACCGAGTTCTAGCCCCGCGCGCCGGAAGCTCAGATGACGAGCGATGGCGAGGAAGGTGCCAAGATCGGCAAGATCGGTCCGACTGGTCAGCATGAGGCAGGGGAACGTTCGCTGGCGGGAAAGTGTCCGAGCCGGCCTCCGTCGGCAAAGGCTCGCAGGCCGAGGTTATCCAACGTCAGGCATTGCCCCTAGGGACTTCCGGTTCGGCCGGGCACAATCGTCCGATGGGTCTGCTTCTCATCCTCTCCATCGGCCTCGTGGCGGGCGTCGTCAGCGGCATCATCGGTACCGGCTCCTCGATCATGCTGGTGCCGGTGCTCGCGTATGTCTACGGGCCCAAGGAAGCCATCCCGATCATGGCGGTCGCAGCCGTGATGGCGAACCTCTCCCGCATCCTGGCATGGTGGCGAGAGGTCGACTGGCGGGCCGTCGCCGCTTATGCGGCGACTGGAATTCCGGCGGCCATGCTCGGCGCCCGCACGATGCTGGTCCTGCCGCCGCGTGCCGTCGATCTGGCGATCGGCGCGTTCCTTCTGGCGATGATCCCCGGACGCCGCTGGCTGGCCGACCGCCTCGTCAGAGTGCAGCTCCCCCACCTGGCTGTTGCAGGAGCAGTTATCGGCTTCCTGACGGGCATCGTCGCCTCGACCGGCCCGGCCTCGGTTCCGGTCTTCATCGGCTACGGCCTGACCAAGGGTGCGTTCATCGGCACGGAGGCCGCTGCGTCGCTGGCAATCTACCTGACCAAGACCCTGACCTTCCAGGGAACCGGCGCGTTGCCGGTCGCGGTTTTCGTCAGAGGCCTTGCCGTGGGCGCGGCTCTCATGGTGGGGGCGTTCGTGGCAAAGCCCTTCGTGCTTCGCCTCGCCCCGGAGACGTTCCGGTTCATGATGGACGGGCTTCTGGCGATCTCTGGCACGTGTCTCGTCTGGAATGGCCTCGGGTGACCCATCGCATCGAGGAGCCGAGGCCATGCTCGACGCGAAAGGGGCTGCCGGGCCATCGCGGTCCGGCAGCCCCTTTCGGATCGACTTCGAGCCGGCTGGATCGCCACCCGGCTCGAAGTCGGTACGGGTGTTACTCCGCAGCCTGGAGAACCGGCATCTCGGCTGCCAGAGGCATCGGGTTGCCGCCCAGCGCCGCCGCGAGTCTGACCTCGTCCACTTCACCTTCCCAGCGGGCGACCACGATGCAGGCCACGGCGTTGCCGATGAAGTTGGTGAGCGCGCGGCACTCGGACATGAACCGGTCGACGCCGAGGATCAGCGCCATGCCGACGACGGGCACGGAGGGGACCACCGCGAGGGTCGCCGCCAGGGTGATGAAGCCCGAACCGGTGACGCCGGCCGCACCCTTGGAGGAGAGCATGGCCACGAGGAGCAGGAGGCCCTGCTCGCCATAGGTGAGCGGCGTGTCCGTGGCCTGCGCGATGAAGAGCGCCGCCATGGTCATGTAGATGTTGGTGCCGTCGAGGTTGAACGAGTAGCCGGTGGGGACCACGAGGCCGACGACGGGCTTCGAGCAGCCGGCGCGCTCCATCTTCTCGAGCAGCGAAGGCAGGGCCGACTCGGAGGACGAGGTGCCGAGCACCAGCATCAGCTCTTCCTTGATGTAGCGGATGAGCTTGATGATCGAGAAGCCGTTATAGCGGGCGACGAGGCCGAGCACGCCGAGCACGAAGATCGCCGAGGTCAGGTAGAAGGCGCCGACGAGGTAGGCGAGGTTGGCGAGCGAGGCGATGCCGTATTTGCCGATGGTGAAGGCCATGGCGCCGAAGGCACCGATGGGGGCGACCTTCATGATGATGTTGACGACGCCGAAGATGGCTTCCGACAGCACCTTGATGATGTCGAGGACCGGCTTGCCGCGATCACCCAGGAAGGCGAGGCCGAAGCCGAACAGCACCGAGAAGAACAGGACCTGAAGGATTTCACCGCCCGAGAACGCACCCACCGCCGTGGTCGGGATGATGTTCATGAGGAAGTCGGTGATCGACTGCGTCTTCGCCTTGTCGGCGTACATCGCGATCGACTTCGGATCGAGGGTCTTCGGATCGATATGCATGCCTGCGCCCGGCTGGACGAGGTTCGCCACGATCAGGCCGACGATGAGGGCCAGGGTCGAGAAGGTGATGAAGTAGATGAGCGCCTTGCCACCGACGCGGCCGACCTTCTCCAGGTTGGTCATGCCGGCGATGCCGGAGACGACCGTGAGGAAGATCACCGGCGCGATGATCATCTTGACGAGCTTGATGAAGGCGTCACCGAGCGGCTTCATGTCCGCGCCGACCTGCGGATAGAAGTGGCCGAGGGTGATGCCGATCGCCACGGCGACCAGCACCTGGAAATACAGCGTGCGATAGAGGGGCTTCGGCTTTGCCGGCGCATGCGGCGCGGTCAGCGGAGACGGTATGGTGGCCATGGCGGGCTTCTCCCTGGAGATAGATAAAACTGGGTCGGATCGGTGCGCCGGTTCTGTCCGGGCATCGTCGTCTCTTGGTCTTGGCGTCGGGACACTCGCCCCTTCGGCTTGCAGCCCTGCGAACAGCGCAGGCCTGCGTTTCGGTCTAGGAATGGCAACCCGCGTGCCAGCTTGGGAACTCCTGAAATATTTCGTTAAGACATTGATTCCAGACATATTTCTCTTGTCGGCGAGGTTCCCATTCGCGGCCCCAGTGCGAAATCCCGCACTCAGTCGCCAAATTCCGTCCGGGAAATCGCACTGATGCGAAGCACGTGAATCAGAATTCTTCTTTCCGCGGCGGAACCGAACCGCGATGGCGCGCGCGGTGGCATCGCACCCTCGTTCCGGTCGCCTGCCTGATCCTGGTTCTCGTTGGGGCATGGCTCGCTGGGCGGGCGGCCGAGCGCTGGGCGCTGACGGACCTTCGCCGTACGGCCCAGGCCGCCCTGGCGCTGCAGGTCAGCGCGTTGAGGGCCGAAATGCAGAAGCAGGCCTCGCTTCCGCTGGCCCTGGCCGCGGATCCTGAGATCGCAGCAGTCGCGGGTCCTGAGCCGGGGCAGCCCTTGGTCACCAGGGTCAACAGACGGCTCGCTCAGATCGCGGCGGCCACGGGCGCGGCGGTGATCTACGTCATCCGCTCCGATGGGATCACGGTAGCTGCGAGCAATGCAGGGTCGGAGCGCAGCTTTCTCGGCCGGGACTATGCTTTCAGGCCCTACTTTCGGCAGGCGATGACCGGCGGCGCCGGATCGCAATTCGCCCTGGGTACGGTGAGCGGCCGGGCGGGCCTCTACCTCTCGCGGCGGATCGACGAATCCGGCGGCGTGGTGGTGGTGAAGATCGAATTCCACGACGTCGAGGCCGCGTGGCGGCAATCGGGGGATGGGGTGTTCGTGGCGGATGCAAGGGGCATCGTCCTCGTGGCGAGTGATCCCACGTGGAACTTCGCGACCCTCCGCGAGGTCGGCGAGGACGAGCGAAAGCGCATCCGCGCGGCGTTGGAATTCGGCGACGCCCCGCTCACGGCGCTTCCGCTCCACCCCGTCGGGGGGATGCAGGACCTCGTCCGCGTCGGGCAGGGGTCGCGGCCGGCGCGAACCGCCCTGGCCCTCGACGCCCCCATTCCAGGCACCGACTGGCGACTCCATACCCTGACGCCGGTGGGTTCTGCCGTGGACCGCGAGCGGGTGCAGGCCTGGATCATCGCCGCCCTCGGCACCGGGCTGGCCTGTATTGGGATCGCGACCGTGGCGGGCCGCCGGCGACGGACACGCCAGCGCCTCGCTCAAGCCGCGACGCGCCGGGAAGAGTTGGAGAGGAGCGTCCGTGAGCGGACGATGGAACTCACCGACGCCAACAGGATGCTCCGGCTGGAAATCGAAGAGCGACGGAGGGCGGAGGAGGAGCGACGGCAGGCGGAAGCCGAGCGCGAACGCCTCGGCCGAGAACTCGCTCAGGCCGGGCGGCTCGCGGCCTTGGGCCAGTTCGCCGCCAGCATGGCGCACGAGATCAATCAGCCGCTGGCCGCCATCCGCTCCTACGCCGACAACGCGGCGATCCTGGTCCGACGGGGCCGGGGTGAGGAAGCGGCGGAGAACGCTTTCGCCATCGGCCGCCTCACCGACCGGATCGGCGGCCTGACGCGGCAGCTCAAGGGTTTCGCCCGGCGTTCATCGCCCCGGCGCGAGCCCGTGCCCCTCGCCGATATCCTCGCCAACAGCCTGGAACTGGTGGAAGCACGGGCGAAGGCGGCCGGGATCGCGCTCACGGCGGAGACGCCGGCCCCTGGCCTCTGCGTTCTCGGTGACGGGCCGCGCCTCGAACAGGTCGTGGTCAACCTGCTCCAGAACGCCCTCGACGCGTCGGCGGGGAGCACCGATCCACGGGTCTCCATCCTGGTTCGGAACCTGCCCGGGGAGCGTGTGGCGGTCGAGGTGCGCGATACCGGGCCGGGCTTGCCTGAGGCCATTCGGGCCCAGCTCTTCGACGCCTTCTTCACCACCAAGTCCGATGGGCTCGGGCTCGGGCTCGCCATCGCCCGCGGAATCGTCGAGGATTGCGGCGGCAGCCTGAACGCCCTGGACGATCCGGCCGGCGGGGCGGTGTTCCGGATGGAACTGGCCAAAGCCCCCGTGGAGACGACATCGTGAGCGTTGAAGAGGGTGCGGGCGGGTCGGCCGAACGGGTCGTCTTCATCGACGACGAGGCGGATGTCTGCCGCGCCAACCGCCAGAGCCTTGAGCTCGATGGGTTCACGGTGGAGACCTTCGGGGCCGCCGGACCTGCGCTGGCCGCCATCCTCGCCGATCCGCCCGGCCTTGTGGTTACCGACGTGCGCCTGCCCGATCTCGACGGCATTGCTCTGTTCGGGCGGATCAAGGCCATCGATCCGGAACTGCCGGTCATCCTGATCACCGGGCATGGCGACATCCGTATGGCGGTGAGCGCCATGCGCGACGGGGCCTACGATTTCCTGTCCAAACCCTACCCGGCCGAATCCCTCGTCGCCTCGGCGCGCCGCGCTCTGGAACGGCGCCGGCTCGTTCTCGAGAACCGCACCCTGCGCGCCCGGCTGGACGCGGCGGTGGAGGAGGACCCGGCCTTCCTCGGCATTTCCCCGGAGATGGTGCGCCTGCGCCGTCTCGTGCGGGATGTCGCCGATGCCGATGTGGACGTTCTCGTCTTCGGCGAGACCGGCTCGGGCAAGGAGGTGGTGGCGAGCGCCCTGCACCGCTGGAGCCGGCGCGCGAGCCGGAACTTCGTGGCGATGAATTGCGGCGCGCTACCCGACAGCGTCGTCGAGAGCGAACTCTTCGGCCATGAGGCCGGTGCCTTCACCGGCGCCCTCAAGCGCCGGGTCGGCCGGATCGAGCACGCTCAGGGCGGCACGCTGTTCCTCGACGAGATCGAGAGCATGCCATTGGGCCTGCAGGTGAAACTCCTGCGCGTCCTGCAGGAGCGGGCGGTGGAGCCGTTGGGCAGCAACGAGATCCGCGCCATCGACATGCGCGTGGTGGCCGCGACCAAGGTCGATCTCGGCCAGGCGGCGGCGCAGGGCACCTTCCGCGACGACCTCTACCACCGCCTCAACGTCATCACGATCGCGATTCCGCCCCTGCGCGAGCGGCGCGAGGACGTGATGCTGCTGTTCCAGGAGTTTCTCACCCGCGCCGCTTTGCGCTTCGGCCGCGAGCCCGCGCCGATCACGCCGGCCGTGCGGGAGCACCTGCGCCGGCACGACTGGCCCGGCAACGTGCGCGAGCTCGGCCATTTCGCCGAGCGTCACGCCCTCGGCCTCGGCCAGCACGACTCGCCCTCACCGGAGGCCGCCAGCACCGGAACCCTGGCCGAGCAGGTCGACCGGTTCGAGCGAGGCCTGATCCGCGAGGAGCTGATCATGGCCGGCGGCGACGTCCGCATCGCCGCCGAATCCCTCGGCACGCCGCGCAAGACCCTCTACGACAAGATGGCCCGGCACGGCCTCACGCCCACCGATTATCGCTGAGCGAAAGGTCGGCCCGGATTCAGTGAAGCGGGTAGCGGCTCAGGATGTCGCCAGTCCGCTGGACGGTCTTGTCGTAGAGGCACGCGTAGGTCGCCGTTGTGGTCCCGCTGCCACTGTTCCACTCGCTGACGATCAGAGCCCCGCAATCGGCGTCGCGGAACGCGATCCAGGCACGCTGCGCCGCGGCGAGTTGCGCCTTCCACTCCGTCTTGGCCTTGGCATCCTTGCCGCTATCGTCCGCGTCGATCACCGAGAGCGCCTTCCGGTAGGCTGCGTTCAGCGCCTTGTCGGCGCCCTCCAGGGCTTTCTCCATGCATTCCGCCGTCTCGGGAGTGGAGTTCTCGGTCGTGCAGAGCTTCGCCGAGGGCTGCGCGGCGGACACGGCCGTCGCCGAACCTGCGAGCGCCAGCAGCACGGCGAGGACGAGAAAGCCGGAGCGACGGCTCGTCTCCCGCCCGCCATGGATCTCTTGGTCAGGCATCGGCATGCTGCGGAGATCCTTCGGAAGTGAACGGGAGGCGGCCGGAATCGCGGAAAGCGTGCGGTGTCAGAAACGGCGCTCCTTGCGGTCCGGGTTCGGGCCGGTGGTGTGATAGCTGGCCATGCAGGCGTGATAGATCTGCGAACCGAGGTCGTAGAGGCTGAGATTGCTCGGGTTGGCGGCGCTGAACACCTGCGCCCTGGCCTGCTCGCGGCAGGCGGCGTCCTGCGGGCTCTGGATCGGCGGCTCGTTCACCTGCTGGGCAAGGGCCGCACCCGTGAGGGCGATGAAGAGACATGCGGTCAGGGTCGTGCGCATCGTGTCGGATTCCGTGGTTGGAGAAGAGGAACGTGATGGGGCCTGACCGCCAGAAACCCGAGGTTTGTCAAGGCGATAGGGGTGAGCGTCCCGACCTGCCGGGATGCGGTGGTCAGGCGTTGCGCTCGACGATGGCGGCGGTGCCGTAGGCGACGACCTCCATCATGTTCTGGTCGGTTTCGGAGGAGTCGAATCGCATCGTAAGGACGGCGTTCGCGCCGAGCTGAGCAGCGTTCTGCGCCATGCGGTCGATGGCCTGGCCGCGCGCTTCCTCGATCAACCGGCTGTATTCGCCGACCTCGCCCCCGACGAGGGAGCGCAGGCCGGCACTGAAATTTCCGACCGCGCCCCGGCTGCGGACCACGGCGCCGAAACAGGGGCCTCGCACTTCGCGGACCGTACAACCCGGAATGGTTTCGGTGGTGACGATGATCATGCCGGAACGCTCCTCACGGATTCTCCCGTCCCGGAAGGCCAGGGAGAATCGCGCGCAGTCTGTGACCAATCTGTGCAGTGAGACCCCGAGCGGAGCAAGACTCGATCGACGGGCAGACTTTCCAATTCGGCGCGGGCCGCCCGGACCAGTTGTGCCAAAACGGCAGACCGTCACCGCCACGCGCACCCGGTTTCGACCGCCATCGGACGGGCCTTCGTGCGCCATCCGACACGCGAAATTAACGGCCCCCGTGCTTTTGAAATCCGTGGCCGTACCGCGCGATTCCGCCGCCGGCCTCGGACATGACGCGGACATCGCCATGCGGATGGCCACGGATTCCGCTTTCAGCCTGCCCCCGCACGGACGCCTCGCAGATGAACCCCTACCTCCTCCTTGCCTTCGCCATCAGCGCCGAGGTGACGGCGACCCTCGCCCTCAAGGCCGCCGACGGCCTGACCAAGCCGCTGCCGACCATCGTCGTGGTGCTGGGCTACGGCACGGCGTTCTGGCTGATGTCGAACAGCATGAACATGCTGCCGATCGGGATCGTCTACGCGATCTGGGCCGGGGTCGGCATGGTCGGCGCGGCGGTCGGCGGCGCGCTCCTGTTCCAGGAGCCGATCACCCTGCCGATGATGATCGGGATCGCGGTGATCGCCGTCGGGGTGACGATCCTCGCCTCGGGCCAGACCGCGCCTCACTGAAGGACAGGGCTCCGCCGGCGGCCGGGGCCGGCCAAGAGGTGTACCGAGCGTCATGTCGAGATTGCACCGCCTCCGGCCCCGCTTCCGTCGGCCTTGGCTCGCCGGGACGCTGATCTGCGCCGGGATGCTGGGTGGGATGGCTGCCGCCATCGGGCCGCTGCTCGGCGTGCCGAACCCGGTCACCTTGGCGGCCCTCGCCATCGTCGAGCCTTCCTCGGTGGGCACCTGGTTCGCGAGCCGCGCGGTGGCGGCCGGACGCTCGTCCCGCGCTCTGCCCGCCCGGCCCCGCGCGATTCTCGGCCACGTCCCCTGGAAGGGACACAATGTTCCTCTGGCGCAGATGCTGGAGGCGACCCACACCAACGCCCTGCTGGTGACCCAGGACGGCGTCCTCGTCCATGAATGGTACCGCCCCGGTTCGGGGCCGGCGACGCTGTTCCCGTCCTGGTCGGTGGCGAAATCGGTGGTCTCACTGCTGGTCGGGCAGACGATCGCCGAGGGCAAGCTCGCCGAAACGGACCATGTGGCGACCCTGCTGCCGTATCTGCGGGGCGAGCCGGCCTTCGGCCGCATCACCGTCCGCGACCTCCTCGACATGACGAGCGGACTCGCGGTGCCGGAGAATTACGACCCGTGGAACCCCCTGGTGGGGACCGCCGGCATGTACCTCACCCGCGACATCCGCGATTTCGTGCGCGACCACGCCACCCTGTCGTCGAAGCCCGGCAGCACCGGCCAATACCGTAGCATCGACACCGAAATCCTCGGCCTGATCCTCGCGGAGGTTCAGAAGAAGCCCCTGGCCGACCTCCTCTCGGACGCGATCTGGAAGCCCATGGGCGCGGAGGCGAACGCGACCTGGAATCTCGACCGGCCGGGGGGAACGGAGAAGGCCTTCTGCTGCATCAACGCCGTGGCGCGGGACTTCGCCCGCCTGGGGCTGATGGTGGCCGACCATGGCCGCGTCGGCGGCACGAACATCGTTCCCCCGCGCTGGATCGAGCGGATCGAGACCCCGGCCCGCAGGGATGTCGACGGCTGGCCCTACTCTGCGCAATGGTGGCACGTGCCGGAGGGCGACGACGACATCTCCGCCATCGGCGTCTATGGCCAGTACATCTACATCAACCGCCAGACCGGCACCGTGATCGTCAAGCTCAGCGATCACGGCGCCGAGCAGGACGAAGAGGACACGCTGGCGGTGATGCTGGCGATCTCCCGCGCGCTGGCCGCGACCCGCCCGGCGCACTGAGGCGAAGGGCCAGGCCGCGGGACCACACGGCTCTCCCTGTCATCCGAGCCAAGGGTATAGGCCGATGATGCGCAATCTCAGTTGTTCGGCATGGACTTGCACAGACGCATCTTCAGCCTCGATGCCTATGCCGAGGGCCTATTTTTATTTGCTTGTCCAGGATCTTAACCTCATCCTGAGGTGCCGCGTAGCGGCCTCGAAGGAGGCATCCAGGGATCGCTTCGGTGTCTGGAGGGCTCCTTCGAGGCCCGCTAACGCGGGCGCCTGAGGATGAGGTAAAGCCTTGGAACAACAACTTGAACCGGGCTACATCGATCTAGTGGGGAACATCTGACGTTTGGTACTTGCCGCAGGGTCCGCTTTCGACCCATGGCAGACGGTCGCCCCAACCGTTCCATGATGCAAATCAGCGGACGCCTAGAATGGAGCCCTTTCGATCATTTGAATGAGTGGATTGATCGATGGTTATGTTGAGATCGGCGAGTAGGCCTTATTAAGGAATGGCAGCGACGCCTCCTCGATCATATGTATGTTCATCCACGTTCTCTCGACTTTATTCGTATCGGGTGTCTTGAGCCACCAGAACAAGATTGCCCGACCAAGTGGCGTGATGGCGGTCTTTTCAGGACTGTCGAGATGCTGACCGAACCGGCGACGCAAGCTCGTGGCAAGACCCACATAGAGAACATCCTGCGTGAACGTGGTCAGCGCGTAGCAACCCGCACAGTCGGGGATGAAGTGCTCCCTATCCCTGCGGAAGGCTTCACGAACAGTCGGGGCCGGATTGAGAATATGAACCTTCATATCTCGATCTCGCCAACCATGGATTGCTTGTGAAGCGCCTTCGCCAACTCCTGAGTAACAATATTTATCGCGCCAGAATTAAGATAACTAGCTTTTCCGCCCTTCGCCCACCATTCGGAATGGCCAACTCCAGCATAATCGCCCTCAACGTTATCGAAGCATTTGGACAGCATCGATGTCATAAATGGAACGGTGTACTTGCCCTGCTCCTGTAGTTTCATAAAGAACGGAATGGAAAATCGGCAGAACAGATCGACACCGTTGTATTTGTAAAGTACTGTTGCATTCTCATCATCGATTACCGATGAAATCGCTCTCCAGTAATTGGCAAAAATCTTTTTCTCTTTTTCGAAATCGTTGATGACCGAGAGTGGGTTGTTGGCTGTGAGGACATACTTGACGATCGCCGTAACGAATGACCTTTGATTGACGGTCGCGGTATCCGATGTGTCGTTCGCCATTAGGATTTTGCCGAACCAAGGCGAGTCGGGCGTTTCATTCAAGTAAGCAACCATCTTGACGGCCTTATCAACCTCGCCGCGCTCGACAATGTTTGAGATCCACTTAGGTAGGCTCGGCAGCTCCTCAATGTTGATGGCATCGGTTAGACGGGCAATGATGCGCTGTTCGACGGATTTATCGACGCTCTTCTGTGTTGTGTTGACGATCAGGAAGTGGCACATCTGCGCAATGCGCGAGAGGTTGACCGCGATATTAACCGGCACCTCGAATTCGAGGACGCGAGTATCCCTCAACGCAGCCATCTTCAGCCCCTCGACGCGGTGCTGGCCATCCACGACGCTGAACGGGCCTACCGCAGCGGTATCAATGGTGATCGTGTTGGTCTTAGGGTCGAACGGCAGCGACTTGTCCGTCGCCAAGAGAATGGATGTTGGAAGGAATGCGTCCTGGCTGTTCTGGCCTTTGACGATGTAGTCGGCCAATCGCTTTGCCCGCGTGGTATTCAAGAGGCGCTGATAGCCGGTATCGTCAGTATTGTCGGGATCGAGCGTTTCGACCGAATAGAATTTATCTTGCGTCAGATCTTTGACTTTGATTGATGTCGCATACAGAACAAGATCGCCCTGTTTCACACGGGCAGCCGGAATTGTCAGCACGGTCATGAGGTCCCTCTAGTTTCAGGCAAACTAGCATGACGGGGCACCGTTGCCCAACCCTACGTTGCTCTTATCTTTGCGATTGCGGGTGCGTTTAATTTGCTAGGCGTTCTGAGCCTCGATACCGCGTGCAGCTGACGGCATAGCTACGGGCGTGGACGCGCAAGTATTACCGCCCACATTGTGCCAGTAGATATCTGAACAAGGCCCCAAATAATCTGACGTAATTTTCTCATGATCTATCTAGTAGAAATTAGCCGAGTCTCTTCTCCGCCTTCAGCCTCTTTAAATCCAAAGAGATGGTTGGTTGAGAGACGCCGAGCTGGTCCGCGATGGCGGCTTGCGAATGCCCATCCCTATCGAGCTGCGCCACGATTTCGCGCCTTTCATTCGCGTCGACATTGCTTTTGTTGTAGACAGTCATCTGCCGGAAATTCTTGTTGGCCTTGAATTTGTGAGAGACAACCCTGCCATCGGATTTCTCTACGTGGACGTTCACAAACCCCGACGAGCCGGATATCTTGAACTTGTCCTCCACTTCAATGCCGAACTGGTCCGTCAGGACTTGCATAGACGCCTGTGGCCTCACGGCCACTGCCTTGCTCCGGGTGGTCTTAATGATGGGCTTCATGCGCACGCTCTTGGTCATACCGCTCTCCATCGCCTGATATGATTCATGGAAAATCATTAGCAGACGCTTCGACCGGGTCAACCGGGTAGCGATGCGGATGCGTTCCTGTTGCGAAAGTCTTTAACTGTGGGTGGATGAACCGTCCGCTTCCCACTCATCTCGGACGCTCAGGACGGGTACCGTCCGTCAGACTTCGACCACCTAATCAACGACACCACGGAAAAACGCGGAAGCGCCGGCTCTATCCACCCGCCATCGTTGATCCGCGTCCTGATACGATACGGTTCGCCAGGACGTGTGCGTGAGAAAGGCCGGCGGCCGGTGCCATGGCGGCGGACGACGTGGAGGTCGTCGAGCGGCAGGAATGGAACCCGGCCGTCGTCACCGACCGGCGGAAGCGGTTCTTGTCGCTCCGGCACGCTGAAACGGCGACGCTGTGGCTGGGTACCATGGGGATCTGCATATCCCCATCGCGCCAGGGTCGCCCGAACCTTCCGGGGCCTGGTCGTCCCCATCGGATGTCAGACCGACCCACTGCCCTCCGCCGGCCTATGACGCCGGCGAGCGCCGTCGGGCGAGGCTCCGCATCCGCGCCACCGCCTCGGCGCGCCAGTTGCGCAGGAGCCGCCGCTTCACGCCGTTCCAGCCGATCGCCTGGACCGGCGAGACGGGATCGATCAGGGCGCTGAGCGCCCGCGAATAATCGAGCACGAGACCCGGCGTCCATGTCATCGCGCCCGCACCGTTGCGCAGGAGCGCGGCCGCCCAGAATTCCGGGCTCATCGCCGCCTGGGCGAGGGTGCGCCACGGCTTGCCGTTCCGGTTGAACGCGCCCTCGACGGCGGCGTCGAGGGCACAGGCCACCGTCGTCGAGCAGTTCCGCGCGACGAGGTTGTAGGTCGTGTCGCGACGATAGGCGGCCCAGAAGCGCCTCAGGCGCGCACCGTCGATTCCGTGGAGGGTGACCGTCACGGTGGCCTCACACCAATCGTCCGCCTCCTCGCGGTAGCTCGGCAGGAAGCGGCCCGGCACGTCGTTTTCCGGGCCGGCGCGCAGGGTCGCGCGGAGATGGTCGGGCGAGCGGTCGATCTCCACGGCGGGGTAGTGGCTCACATAGAGCGCCCCCTCCTCGCCCGGCTCGCCGAGCTCCAGGGCGGCATGGCCGGTGGAGATGTGGCCGTGCCCGTTCACCGAGATGACGTAGCGATGCACCAGGCGCTGCCGGACCGGGATCGACGCCGTTCCGGTCGGCGTCCAGACATGGACGGTCAGCGCTTCCGGGCCGGTCCCGGCCAAAGGCGGCTCAGGAACTAAGTGCGACTCGGGAGCCAAGTTTTGTTCAGGCGCCACGGGAGGGCGACGCAACCGCAGCCCGAGGATCGCCACCTTGATCCCGCTCAGGATCAGGAAGGCCCCGATGCAGAACCCGACCGTGCCGGCGTACCAAGTGGGCCAGGGTTGCAGCGTGACGATGCCGAGGGCGACTCCCAACAGCCCGTGCGCCGCCGACAGGCGCCAGCCCGGAAAGCGCAGCACATTCGAGAGCGCGAAGCGCGACAGGCCATCGAACAGGAAGGCGGCCCCGAACAGCATCGCGAGCAGGAACGTGCTCGCGGGCGAGGCCAGCATCGTCAGCACCGCCACCACGAGGAGGAGCACCGCCTTGAGCAGGCGCAGCCGACGCGCGGCGCCGGTGGCGACGAGGCCGCGGACGAACGAGCCCACCGCCTCGAACACGAGGAGGAGACCGAACCAGCGGTCGGGAATGTGGAGGGCCCCGTCGAAGGCGTCGATCACGAGCGCGAGGCCGAACGCCGTCCAGACGAGCCCCGCCCCCGTCACGATGCCCCACCGCTTGTGAACCGCGTCGCGCCCGACCAGCAGCAGCCAGAGCGGGAGCGCCATCTGGCGCGAGGGAGCCTCGGAGGCGGCGAGGAGATCGTCGACCGGGTTGCCGCTTCCCTTGCGCAGGGCAAGGCTGAGCACCCCCTGTTCCTTCGGGCTCAGCCGTTCCGGAACGGCGGCGCCATCGAGGGGGGACGCCTCTGTCGCGGAGCCGTCGTGGTATGGTTGAGGCCGTATGGTCACGGGTGATCGCCCCTCGGAACGCGACGTCTCCTACCCCCAGAGGCCAGAACAAGGCAAAGGTTCGCTTAAGACCGCCGCATCGTCGCGGTCTTTTCTCGAATTGACCGCGTGTCCTCCACCGTGCAGCAAGCCCTTGGCGCGGCCAAAGCGGAGGACCGGCGACCGAGCGAGCGGACGACACGCGCCGCCCCGACCGGTCCCGCTCAGGACCTTTAGCTCCCCTCGGTTTCCCGGCAGCTCGGTTTCTCGGGGGCCATGACGATGGGCTGGCGTGAAGGGCCGGATCGATGCCCAGAGAGCGAAAAGCCCACATGCGGCGAACCAGGACCCACCCTTTGCGCTGAAAGCTCCTCGCCGAGAGGGTCTCTGGCTATCCACGCAATGGAGTGACCGTGTTGTTCTTTTCCAGTTTGGAACGGCGGTCTCCATGGCTGGCATGGATCGGAACCCGTCCGTCCGCTCTACGGCGGGGTTAGGTGAAAAGCAGGTGCGACAGCATCCGCACGGGGTCAGGCAGCCAGGCTTGCGAAGACGAGGGACTGGTGCACGGAAACGCCCGCCGTCACACCGTCCGCCACGGACCAACTCACGCTATGGGGGGCGCGGGCGATGTCGCCCGCAGCGTAGACACCCGCCACCGTCGTCAGTTTGCTGGAATCCGTGCGGATGACCGGACCGAACGGTCCCTCGTCCAGCGCGCAACCCAGACGTTCCGCGAGCGGGCTGTTCAAGCGTGAACGCGGTGCGAGATAGAGGGCATCGACCGCGACCGTTCGGCCGTCCACGAGCCGCACACCCGACAACGTATCGCCGTCGCCCGTGAGAGCGACCAGCGGAGCCGGCTCGATCTCGATGCCCCGTTGGACGAGCCGGGTATGCGTTGCCTCATCGGGCCTATCACCGCCGTTGAGGTAGAGTGTCGTCGGCCCCCATTCGGCGATCAGCAAAGCCTGGTGGGCGGACATCGGCGATAGCGCGAGCACCCCCAGCTTCCGCTCCGCGAATTCATAGCCATGACAATAGGGGCAGTGGAGGACGCTCTTGCCCCAGCGCTCGGCAAGGCCGGGCAGGTCCGGCAGAACGTCCGAGATACCGTGAGCGAGAACGAGGCGGGCGGCGTGCAGGGTCTCTCCACCCGCCAGGACGATGGCGAAGTCCTGGCCCACGCGGGCGTCCACCACCTCCCCCGCCACGAACGTCACCTGAGGGTACCCCGCGAGCTGCGCGCGCGCCTGCGCGATCATCGCCCGGGGGTCGCTTCCGTCCTGACCGAAGAAGCCGTGGGAGGCCGCCGCGAAGCGGTTCCGCGGGTTGCCCGTATCGATCACGCAGACCGAGCGTCGCCCGCGGGCGATATAGGTCGCCGCCGACAAGCCGGCGAAGCTGCCCCCCACGATGATCACGTCAAATGCCATGGGCCTGCTCCAGGGTGAGGGTGCCGCCCCGTGCGGCGAGACGGGCGTGGAAATCGGCACTGAGGGCCGCGAGGGTGACGCGGCCGAACTGCTCCAGCAGCAGCGCTTCGGCCTCGCGGAAGCCCGTATCGAGGGCGGCGTTCACGGCCTGCTCGACGAGGCAGCCCGGCGATTCCGTGCGGTTGCCGATGGCGAGGAGTGCGGGCGAACCGAGCGCGACGTAGATGTCGCGAAGGGTGATCTCGTGCAGTTCGCGCGCGATCGTCCAGCCACCACCGTGCCCGCGCTCGGACCGGACGAAGCCCGCCTCGCGCAGTCCGGCCATGATGCGGCGCACGACGACCGGATTGGTCTGCATGGCGGCGGCCAGCACCTCGGAGGTCACCGGGCCCGGCTCCTCGGCCATGTGGAGCAATACGTGGAGAATGCCGGACAGGCGGCTATCGCGTCTCATGTAGCAAACGATGTTACATAAGAGGGCACACGTCAACCCGGACGGGGCTCCTGTCCGTGAGGAATGGATTTCTGCCAACCTGCTTCCGGGCACGAAACGCCCTCGGCGGGCATCGTCCAGGGTATCCGCCGGGGCCTAACCGAAGGCCGGACCGGTGCGAGGGGGATGCGGCCGCCGTCTTACGCGGTCGAACTCGTCGGCACACCCGGGTGAGGAGCTCATCGCGTTTCGCGCAGCCACTTCCAGACGTGCTGCACCGTCCCCTGACCGCTGGTCTGCTGGACCACCCGACGCTCGCCCCGCCAGGCCTGAGGCGGCGCGCCGAAGCGGTTGCGGAAGCTGCGGCTGAGCTGCGAGGCACTGCTGAAGCCGAAGACCTCGGCCAGACGGGCAAGGGTGCGCGTCTCCATCGGATCGGCCAGCGCGTCGCGCATGGCCTTCAGGCGCTCGCCTTGCACGAAGTGCATCACGCCCCCTTCCGGCTCGAACAGCCGATAGAGCGTGGCCCGCGAGACCCGCATCTGTCCGCCGATGAAGGCGGGCGACAGGTCGGACCGGGACAGGTTTTCCTGCACGATCATTCTGGCCAGCGCCATCAGGCCGCCATCGAGGTCGCGGCCTTCGAGCACGTCCTTGGCCCGCGAGGGATCGAGCAGGCGGCGCAGGAAGCCGACGAACTCGACGGCGAGAGCCGGGGCGTCGTCGAGGCGCGTGGTCGGCAAGCGACGGTAGAGGTCCAGAATGCGGGCGGAGAGCAACCGGTTGCGGGCCGCATCGAAGAGCATCTCATGATCTTCCAGCGGCAACCCATGGAGGCGGGCGCAGGGGACGACGATGCCGGTCGTATCGGCGCGGTCGAGCATGCCATCGAGCAGGTGACGGCGGCCGATGAAGGTCACGGTGCCGGCCGAGGCCGCGATCGCTTTACCCGCGACGGTGCCCTGAAATCGGCCGGACCTGTAGAGTTGGACGGTGTACTGGTCGGACCCGGCATCGACACGTCGGCGATCGCGCTGGAGCCGCTGGGTCGAGAGCAGGGTGCGATGAGCGACGAGGTCGTCGATCGGGTACGCGATGTTGGTGCCGAAAGGCAGGACGGCGGAGCGCGTCGTCGGACTGACCTCGTACATCGGCGCAAGGAGCGTGCGCCATCGCTCGAAGGCCTCTCCGGGTGGCAAGCCCGACGTCGTCAGGCAGAAGTACGGCAGGCCCGGTTCAGCCGTCGTGTCATCTGCACCCAACGAGCCAAATCCTTCGTCACCCAACCCGTCGAAGCAACGACGTTAGGCATGAAGTCCTTGATGAGGCAACCGAAATGCACGTCGGTGGTCCGTGGAGCGTAAAAGCGTCGCAACCCGGCCGGAGAACCGCTTCGGGCGACACCCCATGTCGGCTTCTCCGGCGAGATCGGGTGGGAGTCGGACTATCCGCGTGCCGCCGCGCCGCCGACATCCTTTTGCCGCCCGAAGCGAATCTGTGATCAGGCCCTCGACATCAGAATTCGACCGACGGAAACCGTGAGTCTGCGATCCCGGCCCGGGACCGTCCACGGCAAACCCGCCCTTCCCGTGAGATCGACCCTTGGTCCGTTGGGCCGGTTGTCGAGGCCGCCGGCTGCTGCCATGGTCGCGGAATGGCATATGCACCTCCCTCCCGTTACTCGCCGGCCGAATTGATCGAACAATTGCGCGAAGCCGCCGAGGAGATCGCGCCCGAACTTCCCGGCATCCGGGCGGAGGAGACGCTGGAGGGCGAGGCGGCCCAGACCATCGAGGAGATGGCCGAAGCCCTGATGCGGATCGCGAACGGCGCGCCGCGCCCCCAGGACCTCGCCCGCGCCGCCCTGGAGGCCAAGGCTCCCCTGAAGCCGATCGGCCGCCCCAAGAGCACCGTCGTCAAGATGCAGAAGCCGACGCGCCGCTGATACCAAGCCTCACTGATCCTGACCTATAGGTCAGGATCAGTGAGATCCGGCGGACGACCGCCGCCGCGCCGTCGCGCGGGCAGACCTCGATGAGTCAAGCTCATCGAGGTCTGGTATGGGACGAGCCAAATCCCCGCGCGGCGAGGCCTCGCCTCAGGCCGCAGCGCTGGCGCCCGCAAAGCCCTCCACTTGCCCGATCTCGGCGGCGATCCCGGTGGAGGCAAGGTTCTTGCCCTTCGCCTCGATCTCGAAATCGGCCCAGGCGAGGTGCCGGGCCACGAGGGCGTTGAGCGCCCGGTTGCCCATCAGGTGCGAATGGGCCGCGATGTCGCGCCAATTGTGCCCGGCTCCCACCAGAGCGGCGTAATCGGGCAGCGTGTCCGGGTCGTGCCCCTCCAGCAAAGCCTCGCGCGAGAGGCTGATATGGGCGATCGGGCGCACGCCGCGCCAGGAGGCGCGGATGCGGGCGATCCGCTCGTCATCGGGCTCGATATAGACGCCGCCGCTCTGGACCCAGTGGTGGTGCAGGTCGAGCACCACCGGAACGCGGTCGGCCAGGTCCAGCACGGTGTCGAGGCCGAAAGCGTTCTCGTCGTTCTCCACCGTCAGCAGGTCGCGCGCGGTCTGCGAGAGCTTGGGCAGGCTGGCGCGAAACCCGTCGATGCCGGGGTCGCGGGCGCCCACATGGATGTTGATATGGGCGCCATGCGGGTGCCAGCCCGCGCCATACCCCATCATCGCCATCAGCTCGGCATGGTATTCGAGTTCGGAGATGCCGTTGCGCTCGGCATTGGGGTTGCGTGAGGCGATGACGCAGAACGGCCCGGGATGGAAGCTGAGGCGGACGCCGCCCTCCCGCGCGCGCTCGCCGACCCGCGCGAGACCGGCTTCCACGAGGGCGACCATCTCGGGCTCTGCATAGATCGCCCGCGCGACCTCGTGGGTGTAGCCGGGCAGGACGTTGCTCGCCATCCGCAGCAGGCGCTCCAGGGGCGGCCGCGCCGCCACCCAGGCGATCTGCCGTTCCAGCGCCGCGAGGTTGTGTCGGGCGAGGCTCTCGAGCTTGGCCCGCCGCGCCGACGGCGCGAGCTTGTCGAGATGACTCATGGTGGTGTGAGACAGGTTCATGTGAAGCGTCGCCTCGCGGGCGGCCTTCAGCGTCTTGAAACTGGCGGGATCGTCGTCGAGCACGAAATTGCAGCAGAAACCGAGGCGGGGCGTGTCCATCATCATGGGGGGATAACGGCGAGGCCCGGCTTTGGTGTCGCCGGTCCCGACGGATTCGGGATGTACCATGACCGAGCCGGTTTGATCGAATGTCTCAGCGGATGTGCATGCTGATGTCGGTCGTCCGCCAAAGTCGATCGTCCGACCCGACCACCTCATCCTGAGGTGCCCTTCGCTTCGGCGAAGGGCCTCGAAGGAGCCCTCCAGATACCGAAGCGTTCCCTGGAGCCCTCCTTCGAGGCCGCTCCGCGGCACCTCAGGATGAGGTGAAGCTTTGGAAAATCACCTAAAAAGGGCTCTCAGTCCAGGCACATCGTGAAATACAGCTGCCTGGTCCGCTCCAGGGCCTGGAACCCCTCGGCGCGCGGGTTGAGGAGTTCCGGCCCCTCCGGGACGCGGCCGAAGAACGCGCTCGACGGATCGGCCACGAAGCCGCGCTCGCCGATATAGAGCCCGTCCCGGTTCTTCACGTTGACCGAGCCACAGATCCACCCGCCCTCCGCCTTGCGCAACGCCGTCACCTTCGAGTCGAGCGCGCCGAAACGCTCCCCCACCATGCCGAGAATCGTCGCCGCCACGGCCTTGCCGATGACGACGTCGGACCCGTCCTCGACCCGCTGCGCCCGCGCGGGGCCGGACAGGGCCGCCAGCAGCAGGAGCACCCCCGCGACGAGACTCTTTGAGCGGCCCGTCATCGGCCGTGGCCGAACCATGACGCGACGGCCCTTACTGCGCCGGACCCGTTCCGCCGCCAGCGGTCGCCGGTTTGGCATCGGAGATCAAAATGTCGAGGGATAGGCGCACGATCTCCAGGGCGCTCACGCCCTTGGTCGCGGCCTCCGCCTCGACCTTCGCCCGGTCGGCGGACGGCATCCCATCGAAGATCGCCTGCGCGACTCCGACCGACGCGTGCTTGTGATGTTCGCCCACGATCAAACCCGCCGGATGATGGTGAGGCCAAAGCTCTCATTGGATACTAATAAGTATTTCATGAGAACACCCGGAGCCTGCACTCGGAAAAGATGAGCCCTCTTCTTCCTTACATTGCAGCCGAGATCAACTCGTTTCAGGGTGGAGGTTGGGGGGAGCTGTTTGCCCGTCAGCAGGGTGACGGAGGAACCTGTGGTTGGGCGTGACCGTGTGCGTGTTCTCCGCCCCTCGGGGCTGCGTTCGACCCGGAGCGGCAGCATTCCGTAGACCGTAGGACGGGTTCAGGCGTTCGTGAGCGCCCAGGGACGCATCGCCTCGGGGCCGATGATGTCGGGTGGCGGCTTGAAGTCACGGGCCGCGCCCCGCATCGCCTCGGGACGCCGTGGGAAGCCGCTCCGGCGGCGGTAATCTCGCCGGACCTTGTCGGACGGGGCAAGGGGTGCTTCCGAAAGGCTCCGCGCACAGATCACATCGACGGCCGTGACGCCGACGAGTGCCACAAGGGCGATCAACACGTTGTCCTTGCGCGAATTCTGCGGATCGAGCCCGGGCAGAACCGTAGCGACATCGAGGGCGTCTCCTGCGACGCGGGCCGACACCCAAGGGGTCGGATCATGCGAGCCCAGGATCCCGGCACCCTGCACGAGTTCACGCACACCGTAGGCTCGGATGACCGGAGCGACGCGCGGCATCCCGAGCCAGCGAGCCAGGGCGTCGGCACACACCACTTCGGTCAGCCCAAGACCGACAGAGAACCAACCCAACCCACGGGTGAGTTCCCTCGTCCCGGGATCGGGTCTTCGACGCGGCTCCGAGACGAGATAACTCGGCAGAGTCGAGCGCCCGGAAGCGCGGTTCTGGTCGCGGTGAGACATGCGGACGTCCTCCCTGCCGCAGTGGGGCCAAGCCAGCCCGGTCAACAAGACGGGCCGGGGACACAATCAGGGTCTGAGCACCACCTTGATGCAGTTGTCCTTCTTGTCACGGAAGGTCTTGTACATCTCCGGTCCTTGTTCGAGCTTGGCCCGGTGAGTGATGACGAAGGAGGGATCGATCTGCCCGTCGTCGATGCGCTTGACGAGGTCGTCCGTCCACCGATTCACGTGGGTCTGGCCGGTGCGGATGGTCAGACCCTTGTTCATCAGGGCTCCCATCGGCATCTTGTCGACGAGCCCACCATAGACGCCCGGAATCGAGAGGATTCCGGCGGGCCGACAGACGTAGATCATCTCGCGCAGCACTGCAGCGCGGTCGCTCTCCAGCATCACCGCCTGCTTCAGCCGGTCGTAGGCGTGTTCGAGGGCGCGGGGGGAATGCGCTTCCATGCCGACGGCATCGATGCACTTCTCCGGGCCCTTGCCGCTCGTCAGCTCGTTCAATCGTTCGACCGTGCTTTCCTGGCTATTGTCGATGGTGATCGCACCGCCGGCGCGCGCCATCTCGAGGCGCTCGGGTACGCTGTCGATACAGACTACCTGTCTGGCCCCGAGGAGAAGGGCGGAGCGCAGCGCCATCTGACCGACGGGGCCGGCACCCCAGATTGCAACCGTATCGGTCGGCTGGATATCGGCCTGCACCGCCGCTTGCCAGCCGGTGGGGAAGATATCACCGAGAAACAGCACCTGCTCGTCGCTGAGATTCTCGGGCACCTTGATGTGCGTCTTATCGGCGAACGGCACGCGGACGTATTCGGCTTGGCCGCCCTGGTAACCACCGGTGAGATGGGTGTACCCGAACAAGCCCGCGGTGGTGTGCCCGAAAACCTTGTCGGCGATGTCCTTGTTGCGATTCGTGCGCTCGCAGACGGAGAAGTAACCGCGCTTGCACTGGTCGCACTCGCCGCAGATGATCGTGAAGGGCACGACGATGCGCTCACCTTTTCTGAGCGCACCGTTGACGCCTTTGCCTGTCTCGACGACCTCGCCCATGAACTCGTGGCCCATGACGTCGCCCTTCTCCATGCCGGGCATGAAATGGTCGTAGAGGTGCAGGTCCGAACCGCAGATCGCGCAAGCGGTTACCTTGATGATCGCATCTCGATCATCTTCGATCTTGGGATCCGGAACCGTATCGCAGCGGATATCCTGAGTCCCGTGCCAAACCAGTGCTCTCATGGAACGTCTCCCTAAAGCGCAGGAAGGATTTCAAGCCCGTGGAACGATGTGCCTAACTAATAGATATCCGAGCCAAAATCGATTTGTGGCGCAACAACATATGATGCAGCCAGAATGACATTCCATTTCGTATATTATGTTGGTTTTCACCGACGTTAATCACGCAGGCTGGACAATGAATAGCCTCTCGATGACTGGATTGACCTTGGAATGCGGCGGGTCACGTCCAGCGAAGATGAAGTGATCCGGATTGTCTCGAGGACATGGACGGCACGTCGACTGTCCCGCGGCCCTTATTGGGTTTCGTTCCTCGCATATGCTCCCGGTGGATAGCACGATACGATCCACGGCGGCGCGGGCGACGATCAGGTTGCGGCAGGCTCGGGGGCCGACACGATCTCGGACACGTCCGGCCTGAACCTCATCCTCGGTGAAGCCGGAACCGACCTGATCATCTTCGCCGATACGGCAAGCGGCGAGGCCGATGGAGGAGCGGACAACGACGCATTGTTGGACACGTCATCCGGCTCGGTCACCCTTTACGGCGGTTCAGGCGACGACAGCTTCTCCTATGATGGCGTCGGACTCACTATCATCGACGACTCGTCCGGAGCCCTCGACCTCTTGCTGTTCAGCAACGTAACGGATCTCGGTACGCTGGACTTCCTGCGGAATGGCAACGACTTGATCTTTGCCGCCCAGGACGATGCAGATTTGAGCCATGCTGTCGTCGTCAACGCGTGGTTCAGTTCGGCCGACAGCGTCGATTACATCGCAAACAAGGACTCGACGCAGATCCTCAATTTGTATGATCTTTTCGGGTAATCACCCGACCTTCCGGTCCGGCAAGCAACGCTTGCCGGACCGATCTCAGTTTCTGCCGGGCATGTTATCACGCACCAGAGCGGAGAGTTCCGCAAGCTCCTTGTCTCTGACAGCAGTGCGCTTCTCGTAGTCAGTGGTGTCGATCTGCGCGAGGTCGATCTGCTCTTTTAACGATTCAAGGATTTGCTGCTTAAATTGCTCGGACGTTGGAGTATCACCGTCGTTCTTTGTTACCGTCCCGTCCTTATAAATCATATATAGAAAATTTTCGTCACCGAACCCCAGCGTATCGTATCCTCCAATGGAGAGTCCTCGATCGCTGGCCAGCTTTAGAACGGCCTCTTTCTCCTTACCCTCTAGAACAACCGCCGGCACAGGTTTTATAGTGAGCAATTTATTATATTTTTCTTCTTTTTCGGAAAGTTGAGATCTCGCTGAAAATACTGGGGCAAACTCAGCGTCATCGTGCATTTTTTGCTTAAATAGATCAAAATATTTCGTTATAACAGCCTCTCTTGCGTTTCCAGCCTCTTCAAGGGCCTTCTCGAAAGCATTGGAGTCGTCCGCCAGTGCTGACATAAGCGGCATACGACCCGCTTCATTCAATCTCGATACGATCGTCGCGTTCGCACCGCCATCGCCATTCAGGCGGTCCATTGCGGCTTTCGCCGCGGGTGAAAGCGAGAGCACCACGGCAGGCCCCGCGGCTCGTGTTTCGCCCCCGCTCGGAACAGGGGTCTTGGCAGGATCCGCCGGCTCGCTCCGTAGCGCTTGCGCCAGCGTGATCTGGGTTGCGCCGTAGCGATTGACATCGGTATTGATCAATCTCGCCTCCTCGGATGGGGAATCAGCCTGATCTTCCTCAACCGTAGGGTGCACTTCTTCAACGAGGGGTTAATGACGGGCCGGTCGGCTTTGGACCGGTTCGAGCGGGTGGAACCGGCCGGGATGTGGATGCGGTTCGATGTCCGGCCTTCGGAGGGAGCCGGCTGGCGTCACCCGCGAGGTTTTGGATCTCTCGATGGCGATCGACGGGAGCCTTCAGGGGCTTCCCCCCCGCAGGGCCGCGAGGCTCCGCCTCTGGCGCCCCGCATCGTCGAAATTCTCCGGGGCGAGCCAGGCGGCGAAGGCCTCCCGCAGGCGGGGCCAGTCCGCATCGGTCACCGCGAACCAGGCCGTGTCGCGGGAGCGGCCCTTGGTGACGATGGCGTTGCGGAAGATGCCCTCGAAGGTGAAGCCGTAGCGCAGAGCCGCCGCGCGGGAGGGCGCGTTGAGGCTGTCGCATTTCCACTCGTAGCGGCGATATCCGAGGTCGAAGGCGCGGGCCATCATCAGGGCCATCGCCTCGGTGGCGGCGGGGTTCCGGGCGAGGCCGGGGCCGAACTGGAGATGGCCGACCTCGATACAGCCATGGGCCGGCTCGATCCTGAGATAGGCCGCCAGACCGAGGGCGCGGCCGGTGGCGGCGTCCAGGATGGCATGATGCATCGGGTCACGGCTCCGGGCGATCTCGACCAGTCGCGCGCGATACTCCGCCTCGTCCGCCGGGGGCTCTCCGGGCAGGTAGGTCCAGCGCGCCGGGTCGTACGCCAGGGCGCCGAAGAGGTCGCCCGCATGGCGCTCGGCGTCGAGGGGCTCGATCCGGCAGAACCGGCCCTGCAACGCCTCGCGCGGCGGGGGCGGCGGCGGGCTCCATTCCGGCAGGGCGGGGCCGATCGGCTGGCCGTAACGGTTCACGCGCTCGCTCATGCCCGCTGTCCCATTCTGTCGACGAGATCCGCCATGGCGTCGTCGCCGCCCGCATCCCGGCGCAAGCCCGCCGCGACGCCGGCGCGGTCCGCCTCCGAGCGGTTCTGGCTGACCTTCCATTTGCCGGTGAGCCGCGCAATCGGAATCTCGATGCCGACGATCCCCCTGATCTGCGCCGCCGTGAAGGCCGGCGGCGCGTCCGCCACCGACCAGGGCGCGTCCCGTCCGGCCTCGCGCATCCGCGTCAGGTCGTCGATCTGCCGGCGCAGCCAGGCCTCGTCCTCGATGACGCGCGGGCGGCCCCGTGCCTGCACGGTGGCGTAGTTCCAGGTCGGCACGACCTTCCCCGTCTCGCGCTTCGTCGCGTACCAGGAGGGCGTGACGTAGCGGTCGGGCCCCTGGAACACGACGAGGCATTCGGCGAGCCCGTCGAGGTCGCGCCAGTGCGGGTTGGCGCGGGCGAGATGCGCCCGGAGCGTGCCCGACTCCCCGGCCTCGCGGTCGAGCAGGAACGGGACCGGGTTGGCCATCAGCCCGCCGGCTCCAGTGCTCACCAGCAGGCCGAGCGGACAGGCGCGGATGAGGGCGGCCTGGGCTTCGAGATCGTCGCTCCGGAAATGGGGCGGCTCGTACATGATGATCCTCGGCGGGGCGTGATGTTCGCCGCCTCTGTTGACGTGAAGCGGATCATGCGGAAGATCCAGTTTCCGCATCCCGACTGGACCAGTTCGACGACGACCCGGCGCCGCCCTCCCCTTCCTCTCCAGCTCGCCCTCGATCCGCCGCCGGCCGGCGGGCCCCGTCGAGTGGAGACGAGCCTGCACGGGCGCGTGCGGAAGGCCGTGCGCGACGCGATCCTGTCGGGCCGCCTGCCGCCGGGAGAGCGCCTGCCCTCCTCCCGCAGTCTCGCGGAGGATCTCGGCTGCGCACGCGGCACGATCCTCCTCGCCATCGAGCAGCTCGTGGCCGAGGGCTACCTCACCACGCGTGCGGGCTCCGGCACCCGCGTCGCCGAGACCCTGCCCGACGATCTCCTGGTCCCACGCAATCCGGGCTCCCCCGCCCGCCCCTCGCCCGCGACGGCAGTGCTCTCGCGCCGCGGGGCCGCCATGGCCTCGGCACGGGGCGACGCCCCTCCGATCCCCGACGCCTTCGCCCTCGGCCGTCCCGCCCTCGATGCGTTTCCACGTGAAACCTGGGCGCGCCTGCTCCAGGCCGAGTGGCGGGCCGGTCCTCCCAGCCTGCTCCATCCCCTGGGCGAGCCGCGCCTGCGCCGAGCCCTGGCCGCCTATCTGTCGGCCGGGCGCGGGGTCGCCTGTCACGAGGAGGCGGTGATCGTCACGAGCAGCATCCGCCAGAGCCTCCGCCTCCTGGCCGAACTTCTGCTCGAGCCCGGCGAGGCGGCGTATATGGAGGAGCCCGGCTTTCCCGGTCTCGCGCACGCCCTGCACGCCGCCGGCCTGCGCACGGTCCCGGTGCCCTGCGACGCGGCGGGATTCTCGATCGCGCGGGCGCGGTCCATCGATCCCGGAGCGCGGCTGGCGGTGGTGACGCCGGCCCAGGGTCATCCCCTCGGCGCCACAATGAGCCTGGAGAACCGCCTCGCCCTCCTCGCCTGGGCGGAGGCGCAGGGTGGCTGGATCGTCGAGGACGATTACGACGGCGAGTACCGCTATGCCGGGCGGCCGCTGGCGCCGCTCCACGCCCTCGACCGGGCCGGACGCGTTCTCTATGTCGGCAGCGTCTCCAAGGTGCTCATGCCGGCCCTGCAGATGAGCTACCTCGTCCTGCCGGAAACCCTGGTGGAGCCCGTCCGCCGCGCCCTCACGGGCAGCGGAGGCTTCGCCTCGATCCTCGGACAGGGCGCGCTCGCCCGCTTCATCGACGAGGGCCATTTCGGCGCGCATCTGCGCCGGACGCGGCGTCTCTACGGGCAGCGACAGGCCGCCCTCGTCGCGGCAGGCCGCGACCTCCTCGGCGGGCTGCTGGAGGTGCCGCCCCGCGACGGCGGCATGCATCTGGTGGCTCGGCCCCCGGCCGGGGCGGCCTTCGACGATCTCACGGCGGTGGAAGCCTGCGCGCGTGCCGGCATCGCCACGACGGCGCTCTCGCCGCATTTCGCCGATCCGGCGCGCGCCGAGCAGGGGCTGCTTCTCGGCTATGCCTGCGTGCCGGAGCGTGCCGTCATACCGGCGGTGAGACGGATGGCCGAGGCGCTGAAGCCGAGAGGAGGGACGACCTGACGACGGTGTCGGCCTTATCCCGAGGCGATCGACATCCGGCCAGGAAGCCAACCGCCAAGTATTTTCCGCAGGAAATCAACCCGCACAAGGGGGAGTGGACCAGTTGTGCGACTTGGAGGCTTGCACGCACCGGTCTCCACACAATCGACCACACTCATTCCTCAAGTATATAACATTCTTTAACATTATTTATGCGTTCTCGCCGAGTGGATCGAGCCATCTCGGCAGATCAGGGTGCCAGCATGTCTTCCAGATGGTTCAATACGCTCCGCGCCCGCATCGTTGCGGTCGCCCTGGCACCCTGTCTCGCCTTCGGAGCCGTGACGGCGATCGCGGTCTCTGACCGGGCGACGCAGCGCAACGAGATGATCCGCGTCGAGGCGCTGGCCAGCCTCGCCACGCGGATCAGCGCCTTCCTGCACGAGGTCCAGCGCGAGCGCGGCGCGTCGAGCCTGTTCATCGGCTCGACGGGGAGCCAGTTCGCGCCCGAACTCGCGGCCCAGCGCGGCCGGACCGATGCCGGCATCCGCGACGTGAAAGCGGCCCTGGACGATCCGGCCTTCGGACGCCACCGGCAGGCGCTCGAACAGGATCTGGCCCGGCTGGCGGACCAGCGCCGTCGCATCGACGCGCTGGAACTGACCGGGCCGCAAGCCGCCGCCTTCTATACCGGACTGGTCTCGGAAGGGCTCGCCATCGTCCGCGAGATGGCGGGTCTCGTCGGCAATGCCGCCATCGCGGGGCGGGCCTCGGCCTATTCGGCCTTCCTCACCCTGAAGGAGCAGGCGGGCCAGGAGCGCGCGGCGGGGGCCGCCGCCTTCTCGGCGGGTCGCCTCGACCAGCAGGCCCTCGTCCGGCTCGCCGGCCTGGGTGGCGGACAGAGCTCCGCCGAGGCGCGATTCCGCGCCGGAGCGGAGGCTGACCAGGCGGCTCTGCTCGACGCGGTGGAGGCCTCCGAGGCCTCCCGTGAGACGGCGCGCCTGCGCAACCTCGCGCTGGATACGGCTTTGGGCGAAACGCTGTCCTTCCGCGACGCGCCGCTCTGGTTCCAGCTCGCGTCGAAGCGGATCGACGGCCTGAAGGGGGTCGAGGACCGCCTGAGCGCCGATCTGGTCGCCGCCGCCGCTGCGAACCGGACGGGGGCGGAGAGCGCGCTACTGGCCTGGCTGGTCGCCGGCCTCGCCACGTTCCTGCTCTCGGTGGGCCTCGCCTTCGGGCTGGGCGGAGCCATCGCCCGGCCGCTGACCCGGATGGCCTCGGTGCTCGATGCGATCGGCCGGGGAGACGAGGATGTCGCCGTGCCCCAGGGCGGCCCGCGCGAGGTCAGGGCCTTGTCGAAGGCGGCGGAAGCCTTCCGCGACAGCGTCGTCGAGCGCCGGCTGCATCGCGCCGAGCAGGAGCGTCTGGCGGCCTCGGTGGCGGCCCGGCAGCGGCAGGCCGTGCTCAGCCTCGCCGACGAACTCGAAGCGGCGGTGGGCGGCATCGTCGCCACGGTCTCGTCCTCGGCGACCGAGCTTCAGGCCACCGCCCGCAGCATGAGCGCCACGGCGACGCAGACGGCGGCCCAATCCACCAGCGTCGCCGCGGCGGCCGAGGAGGCGGCGGCCAATGTCGGCACCGTGGCGGCGGCGGCCGAGGAACTCGGCACCTCGGTGAGCGAGATCAGCCGGCAGGTCGACGGCTCGGCCGAGCTCGCCCGCCGGGCGGTCAGCGAAGCGAACCGGACGGCCGACCTCGTCCAGGCGCTCGACGGCTCGGTCTCCCGCATCGGCGACGTGGTCGTGCTGATCTCGCAGATCGCCGGCCAGACCAATCTTCTGGCGCTCAACGCCACGATCGAGGCGGCGCGGGCCGGCGAGGCCGGTCGCGGCTTCGCGGTGGTCGCCGCGGAGGTCAAGGAACTCGCCAACCAGACCGCACGGGCCACCGACGAGATCGGCCGGCAGATCGGCCTGATCCAGGGGGCGACCGGCGAGGCGGTCAGCGCCATCGGCGACATCACCGCTCGCATCCGCGAAATCGACGTCGTGGCGACCAGCATCGCGGCGGCGGTGGAGCAGCAGGGCGCGGCGACCCAGGAAATCGTCCGCAACGTCGCGGAAGCCTCGAGCGGAACGAGCGAAGTGACCGCGAATATCGGCGGCGTCGCCCAGGCCTCCGAGGAGACCGGCGCGGCGGCGAGCCAGGTGCTTTCGGCCGCCGCCGAACTGTCCCGCCAGGCGGACCGCCTCGGCACCGACGTCGCCCGCTTCCTCGCGACCGTGCGGGCCGCCTGAGGGGGCGGGCCCGTCTTCCTGGGGCGCATCGCGGCATCGTCGTTGGGGCGGGCGCGAAAAGTGGGTATCCTGCGCCGGCAATCAGATGGACAGCCCCAGGACACGCGATGGACAAGGACCCGACACATTCCAGCACGGCCGCCCATGCGGTGTTCGACGTCGCCGCCGCCGTGGCGACCCTGCCGGAGGCCTGTTCCACCATGGTGGCCGACCATCGCTTCGTCGACGTTCCGGCGGCGAGCGCGCGGGTGTTCCGGGTCTATTCGCCGACGCCGCCACACAGCCACGCCTCCTGCGACGAGTATCTCTACGTTCTTTCCGGCCGCTGCATGATGAAGTTCGCCGACGAACCCGCCGTCGAGGTTGGGCCGGGCAAGCTGGTGATGTTCCAGCGCGGCGTGGTGCATTCGGTGCCGGAGATCCTGGAGGAGCCGATGGTGTTCCTCTCCGTCGACACGCCCCGCCGCGAACCACGCGACATCCGCTTCGTCTCGGACGGCACCGGCACGCCCGACAGCTTCATGCGCCAATCGCAGCAGGCCCAGCAGCAATAGGGAACGCGCCCCCCCCTCTCCCCGCCGGGCGGGGAGAGGACGTCGTCCTCCCCTTGCCGGGAGGCGGCGTGAGCCCGGCAGGGCGAGGGTGAGGGGGTATCTCCGGATGCGGCTCCTTCGGCCAAGCCCCCTCACCCTCGGCTGCCGCCTCGCCGCGCTCCCCAACGAGGGGGAGACGCGGCCCTCTCCCCGCGTACGGGGAGAGGGAATGCGCGCCGGCCTTCGAGTCCAACAGTCTGAGGGCACGTCCCTATTCAAAAGAGGCGGGGTTCCCCCTCTCCCCGCGGGCGGGGAGAGGACGTCGTCCTCCCCTCGTCGGGAGGCGACGTGAGCCCGTTAGGGCGAGGGTGAGGGGGTATCTCCGGGGGTGGCTCCTTCGGATAAGCCCCCTCACCCTCGGCTGCCGCCTCGCCGCGCCGACGACGGGGCCGTCGCGGCCCTCTCCCCGCGGGCGGGGAGAGGGGAATGCGCGTCGGCCTTCGGGCCGCTTACGAGCCGCCGCCAGCCGATGACGAGCCCTGTCATCACGAGGGTTCCGGCGAGCAGGTTGAGCAGCCATTGTGCCGCGTCCCTGGCGGGCGGGTGGCCGACGAGGACCGGCAGGTCGAGGCGGTGGAGCGCCGTGAACAGCCAGCGGTTGACGCGGCCCGAGCGGTCGAGCCGGTTGAGGATCTCGCCGCTCTGCGGGTCGACTTGCAGCCAAGTCGCGGCGGGATCGGCAAAGCGCAGGCGCAGGATGGGGAGCGTCCCGCTCGTGAGCGGCGACCAGTAGAGGTCGTGGGAATCCAGGCGCTCGACGCCCTCCAGCCTCGCACCCGACATCGCGAGACCCGCCGCCGCCGCGATCCAGGCGGTTGAGGGTGCGTCTCCGATCGCCCGCATGGCGGCACGGTCGAGCCCCGTCGCGCCCCAGTGTCCGCCGATCCGCGCGAGATGCAGGCCGAGGGGTGCATCGGCGGCCAACGCGCGTAGGCTCCCGGTCGTGAGGCCGATCGGGTTGTCCGCACCGGCATAGGCCTCGCGCAGGTCGGCGGGCGGCGCGAGGGAGGTGAACCAGCGGTTCGGGTTCATCGAGAGCCAGCCGCTGAGGATGAAGGTGGTGAGGCCGATCCCGCCGATAAGCCCGGCGAAATGGTGCCAGCGCGCCATCCCGCGATAGGGCGTGACGCGCCCTCGCGCGTAGCGCCGCCTCACGCGCAGGCGCCAGATCCCCAGGACGAGGCCGGTGAGCGCCGTGAAGGCGGCGATGCCGGAGACCCAGAGCACCACATCGCGCCAGAGGTCGGCGCGGGCGCGCAGCGGCGTGAGATAGACCCAGTGGGTGACGGCGCCGACCCAGTTCCAGCCACGCTCGAACCGCGTCGTGTCGAGCACGATTCCTCCCGTCCTTTCCGAAACGTAGAGTTCGGTGCCGGCCGCGTCGTTCAACGCGACCTTGTGGAAGGGCCGCAGGGGATCGTAGCGCGCCGTCACCGTCCATTGGTCACGCGCGACCTCCTCCACGGACGCGCCGGGACCGGCCCCGGTGAGGCGCCGGGCCGCCTCGGCATCGACCGGACCCGCCAGCGTACCGGTTCGCGCGGAGAGCGTAATGCGGCGGCCGTCGCCGGACGACATCCGGTAGATCGGCTCGTCGCCACGCATCTCCAGATCGAGGCTGCGGGGCATGCCATGCAGCCCGGCGGCGGTCAGCGCCTCGTCCGGCGAGACCGCGACCGCCTCCCACGCCATCGGGCGAAGACGCGCGAGGCGCTCCGTCTCCGTCAAGCTCGGGAACGGCACATAGAGCATCACCAGCCCGGAGCCGATCCAGAGGGCGAAGAGCAGCCCGGTTCCGATGCCCAGCCAGCGATGGCCGAGGACCAGCCACCGCTTGCCCTGCTTGAACAGGCTCACCACGCGACGCTGTAGGCGACCTCGAACGAGCGCGGGCGCCCGAGGATCCAGTTGGTGCCGATCCCGTCCACGGCGTTGCCGCTGATCGCGTAGGTTGTATCGAACAGATTGTAGACGCGAAGGCTCAGGCGCGAGGCCGGGGTGACCTGATGGTCGAGGCCGAGATGGGCCAGGGTGTAGTCGGGCCGCGGCGCGGTGTTGGAGAAGTCGCTGAAGACCCGGCCGACATTCTGCAGCCCGATCCGCGCCTCCCAGTCGCGGGCGAAGGCCCAATTGAGCCAGACATTGGCGACGCGCTCGGGCACGTCTTTGGGCTGGTTGCCCGCATAGGACGCCGCCCCTTCCCGGAACTCGTCGTATTGCGCGTGGAGCAGGGCGAGGTTGGCGTCGATGCGCCAGCCGTCGGGCAGGCGCAGGGCGAGCGCCCCCTCCACCCCGTGCGAGGATTGCCGGCCGACCTGGGTCGAGACATTGGGCTGGCCCGGCACCGCCGAGATCAGGTTGTCCTTGACGATGCGGTAGCCCGCCACCGTCCATTCGAGGGCGCCGTTCAGCGCGAGGCCCTTGGCCCCGACCTCGACCTGTTCGCCGGTGGAGAGGTCGAAATTGGCGTTCGTTTGCGACAGGCTGATGAGGCTCCCCACCGGATCGGTGGCGGTGGCGTATTGCACGTAGAGGGCCGAATCCGGCGTCGGGTTGTAGACGAGGCCGAACCGGTAGCTCAGGGCCTCGAACGAGCGCGCGAAGGTGTCGCCGGTGGCGAGGTTGCGCCGGTGCAGGGTCGGCGCGTCGAAACGCATTCCGGTGAGGAAGGAGAGTTGGTCGCTGAGGATCAGCCGGTTCTCGGCGAAGACCGAGGCCTGGTTGGTGCTGGTGGCATAGGCCGGGCTGGCGCGGCCATTGGCCGGGAACAGGCCCGGATCGTAGGTGAACGGATCGACGCTGGTGACGAGGCCGCCGCCCGCGCTGGAGAAGTTGTTGGTGTGGCGGAAATCCACGTGGTTGACGTCGAACCCAATGGCGAACTCGTTGCGGAAGCCGAACAGGTTGCCCTTGAAGGCCGCGTCGAAGCGGTTCCCGACCTGCTCCTGGTTGTGGTAGATTTCGAGGTAGTCGGACCTGTCGATCCGTCCCGTACCGCTATTGAACCGGTACTGCTCGACATCGAGCCAGTGGCGACGGCTCTGCAGCCGGTAGGCGGTGTTGCGGATGGTGATGTCGGCGCTCGGCGTCCACTCGGTCTTGAGTTGGGTCCAGTTATCGGCCCAGACGATCTTCGCGCCGTCGACATTGTAGTTGTTGTTGCGCAGGGACTGGACGATCCGGCCATTGACCAGCGGCGTGCCCCAGTAGCGCGCGGGCTCCTGGTAGCCGAGATCGTGGCTGAGGGTGACGGCGAGATCGGGGTTGAGCTGGAACAGCAGCGCGCCCGAGACCGCGAGGTTGCGGAAATCCCCATTCGGGCTGGTCCAGCCGCCGTCGCGGTTGCCGCTGACATTGAGGCGGTAGGCCACCGCATCGCCGATTGGACCGCCGAGATCGACGGCGAGGCGCGCGAGCCCGTCCGACCCGGTGGCGGCACGGGCGGCATGGATCGGCGTGAAGCTCGGCTTCTTCGAGACCACGTTGACCACGCCGCCGATGGCGCCGTCGCCATAGAGCACGGAGGCCGGGCCGCGTAGCACCTCGATCCGCTCCACGTTCCAGGTATCGAACGGGAAGGTCACCGTGCCGGCGCCCACGAACAGCCGCGTGCCGTCATAGAGCTGCTGGATCGAGTTCGGGCCGGCGAAGCCCCGGCTGGAGAAGGCGCCGTTGCCGTTGCCGGGCGACGCGATGGTGGTGATGCCGGTGGCGTTCTGCGTCACCGCCTCGACCACCGTGTTCTGGCCCCGGATGCGCGCGGTCTCGCCGCTGATGACATCGATGCTGGCGGGCGTCTCCAGCGGCGTCAGGCCGAGGCGACTGGCGCTGCGGGAGGGGGTCGAGAGGTTGAGCCCGACCGGGTTGGCGCGAGTCAGGCTGACCCCGCTCCCCTCCACGGTGAGCTGGTCGAGGGTGACGGCATTCTGGCCGATGGAATCCTGGCCCCGGACCTCGCCCGCGAGCAGGGTCGAGCCGAGGAGTGACGCGATGAAAGCGGTGGCGCGGGCCGGCGAGATCCGCCCGGGGGCGCGGTGGGTGACCTGTGTGGGCATGTTCGTTTGGGCAAACCGGAGTGATCGCTGGCCGAATGCCGCGCCCCTTCTGCTAGATCGTATGTTATAACGTTACAATACGTCGAACCGGGCAAAATGCCTGCGCGGAGGACCAAACGGTCTCGCCGAGGGCAAGCTGTGGAGCGATTCTGTAACGGAAGGAACAGGGACGATCGGGCATCGCGGGCGAACGGCAGGCGCGGCTCAGCGCAGTGGCACGTCACCGCGAACGAAGCCGATCCCCACGCGAGCGCAGGTCCCGACACCCCACCAGGACACCCCGCCCGATGCGTTTCGCGTGTGACCACGACTGACGGCAGGTCTCCTGGCTCGCGGGTCGACGCCCTCTCATCGTCTTCCCAGAAGCCGGAGCCTCCAGTGACGTGTTGATGATGGGCTCGCCGCTTACAGTTGCGGGGGCAGCCGCGGCATCGGGCTCAAGACCCTCACCGCGTTCCCTTTTGATCCCCCGAAGGGGAACCGTCATCGTCAGGCTAGTCGAGGGCGAGAGACCGCGTCAACGACGTGACGGCAACAGCCCAAAAGAAAAGCCCCGGACCGTTCGATCCGGGGCCGATCTCATCGGATGCGTATCGCCTACCAGCGGTAGGTGACGGAGCCGGTGATACGGCGGCCGTCGCCGTAATTGCAGCCGACATATCCGAGTTGGGCGCAGGTGCCGACATAGACCCGGTCGGCGAGGTTGTTGGCGGCCACCTGGAAGCGCCAGTTGTCGTAGGTATAGCGGATCGACGCATCCATCAGGAAGTAATCCGGCACGCGGATGGTGTTGGCGGCATCGCCGAACGTGTCGCCGATGTAACGAACGCCGAAGCCGAAGCCGAGACCACGGAACACGCCAGTCTGGACGGTATAGTCGGCCCAGTTCGAGATCACGATGTTCGGAACTTGAATGGGACGATTACCGACTGTGCTCGCGAACCGCGCGTCCGGGGGCGTATCCTTGGTCACCCGCGCGTTGAGGGCGGTGAGCGAGCTCAGTAGGCGGAACCCTTCGGCCAGTTCCACGGTGGCCTCGACCTCGACGCCGTTCACCGCGATCTCGCCGGTCTGGTAATAGGCCTGCTGCAGCGGATCGGTCGGATCGAAGGTCAGCGCATTGGTTTTCTTCGTGTCGAAATACGACAGGAGGAACGTGCTGTTCGATCCGGGCGGCTGGAACTTGATACCGCCCTCGACCGTCTCCCCGATCTCGGGCTTGGCGGGGCCGATCGAGTAGGTGGCCGGGGCAATGGGGACAATCGGGCTCGGCGTGCTCGACTGGATGTAGAACGGCAGCACGTTGAACGAGCGCGCGGCCGCGACGTAGGGCGTCAGGCCGTTGTCGAAGAGATACGACAGCCCGACGCGGCCGCTATACGATTCCGCATTCTGGGTGACCCCGAAATTGGTCGGGATGGCGTTTGCGACGCCGATACTGTTCAGCGTCGTACGCACGGCATCGAGGGCGGGGTTCTGCACATCCGTCCGCGTCTTCACCCAATCGTAGCGGGCGTTGGCGCTGAACAGGAAACCGTTGCCGAACTTCACCTGATCCTGGGCGTAGATGCCGGTCTGCTCCTGCGACAGCCGGCTCAACAGCGTCCTCTGCAGGGGGGCGACGGCCGAGCCATAGGTCGGGTTGAGGACGTCGATCGGCCCGACCAGCGCTGGCGCCGGGGCGCCGAGCAGGAAGTTGGGATCGAAGAAGGCCTGGGTCGGGCCGCCCCTCTGGTCGCTCTTGTTCTGGATGTTGCTGTAATCGATGCCGAGCAGGGCGGTGTTCTTGAACCAGTCGAACACGTGCTCGTGCTGGATCTGGGTATCGACGGTGAAGACGCCGTAATCCTCCAGCCAGGTCTGGGCCGAACGGTTGATGAGCGAGGGTGAAGCCGTATTGTTCAGCCCGGTCGGGTAGATGCTGTTGTAGTTGGTGCTGGCATGGGCGTAGCGCAGATTCTGGCGCACGGTCCATTCGTTGTCGAAGCGGTGCGAGAACTCGTAGCCGGCCATGGCGCGCTCGGACTTGAACCGGCTGAAATCGGGCTCGCCGAGGAAGCGGTCGCGCAGGTTGGCCTTCAGCGGGTTCGACCCGTTGGTGTAGTATTGCGGGATCAAGCGGTACTTATCGCCCGAGACATCCTTCTGGTAATTGCCCAGAAGCGTCAGGCTGGTATCGGCCGACGGCCGGAAGGTGACGGCCGGGGCGATGTAGACCCGGTCGAGATCGACGTAATCGGCCTGGGTGCCACCGTTCCGCAGGAAGCCGGTGATCCGGTAGAGGATGGTCTTTTCGGGATTGGCCGGGCCGCTCAGGTCGAAGCCGAACTGCTTGCGGTTGTAGGTGCCGTAAGAGCCGTAGATCTCGCGCAAAGGCACGTCGAGGGGCTTCTTGCTGACGAAGTTCACGAGCCCGCCCGGATCGTTCAGGCCGTAGAGACCCGAGGTCGGCCCGCGCAGGACGTCGATGCGCTCGATCCCGTAGGGCTCCTGCGGGAAGCCGGAGAAGCTGGTGACGGGCAGGCGCAGGCCGTCGCGGTAGACGCCACGGATGGTCTGGTCGAAGCCGCGGATGATGAGCTGGTCGAAGCGGCCATCTTCGCCCTGAGGCGAGGAAACGACGCCGGCCGTGTAGGCGAGCGCATCGGCGAGGTTCTGCGCGCCGCGATCCTCGAGCTGCTTCTGCGTCACCACCGAGATCGATTGCGGAATCTCCCGCAGGTTGGCGTTGGTCTTGGTGCCGGACGAGCTGCGCGTCACGACGTAGGAATTCGCCGCGACGATGCTGTCATTGGTGCTGCCGCTGCCGACACCCGCGCCGGAGCCCTGCACCGACAAGGTATCGAGCTGCACCGCCGCCGTGCCGCCCGAAGCGGCTTGGGCGAAGGCTTCCCCGCTCCACAGGGCGGGAACCATGGCGAGCAGCGCCACGGTCGAGACGCCGGCGAGGCAGCGCATGCCACTCACGGCTTTGTGAGAGAACGTGCCAGAAGAGAGCAACATGCCATCAGACATAGGGAAGACCTTGATCGTCGGAAATACGGCGCAGACCTGATTGGTAAAGAACGAGATTTCCTTGTCGATGCATCGCGTAGAACGATTCAAAAACAAGATCGGGTCTCGACAAGACGAATCCACACAGCGTCTTTGTCAGCAAGTCAAAGTTGAGATTTAATGACAAAAGTTGCGGCGGCGTTGCCTAAGAAACACAACCCTTCTTTGGAACAATTCAATTCAAGCGCCGTAAAAAACTTGTCGAAAGACGATCAACGGCGGGCCAGCAGCCACATCAGGAACGGCCCGCCGACGAGGGTCGCCACCAATCCGGCGGGGAGCTGGTAGGGGAAGAACGCCATCCGTCCGACGAAATCCGCCGCGACCATGATCAGCGCCCCTGCGATGGCCGCACCGGCGAGTTGCGGCGCGGCCCGGGTCAGGCCCGCCAAGCGCGCCACCTGCGGCCCGACGAGGCCGACGAAGCTCAACGGCCCCGCCACCAGGGTCGCCGCGGTGGTGAGGATCGCCGCCAAGGCCAGGATGACGAGACGGCTGCGGCGCAGGCCGAGCCCCAGCGAGCGGCCCGTCGGAGCGCCGAGGGGAAGCAGCTCGAGCCAGCGGGTCAGGGCGGGAAGGCAGGCGGCCCCGAGGACGAGGATGGCGATGGCAGCGACGGCATCCTCCGGCGCCACCCGCGCCGTGGACCCCGCCGTCCACCCCAGCAGCATCACCACGGAGGGATCGCCGCTGATCATCAGGATGGTGAGGAGGGCGCCGAACCCGGTGGTGAGGCCGATGCCGGCCAGCAGCATCTGCTCGGGCACGGTGTCGGCACGGCGGGCGAGGCTCGCGATGGCCAGGAGGGTCGCGAGGGCCCCGAGGCTGCCGGCGCCGAGCAGCGCCATCCGGTCCGGCGTTCCGAGGACGATCGTGACGACGACGAGGCCGAGGGCGGCCCCGGAACTGATCCCGAGCACTTCGGGGCTCGCCAGGGGATTGCCGGTGAGCCGCTGCAGCAGGGTGCCGGCGATGGCCAGCATCGCGCCGGCGGCGAGCGAGGCGGCGATACGGGGCAGGCGCCAGGGGAGTAGTTCTTCGAGCCCGGCCCCGAGGCTCCAGTGCCAGCCGGCCGGGTCGCGGCCGAGGGTCAGCGCGACGAAGACGAGGAGGGCCAGCGACACCGCACCGGCCAGGATCAGGCGCCAGGGCCGCGTGAGCCGGGCCGAGGCGCCGCCCTCCGGGCGATGCAGCGCGCCGACGCCGCGCAGGCGCGGCAGCAGCCAGAGCAGCATCGGCACGCCGACGAGGGAGGCCAGCGCCCCAGTCGGCACCTGTGCGATGGGGGCGAGCGCCAGGACCACGGAATCGGTGAGCCAGATCAGGGCCGCCCCGAGCAGTGGCGCGGCGATGAGACGGGCGCGCAGCGTGCGCGTGCCGGTGAGGCGGACCAGGATCGGCGCGGCGAACCCCACGAAACCGATGACGCCCACCCCCGCCACCACGAAGCCGCCGAGCGCCACCGCAACGGCCACGGCGAGGAACCGGACCCGGCCGAGGGAGAGCCCGAGGCTCTTCGCGTTCGCCTCGTCGAGGTCGAGCAATGCGAGCGGCCTCGCCATCAGCGCCACCAGAAGGGCGGCGACGGCGAGGCGGGGCGCGAGATAGGCCGGCGCGCTCCAATCGTTCATGGCGAGCGAGCCCGCACCCCAGACGAACAGGCCGAACAGCCGCTCCTGGTGCAGGATGACGAGGAGGGTCTGGATCGCCCCGCAATAAAGCTCGACCACCAGCCCGGCCAGCAGCAGCCCCAGGGGCGCGAAGCCCTTGGCACGCCCCAACGCGAAGACCGCCAGCACCGCCAGGGCGGAGCCGGTGAGCGCCACGGCCTCCCGGCCCTGCGAGAAGAGGCCGGGCGCGAACAGGGAGGCCAGGGCCAAGGCGAGCTGTGCCCCGGCCGAGATGCCCAGCGTCGAGGGCGAGGCGAGGGGATTGCGCAGCACCTGCTGCAGCACCAGCCCCGACAAAGCGAGGGCGGCGCCGGCGAGCCATGCGGTGACGATCCGCGGCAGCACGCTCTCATGCAGGATGACCTGCGCGATGTCGGTCCAGTCGGGACTCCACAGGGCTTTCAGCGCGAGGCCGAGCGGCATGTCGGCCGTGAGCATGCGCAGGGTGAGGAGCCCGGCCACGAGGGCCACCGCGCCGATGAGGAGCCATGTTCCGCCGATCCGCGAGCGGCGCGGCGCGGGGGCGGCCAAGCCTGATTCAGCCAAGCCCGATCCGGCCAGTTTCGCATCAGCCACGGGGGCAATCCCGCTTGGAGAGATCGGTCATCAGTTCGGCGAAGCGCGCGATGGCCGGCAGCCCACCGTAGAACCAGACCGGCGGCACGACGTCGACATGGTGCTCGCGCACCGCCGGCAGCGTCTGCCAGAGCCGGCTTCCGGCCAGCGCCTTGGCCGCATCCGACCGGATCGGCCCGACATGGACCATGCGGGCATCGGCCGGACCGGTGGCGAGCTGCTCGATCCCCACCGCCGTGAAGCCGGATGCGTTGCTGGCGCCGGTCCACGCATTCTCGATGCGGAGGCGGTCGAGCACGGTCTGGAACAGGCTGGTGCGGCCGTAGACCACGATGTTGCGGTGATCGACGATCCAGACGAGGTAGGTCGGGTGCCTCTCGGCCGGGCAGGCGCTCGCCGCCGCCGCGGCGAGAATCGCCTCGGTGCGTGCTTCCAGGGCCTTGGCTTCATCGACGCGGCCGAGACGCAGGGCGATGCGCATGGTCTCCGCCTTCGCCCGCTCGTAGGGATCGCCCCCGGCATTGGCGATGGAGACCGCCTCCGTCGGGGCGATGCGCGACAGGAAGCTCCCTTGCGTCGCCACCTGGATCGGGTTGGCGAGGATGAGGTCCGGTTTCAGGCCCGCCAGTAGTTCGAGGTTGGGCTCCACCACGAGGCCGAGATCGACCACGCCTTCGGGGAGCGCCGGCTCCACCACGGTGCGGTTGTAGTTCTCGGGCTGCGTCACCGCGATCGGCACGATGCCGAGGCCGAGGAGGAGTTCCACCGCGCTCCAGTCCAGGGCCGCGACGCGCGGCTGCGCGGGCATCTTTTTCTCCGCGCGCGCGGGCAGACAGGCCAGCACGAAGAAGCAGGCCGCCAAGCCGACGACGGCCCTTCTAGCGCGCATCGACGGCAGCCAGGGCGAGATCGTCGGCCTTCCTTTTCACCTCCGGAGCGAGGCTCGCATCCCGCAGGGCGGGCGTGAGGGCCGCGATGGTTGCGGTGGCGGCGAGGCACAGGCCGCCGCCTGCCGCCATGGCGATCCGCGCCGAGGCGAGATGGGCCGTGGTGCCCGCCTGCATGCCGCCCAGGGCCGGGCCGATCGCCTCCTCCAGCACCCACAGGCTCGACACCCGGCCCAGCATCGCGTCCGGCGTCGCGCGCTGGATCAGGGCCGCGCGCAGGATGCCGGCGAGGCTCGCGGCGGCGCCGAGAGTGGCGAGACAGAACAGGGCGGGAGCCATGCCCTCACTGAAGCCCAGCGCGATGCAGGCGCAGGCCCAGACAGCGACGCAGGCCACGAGCCAACGCCCGGCGAACGGGCTCGCGCCGGCTCGTCCCGAGGCCAGGGCGCCGAAGAGCGCGCCGGCCGAAGGGGCGGCATAGAGCAGGCCGATGCTGTCGGGCCCTCCGCCGAGCCCATGCGTCGCGAGTTCGGGCAGCAGCACGTAGGGCACGGCGAAGACCAGGGCGACGAGATCGACGAGGAGCAGGCTCAGCACCAGGGGCGAGCGGGCGATGTAGCGCAGGCCCCCCATGAAGCCGGCCTCGTCGGCGGCGAGCACGGGAAGGGGCGCTCCAGCGGACGGGCCGGCCAGCGGCGGCAGCGGAGGTAGGAACCCGAGCACGATCGGCGTGATGCCGGAGATGAGCGCGACAACGCCGTAGCAGGCGACGAGCCCCGCGCCGGCGGTGATCGCCCCGGCCAGGAACGGCCCGGCAATGGCGCCCGCCTGCGCCGCAACGGCGGTGAGCGCGGCGGCCCCCGACAGGTGCTCGCGCCCGACGAGGGCCGGGGTGGCGGCCATGATCGCCGGCATGCCGAAGCCGAAGGTCGAGCCGCCGACCACGGCCGCCGCGTAGATCGGCCAGACCATCGGGGCCGCGAGGGCGGCGTTGGCCATAAGGATCAGGATGGTGAGGAGATGCGCCGTGCGCGACCAGACCATGACCGCGCGGCGGTCGTAGCTGTCGGCGAGCCAGCCGCCGACGATGAGCGCCAGCGCCATCGATCCCGCGACGGCCGCGTTGAGGAACGCCACCTGCAGCGACGAGGACGTGAGCGCGTACATCTGCAGGCTCACGGCAACGCCGAGCACCCCGAAGGCGAGGAACGAGGCGGCCCGCGCCGCATAGAGCAACTGGAACCCGCGGCTTGCCCGCAGGGGAGACAGGTCGAGCATCATGGAATCATGCCGCCTCGGATGACGCTCTTTGACATCACGCTTCAATCCTCGTCCTTGGCGTCTTCGTCGGCGCCGCGCCGCCAATAGGCCACGGCGAGATGCTGGTCACGGGTGAGGCCACAGGTCTTGCGCCAATGCGCCCGCAGGGCCTTGAACGCATCGAATTCCGAGCCGGCCCAGGCGAAGACCGTGCGATCCTGCGGGAACGGGATCGCCCGGACCGCATCCGCCAGGAGCGTGGTCGTGCCGGGCGGTGCACCGTTGCGGTGGAGCCAGCGCAGCTCCACCCCCTCGGGCCGGTCGAGCGCCTGCTCGTCGGCCGGCCCATCGACCTCGATCACCGCGACCCCGCCGACATGGCCCGGCAGCCGCCCGAGGATGCGACCGATGGCCGGCAGGCCGGTCTCGTCGGCGGCGAGACAATACCACTCCGCCGCGCCGACGCTGCGGCCCCCGGGGCCGAGCAGCCCGACCACGTCCCCGACCTTGGCGCGTTTCGCGAAGGACGCGCCGGGACCGGCGTCGTGATGCATGACGAAGTCGATGTCGATCTCGCCCGCAGCCGCGTCGATGCGACGGATCGTATAGGTCCGCATGGAGGGCGCGCCGTCGCCCTGCGGCCAGACCGGGATGCCGTCGATTCCCGGCACGGGCCATTGCGGCGCATGGCCGGCGGGCGGGATGACGACATGCACATGCATGTCGAACGCGTCGTAGCGGGCCAGGTCCGCGCCGATGAAGGTGACCCTGCGCATATGCGGCGTGAGATCGACGACGCGCCGGACCGTCACCTCGCGCAGGCTCGGAATGGTCTCGTCGGCGCAGCCGTCGCCGGTCCAGACGATGGAGGCGTCCGTCGCGCCGGGAAGCTCCTGCAGATGCGAGGCGAGCATGAACTTGACGACGGCGAGGGAGGTCTCGTCGGCGGCCTCCGCCTTAAGGGCGAGCAGGCCTTCGGCGGCGACGAGGGTTCCGGTCCCGACATCGAAATCGACCCGGCCGCGTCCCGGCTCGTGAAGCACGGGGATGTCGTGTTCGAGGAAATGCTCGCACAGATCCGCGATGTAACGCCCGGCATCGGCGAGGCGGACCTGGGCTTCGGAAGCCATGGCTATCACGAGATGTTCTCCACGAGAGCGGGGCGAGATGAGGTCGAGCCTCGATTTGATCGATGACCGTAAAGAGCTGAGCAACGCAAGGCAGCGCTTGAATATTCCGACACCTTCATCGGTTCAAACCACCATGTATAGTATGGACCTCGACCCGGATCATGAGCATGATACTCGGACCTGTATTGGATTCACGCCACGCCCACAACCCAGGGGTGAGCCTGGGGCGATCGGGCTCTCCGCATCTCCGGTGTCGGTGTGGCTTCAAGGCAGGGGATGGTGCCAGCCTGACGGAGCGCCGTTCGAACCGGGCGGGTAGAGATTCGGTCGACCTGCCATGTCGAGGTAAATCTTTCCAGTCGCATCTATATCCGGTACGGATTTTCATCGTTCCATTTGCAAGATAAATCCGTTCTCTACTAAGACATGGACAAACCGAAATGAAACCCCATATTCTTGGGCGTTCGCAGCCTGAACCGATCAATACTCTTGCTGCATAAAGCCTTATTTTTATGAGACTCTTCTTGGAGAATGCATGACGGGAATCGCCTTTCGCGAGATGCTCGACGCCCATTGCCTGATGCAGTCGGGCTGTTACGTCTCGGATGTCGAAACCGCGCCCGATGGCGGACGCTACCTCTGGTCCGCCGCCATTCCGGAACCGGGCTTCAATGTCGGCGTGGAGACCACCGATCTGTCCTGGGTCCGGGCGGCTTCCGCGAAACGCGAACGCCTTCCCGCCCTTCTCGTCACCGAGGACCGGGACCGCGAGAGGCTCGGAACCCATCCTGACCTGCAGGCGGCCTTCCCGACGCGCTGGATGGTCCGTGACTGCAGGCAGGCGCAGACGCCGGTCATGCCGGGCGGGCTGACCCTCGCGGCGGAGGCGAAGGCCGCGCCCGGCGAGGCGTATCTGTCGGTCTGTCGCGGCCTCTACGACGACGAGGGCGTGAACGCGATCGCCGAGGCGGTGTTCCTGCCGGTACTGCGGGAGGCCCGGCCGGTCGAGGGCGTGGAGGCGCATCATCTCACGGTGAGCGAGGACGGCGTCCCGGTCGCCTGCGCCTCGCTCTACCGCTCGGGAGGCCTCGCGGGCCTCTATAATGTCGGCAGTCTCGCGAGCCGCCGCGGGCGCGGTCTCGGCGCCCTGGTCACGCGGGCGGCGATCGAGACGGCCAGACAGGAGGGCGCCGAGACGGTGATGCTGCAATGCGTGGCCGGCGGCCATGTGGAGCGGCTCTATGCCGGCCTCGGCTTCACCGTGGCGGCGAGCCCGACGCTGATGGTGTTCTCGCATGGCGGCGCGTTCGCAGGATGACGCGATAGCGGTTGCGCCCCTCACAGCGAGGCCGCGAAACTGTCGTGGAACATCGTGGAATCCACGATCTCCCGGTGTGTGACGTCGGGGATCACGGTCACCTGTTCCACCCGGTTGGAATAGCGCCCCCAATCCACATGGTTGAGGCCACGCTCCACCGAGCGGCCGGCGAGCCAGACCCGGATCGGGCAATCGAATTTGTCCGCCCGGTAGCGGCGGTACAGCAGCGTGTTGTCGACGAAGGTCCAGAGTTCGTATTCCTTGCTGCCGACGCCCGGCCCGTCGAGGGGTAGCGGATCGGGGGCGGCCGCCACATAGGCGAGGAACTGCTCATGGAGTTCCGGGTCCATGCGCCGGAACAGGTCCTCCCAATCGGCCCTCATCGGCGAGCGCTCCAGCCAGGACGCGACGTTCTCCTGAAGGTGGCGGCGATGCTCCGGCGTCAGCACCGGCAGGGCGCCGACGGCGAAGCTCACATCGATGTCGCAGACGTCGAGCATGCCGACGAAGGAGAGATCGATGCGCGAGCCCAGCATCCGCGCCGCCTCGTAGGCGAGGACGCCGCCCCAGGACCAGCCGAGCATGGTGCAGGGGCGTCCGGCGCTCTCCTTCTCGATGATCTCCGCGTAGCGCGCGGCGATGTCCTCCACCGAGACCACGCTCTTGCGCGCGTCGGTCAGCGAGTAACAGACGAAGCCGGTGACCGGCTGGTCCGGCCCGAGGCGGCGGACCAGGGGAGCGTATTCGCGGGTGTTCACCATCAGGCCGGGGAAGCAGTAGAGCATCGGCCGGTCACCCGTCGCCCGCAGGCGCACCACCTGCGCGGTGCCGACCGCATCGGCGGTGAGCGCGGCGGCCAGGGTCTCGACGCTCTGGTTGTTGAAGATGTCGGCGATGGTGAGGCTGCGCTCCGGGAAGGCCGTGCCGAGGGCGGTGAGGACGCGCAGGGCAGTGAGCGAATTCGCCCCCGCCTCGAAGAAGTTCCGGTCGGGCGGGATGGCGGGGAGGCCGAGCGCCTTGGCCCAGATCTCGGCCACCACGGTCTCGGTAGGGGTGAGCGGACGCGAGGGGCCGCTTAGCCCCTCCGCCAGCGGCTCGGGCTCCGGCAGGGCCGCACGGTCGAGCTTGCCGTTGGGCGTCAGCGGTAACCGATCCAGCGCCACGATCCGGCTCGGGACCATGTAGTCCGGCAAGCGTCGGGCGAGGTCGGCCCGGAGTGCCGTAGGGTCGAACTCCGCCTCGGCCGCAGTGACGACGTAGGCCACCAGCATCGGACCCGCCGGGCCCTGGCGCAGGCCCGCCGCCGCGCCGGCCACGATCTCCTGCGCCAGCAGCGCCGCTTCGACCTCGCCGAGTTCGATCCGGAACCCGCGCAGCTTCACCTGCGCATCGGCCCGGCCGAGATACTCCACCGTCCCGTCCGCCCGCCAGCGCGCCAGATCCCCGGTGCGGTAGAGCCGGCCGCCGTCCCGACCCGACAGCTCCGGGAACGGGTCGGGGATGAACCGGTCCGCCGTCTGCCCGGCCTGGCTAAGATAGCCCCGCGCCAGAGCGTCACCGCCCAGATGCAGTTCCCCGGTGACGCCCACCGGCACCGGCTGCAAGGCCGCGTCGAGGATGTAGGCCCGGCGATCCCCCACCGCCCGGCCGATCGGCGCGTAGGCCCCCTCCACCGCGTCGCCGGCCCGGGCCCGCCAGACGAGGGGCGAGATCACCGTCTCGGTCGGGCCGTAGCCGTTGATCAGCAGGGTCGGGTCGAGCACCCGGCCGATCAGGGCGAAGCTCTCCCGCGACAGCGCCTCGCCGCCGAAGCTGTACGAGCGCCGGCTCGGGCGCGGGCCGCTGGCGGCCTCCAGCGCGAGCTGGTGCATGTAGGCGGTGGGGAAGCCCGCATGGGTGACGCCGTGGCGCTCCATGGCGTCCAGCGCCTCGCGTGGGGTCCATAATCCGTCGGGCTTGAGCACGACGCAGCCGCCGAAGGCCAGCGGCACCATCCAGCGCTCCTGCGCCCCGTCGAAGCTCATCGACAGGACATGGAGCTCGCGGGTCTCCGGGCCCGTGCCGTAGACCGCCCCGGTGGCGCGCACGTGTCGGGCCAGGGAGCCGTGGGCCACGGCGACGCCCTTGGGCCGGCCCGTCGAGCCCGAGGTGTAGATGACGTAGGCGAGCTGGCCCGGATGGGCCGTGCGGGACGGCGCGGACTCCGGCTCGGAGGCGAGGTCGAGGCTGGACGGGTCGAGCCGTGCGAGGCCGCCCGGACCGGCTCGGCCCAGCCCGTCGAGGGTACCGGCTTGGGCGAGCAGCAGGCGGGCGCCGGCATCCTCGATAAGGGCGGCGAGGCGCGCCGTCGGCTGGGCCGGATCGAGGGGCAGGAAGGCGCCCCCGGCCCGGAGGATGGCGAGGAAGGCGGCGATCTGGTCGGGCCCGCGCGGCAGGGCCACGGCGACCACGGTCTCGGGGCCGATTCCCTCACGGATCAACCGGTGGGCGAGACGGTTGGCGGCCCGGTCGAGCTCGCCGAACGTGGTGGTGCGTGGCCCGCAGACCACCGCCGGCGCGTCGGGATCGGCGAGGGCCGCCTCGCCGATCAGCCCCGGCACCAGCGCCTCCGACAGCGGCATCCCGTCCGCGTAGGGCGCCGACAGATCCGCCAGCACATCGAACGGAACCAAGGGCAACGCGTCAACACGGCGGCCGGGCTCCTCTACCGCACCGCGCAGAAGGGTGAGGAACCCGTCTCGCATCCGCTCCATCGTGTCCCGCTGGAACAGGTCGCGGGCATAGCCGAACGATCCGCGCAGCGCCCCGCGGGCTTCCGTCACCGTCTCCAGCACGAGATCGAACTGGACGTTGCCGGTCCCGCGTCCGAAGGGCGAGACCGTCAGGTCGCCGATTTCGAACCGTCCCGGCCCCTCGACGCGGTGGCTGTGCATCACCTGGACGACGGGGGTGTGGCTCACGGTCCGGCGGGTCTGGAGCGCTTCGACCAGACGCTCGAAGGGCAGGTCCTGGTGCCCTTGAGCATCCACCATGGCGTCGCGCACGGCCCGCACATGGTCGAGGACGCTCGCGCCCGGATCGACAATGACCCGGATCGCCAGGGTGTTGACGAAGAGACCGACGAGCCCCTCCGTCTCCGGCCGGTTTCGGTTGGCTACAGGGATGCCGATGCGCAGGTCCGCCTCGCCGGTATAGCGCCGGAGCACCAGGGACAGGATGGCGAGGAGGACCATGGCACTGGTTGCGCCGGCCTGCCGCGCCAGGGCTTCGAGCCCGGTCGCCACATCGGCATCGAGGGTGAAATCCACCGCCGCGCCCCGGAAACTCTGAACCGCCGGGCGGGGCCGGTCAGTGGGCAGCGGGATCACGGTCTCGGTGGCCCCGAGGCGCTCGCGCCACCAGGAGAGCTGGCGGTCGAGCTCGCCCGCCTCCAGCCAATCGCGCTGCCAGCGCGCGTAATCGGCATAGGCGATGGGCAGCGCGGGCAAGCCGGCGGCCTCGCCCGCCGCATAGACGCGCATCAGCTCGGCGAGCAGGATCTCCACCGAGCGACCGTCCGAGACGAGATGGTGCATCGTCAGGAGGAGGACGTGGCGCTCTGGCTCCATGCGGACCAGCACGGCTCTGAACAGGGGCGGTGCCGCCAGATCGAACGGTCGCCTGGCCTCCTCGCGGGACAGGGCGGCGAGGCGCTCCTCTGCGATATCGCGATCCGACGTCTCGAGCGAGACATGCCGCAGGCTCGCCGCGACCACCGCCAGGGTGACGGCCTCGACCCCGTTGCTCTCGCCGGCACGGAACCCCGTCCTCAGGGCCGGATGCCGCGCGACCAGGGCTTCGAAGGCCCGCGCCAGGGCATCGCCGTCGAGCGGTCCGACGAGGTCGAGCCCGCCCGCGATATGGAGCAGAGCGGCGTCGCCTCCCATCCGCCCGATGAGCCACAGCCGCTCCTGCGCATAGGACAGGGGCGCGACCCCCTCGGGGCCGGCATCCTCCTCCCGCGCGACGATCGGCAACCGGGCGAAATCGATGCCCCGGGAGGCCAGGGCGTCGAGGAAGACGCGGCGCTTGTCGGCGGAGAGCCGGCCGAAGCGGCGGCTGAGATCGGTCGCCTGGGGTGTGGCTTGGTCGGCGGGGCGGGCGGTCATTCAGGCCTCCAGATCGGCGAGGAGGGCATCCATGTCGGACAGGTCGTCCGCCTCGTCCCGTCCGTCGCCCGCCGTCTCGTTCGACGTCACCGCGAGGGCATAGCCGCGCAAGGTCGGCGCTTCGAACAGGGCGCGGATCGGCACGGTGACGCCGAGGCGCTGCTTCACCCGCATGGCGAGCTGTGCGGCGGTGAGAGAATGGCCGCCGAGGCCGAAGAAGTCGTCGTCGCGGCCGATTGCGTCCACTTCCAGCACCTCGCGCCAGATCTCCGCGAGGGCGACCTCCATCGCCCCCTCCGGCTCGGCCGAGGCTCGCGAAAGGGGCAGCGGCGCGGGCAGTGCATGAAGGTCGAGCTTGCCGTTCGGCGTGAGGGGCAAGGACGGGACAGACACGATATGGGCCGGGACCATATGGCTCGGTAGCCGGCGAAGTAGGACTTCACGCAGGCTCGCCTCGTCCACCGGCGTGCCGGTGACATAGGCGACGAGCTGCTTGTCCCCCGCCGTCTCGCGAAGCACGATCGCGGCATCGGCGATACCGTCCTGCGCCCGCAGGGCGGCGGCGATCTCGCCCGTCTCGATCCGGAAACCGCGCAGCTTCACCTGTCCGTCGGCCCGCCCGAGATAGGCGAGCGTGCCGTCCGGTCGGCGAAGGGCGAGATCGCCGCTGCGATAGAGCCGTCCGCCAGGCGGACCGAACGGGTCCGGCACGAAGCGTTCGGCCGTCAGCGCGGCGCGCCCGAGATAGCCCTGGGCCAAGCCGGCACCGCCCACATGGATCTCGCCCGTCACCCCGTCGGGAACGGGATCGAGGGAATCGTCGAGGAGGTGCAGGGTCAGGTCGGGCAACGCCTCGCCGATGGGGCTGTCCGCCCTCTGCGCGTCGCCGGCGGCGAGAGGTCGGTAGGTCACGTGAACCGTCGTCTCGGTGATGCCGTACATGTTCACGAGACGCGGCACCGCATCGCCGAACCGGTCGAACCAGGGCTTCAGCCCGGCGACGTCGAGGGCCTCTCCGCCGAACACGACGTGGCGCAGGGCCAATCCTTTCGGGCGGGCGACGGCCGCCTGCATCAGCGGCCGGAAGGCGGAGGGGGTCTGGTTCAGCACCGTGACGCCCTCGCGGACGAGGAGATCGAGGAACGCATCCGCCGCTCGCGTCACCTCACGCGGCACCACGACGAGGCGCCCCCCATGGCAGAGCGCCCCGAAGATTTCCCAGACCGAGAAGTCGAACCCGTAGGCGTGGAACAGGGTCCAGACATCGTCCTGGCCAAAGCCGAAATCAGCCTGCGTGGTGGTCAGCAGGCGCGCAGCGTTGGCATGGGTGACGACGACGCCCTTCGGCTGTCCGGTGGAGCCCGAGGTGTAGATCACATAGGCCGGCTGATCGGGATGAGGCGCCGGCGGCAAGGGGGTGTCTCCGTCCTTGGTCGCCGCCGCTTCGTCGAGGAGGATCGGCTGGGGACCACCCTCGGGCAGGCTCGCGGCGAGGCCCATGGTGGTGAGCACGTGCCGGGCACCGGAATCAACGAGCATGAACTCGATACGCTCGGCCGGATAGCTCGGATCGAGGGGAACATATCCGGCTCCGCTCTTCAGGATCGCCAGGATCCCGACGATGAGGGAGATCGAGCGCTCTGCGCAGAGCCCCACGAGATTACCGGGGCGCACGCCTTCACGGACAAGACGCCGGGCAAGACGCGTCGCTCTGGTCTCGATCTCCGCATAGGTCGCCCGCTCGCCCTCGAAGGTGACGGCCACCGCGTCCGGCCGCACCGTGGCGTGTTCCGCGATCCGCAGATGGATGGCGGGTTCGACCGGGGCCGTGCGGCTGTCGGCGGCCCGGCGTCGGGCCTGCTCGATCTCCTCCGGCAGGACGAGGGAGAGCGTATCCACGGGCGCGCCAGCCGCATCCATGACGGTGTCGAGGATGTGCAGCAGCTGCGCATTGAGGCGGTGGATATCGGCCGGGGAAATCCGGGCCTGATCCACGCTCCAGTTGAGGCGCGGCGCGCCGTCGAGAAGAAGCGACAGGGTCAACGGGACGTCGGTGGCCTCCAGCGTCGTCACCGGACCGAATTCCAGCCCGCCGAGGCTGCGGTCTCGGACGACGGCGTCGAGAGGATAATTCTCGACGACGAGCAGGCTATCGAAGAGCGGCTGTCCGCTCCGCCCGGCCCAGGTCTGGATATCAGCGAGGGAGGCAAGATCGTGGTCCCGCAGGGCCGCGGCCTCGCCCTGGAGCCGACGCAGCCAGTCCGAGACCGGACGCCGTCCGCCAAGTTCGACACAGCGCGGCACCGTATTGATGAACAGGCCGAGCACCTCGTGCATCCCGCCATCGTCAGGCGGACGGCCCGACCCGGTGATTCCGAACGCCACGCTCTTGCGTCCGGTGAACCGGCCCAGGGTGAGCGCCCATGCGGCTTCGAACACCGTGTTCAGGGTCACCTGCTCACGCCGGGCGAAGGCCTGCAAACGGTCGGCGCGGGCTTCGCCCAAGACCGTATCGATAGCGATGTGGCCGCTCGCCCCTGCCACGCCGGACAGAGCCGGGGCGATGAGGCTGGGTGCGTCCAGCGGGGCCAAGGCGTCACGCCAGAACCGCTCGTCGCCGCCGCGGTCGCGTGTCGAGAGCCGGGCGAGATGGTCGCGGAACAGGCGGGACGGCGGCGCGATCGTCTCGCCCGCATAGTCGCGGAGCACCTCGGAGATCAGGCGGGCATTGCTCCATCCGTCGAGGAGGAGGTGGTGGCAGGTCCAGATCAGCCGGTGCCGTCCCCGGCCGAAATCGACGATGAGGAGACGCATCAGCGGCGGCCGGGACAGGTCGAAGCCTTGGGCTCGCTCGGCCTCGGCGATCGCGGCGAGGTCCGCGTCGGTCGCGTCCGGCCGGTCGAGGCGCGTCACCGGCAGGTCCGCCGAGGCATGGACGACCTGCAAGGGAGCGTCGAATTCGTCCGTCCAGTGGAAGCTGGTGCGCAGGACGGGATGGCGCGCCACGCTCGCCCGCCACGCCGTCGCGAAGCGCTCGGGATCGAGGCCGCCCAGGGTCACGCTGAGTTGATTGACGTAGAGACCGGCCCCCGGAGCGGCGAGCGCGTGGAACAGGATCCCGCCCTGTGTCGGAGTCAGCGGGTAGAGGTCCTCGATCGTCCGCCAATCGAGGCCGAAGCCGTCGAGCTTGTCCTGGGTCAGGGCGGCGAGGGCGAAATCCGATGGGGTCGCGCCGCCGGCGGCCTCGTCATGGCCATGCGCGGCGAGGGCCTCGAATGCGAGCCTGAGGAGGTCGATCAGTCTTTCGATGGTCGAGCAATCGAAACGCTCCCCGCCATAGCCGAGGCGTAGGGTGATCGCTCCCTGGCCCTGGTAGCTGTCGACCACGAGTTCGGAGCCCAGCGGAGCAGCGGGATCCGCCGACAGCCGCATCGCCTCGGTGTCGAGAGAGAACAGGGGGCCCGCATCGATATCGGCGACGGTGCCGAGGTAATTGAAGGTCACCTCCGGCCATGGCAGCGCGGACAGGCGCTCACGTTCGGTCCGTGACCCGAGATAGCGCAGGAGCGACAAGTCCGTGCCGTCGCCGGGAAGCCGACGCAGGGTTTCTTTCGTCGCCTTCAGATCGCGCGCGATGTCGCCCGAAATCGTCAGGCCGACCGGCACCAGGGTGGTGAACCAGCCGACGGTCCGGTCGAGGGGAATATCCGCCGCGTCGCCGTCCCGCCCGTGACGTTCGAGCGTCACGCCGAACGTGGGATGCTTCGTCCAGGCGGCGAGGGCCCGTGCCAAGCCTGACAGAAGCACCTCGTCGAGGCGCATCCGATAGGCTTTGCGCAGGCGATCGAGGCCGGCCACGACAGAAGAATCGAGGACCAGATGAGTCGCTCGTGCGTGACGCTGATCGCGTGGGGCATCGGGATGGTCGACGGGAAGCCGGGCGGCCGAGCCTGAGAGCGCGCTGATCCACGCCTCGGTCTCCGTCCGGATCTCCGCCGTATGGTCGCGCAAGCGGTGGGCCCAGGACCGGAACGGCGTCGCGGGCACGAGGGCCGCATCGCCTCGGTAGAGCAGGTCGAGGTCCGAGACGAGGATGCGCCAGGAGACGGCATCCACGACGAGGTGATGGGCAGTGAGCAGCAGGCGCTGGCGTCCGCCGGGAAGGTTTGCCAGCACAGCGGCGAAGACGCGCCCATCCGCGAGGTTGAGGCTGCGCTCGGCGGCGAGGAAGCAAGTCCGCGCCTCGTCATCGCTCTCCACTTCGACCACCGAAAGCGGATCGGCGAGGCGGGCCGGCGAGACCGGCTCCTGAAACCACGCGCCTTCCGCGTCACGACCGAAGGCGTAGCGCAACGCCTCGTGATGGGCGACGAGGGCCGTCAGCGCCTCTCCGAGACGGTCGGCATCGAGATTCACGCGGGCATCCAGCTCGACGGACTGGTTCCAGTGGTCGCGCTTCGGCATCGGTTGCTCGAAGAACCAATGCTGGATCGGCGTAAGGGGGGCAGGGCCTTCCGGCACGCGGATCGTAGCCGCTGCCCCCTCGACCGGCGCGATGACGCGGGCGAGCGCCGCCACCGTCTGATGCTCGAAGATCTGGCGCGGCGTCGCGGCAAAACCTGCTTCGCGCAGGCGGGCGACGATCTGCAGGCTGAGGATGGAATCGCCGCCCGCCTCGAAGAAATTCCGGTCGGGCGGGATGGCGGGGAGGCCGAGCGCCTTGGCCCAGATGTCGGCCACCACGGTCTCGGTGGCGGTGAGCGGACGCGAGGGGCCGCTTAGCCCCTCCGCCAGCGGCTCGGGCTCCGGCAGGGCCGCACGGTCGAGCTTGCCGTTGGGCGTCAGCGGTAACCGATCCAGCGCCACGATCCGGCTCGGGACCATGTAGTCCGGCAAGCGTCGGGCGAGGTCGGCCCGGAGTGCCGTAGGGTCGAACTCCGCCTCGGCCGCAGTGACGACGTAGGCCACCAGCATCGGACCCGCCGGGCCCTGGCGCAGGCCCGCCGCCGCGCCGGCCACGATCTCCTGCGCCAGCAGCGCCGCTTCGACCTCGCCGAGTTCGATCCGGAACCCGCGCAGCTTCACCTGCGCATCGGCCCGGCCGAGATACTCCACCGTCCCGTCCGCCCGCCAGCGCGCCAGATCCCCGGTGCGGTAGAGCCGGCCGCCGTCCCGACCCGACAGCTCCGGGAACGGGTCGGGGATGAACCGGTCCGCCGTCTGCCCGGCCTGGCTAAGATAGCCCCGCGCCAGAGCGTCACCGCCCAGATGCAGTTCCCCGGTGACGCCCACCGGCACCGGCTGCAAGGCCGCGTCGAGGATGTAGGCCCGGCGATCCCCCACCGCCCGGCCGATCGGCGCGTAGGCCCCCTCCACCGCGTCGCCGGCCCGGGCCCGCCAGACGAGGGGCGAGATCACCGTCTCGGTCGGGCCGTAGCCGTTGATCAGCAGGGTCGGGTCGAGCACCCGGCCGATCAGGGCGAAGCTCTCCCGCGACAGCGCCTCGCCGCCGAAGCTGTACGAGCGCCGGCTCGGGCGCGGGCCGCTGGCGGCCTCCAGCGCGAGCTGGTGCATGTAGGCGGTGGGGAAGCCCGCATGGGTGACGCCGTGGCGCTCCATGGCGTCCAGCGCCTCGCGCGGGGTCCACAGCCCGTCCGGCTTGAGCACGACGCAGCCGCCGAAGGCCAGCGGCACCATCCAGCGCTCCTGCGCCCCGTCGAAGCTCATCGACAGGACATGGAGCTCGCGGGTCTCCGGGCCCGTGCCGTAGACCGCCCCGGTGGCGCGCACGTGCCGGGCCAGGGGGCCGTGGGCCACGGCGACGCCCTTGGGCCGACCCGTCGAGCCCGAGGTGTAGATGACGTAGGCGAGCTGGTCCGGATGGGCCGTGTGGGACGGCGCGGTCTCCGGCTCGGAGGCGAGGTCGAGGTTCGACGGGTCGAGCCGCGCGAGGCCGCCCGGACCGGCTCGGTCCAGCCCTTCGAGGATGCTGCCTTGGGCCAGCAGCAGGCGGGCGCCGGCATCCTCGATAAGGGCGGCGAGGCGCGCCGTCGGCTGGGCCGGATCGAGGGGCAGGAAGGCGCCGCCGGCCCGGAGGATGGCGAGGAAGGCGGCGATCTGGTCGGGCCCGCGCGGCAGGGCGACGGCGACCACGGTCTCGGGTCCGACGCCCTCGCGGATCAACCGGTGGGCAAGGCGGTTGGCGGCCCGGTCGAGCTCGCCGAACGTGGTGGTGCGTGGCCCGCAGACCACCGCCGGGGCGTCGGGCGCGGCGAGGGCCGCCTCGCCGATGAGCTCCGGCACCAGTGCCTCCGACAGCGGCATCCCGTCCGCGTAGGGCGCCGACAGATCCGCCAGCACATCGAACGGAACCAGAGGCAATGCGTCAACACGCTCGGCCGGGGTACCGGTGAGGCCGTCGAGGAGGGCAAGATAGCCGTGCTCGAACCGGGCGATGGTATCACTATCGAACAGGGCCTCGGAATAGGCGAAGGTCGCGGACAGGCTGCCGGCTTTCTCCGCCACTTCCAAGACGAGATCGTAGGCGGGCGTGCCGGTATCCTGGCCGAACGCTTCCAGCGTGAGGCTGCCGGCCGTACCGAAAGCGCCCAAAGCCGCCGGCTGCTGACTGATCATGACGCGGGCGAGCGGTGCGCGACCTGGAACACGCTTCGGCTGAAGGGCTTCCACCAGACGCTCGAAGGGCAGATCCTGATGGGCCAGCGCATCGGTGAGCGAGGCCCAGGTCCGGCTCACGATCTCGCGGCTGGGCAGAACCGGATCGATGGTCACCGGCAGCACCAGCGTATTTACGAAGACGCCCACGAGATTCTCGACGCCGGGCAGGTGGCGACCCGCTACCGGCATCGCGATGCGCAGGTGCCGTGCTTCGCCGTAGCGGTGAAGGAACAGCGCGAAGGCGCTGAGCAGGATCGCGAAGGGCGACGTGCCAGTTTCCGCCGCGAGGGCCGTGACTTGGCGGGTCAGGCCGTCAGCGATCGCGAAGCCGTGCCGGCAGACGCGATCTGGCTGCCCGGCGGGCCTGCGACGGTCGGTAAGGGACAGGGCGGGTTCCGCGTCGCCGAGGCGGTCACGCCACCAGGACAGATCGGCGTCCATAGCTTCGGCCTGGGCCTCACCCCTCTGCCAGAATGCGATATCGGCCGGTTGGATCGCTAGGGCGGCCAGATCGGCCGATTGTCCTTCGACTTCCGCCGCGTACAGGGCGGGCCATTCACGCAGGATCACCGTCATGGACCAGCCGTCGGCCACGATGTGATGCAGGGCGGTGAGGAGGACGTGATGCGTCTCGTCGAGCTGGACCAGGGTGAAGCGCGCCAGGGGGCCGCCGCATCGCGCGAAGGGCCGTTCGGCCTCCTCGCGACAGAGTTCGGCGAAGCGCTTTTCGCGGGATTGTAGAGGGATCGTCGAGAGATCGAAGTCGGCTAAATCTATCTTGTAGCCGGCTTCTATCCTTTGTTCTCCGCGACCATCGGGTCTGCGAGAGAGCCGCGTCCGGAAGGCGTCGTGGCGCGCCGTGAGGGCATCGAGGCTGCGCGTCAGGGCATCGCGGTCGAGGGAGCCGCGCAGATGAATACCGCCTGCGATATGATGAGTTTCGTCGTCGCCGAACTCGGCCTCGAACCACAGCCGCTCCTGCGCCAGGGACAAGGGAAGCGCTACCTCCCGCGATGCGGGCTTGATCAGGAGGGCTTTCCGGCCCGCCGCGATTTCGGCTTCCACCGCGCCGGCGAACGCCCCGAGCCGGGGATGAGCGAACAGAACCTGTGGGGGAACTGCGACGCCGAGCGCGGTGCGAAGCTCGGCGAGCATCCGTATGGCCGCGATCGAGTTGCCGCCGAGGGCGAAGAAGTGGCTGTCGCGGGTCACGTCGCTGCGGTCGAGAAGCGCGGACCAGATCGCGGCGAGGCGCAACTCCAACCCGGTTATGGTTGTATCGGGGCGGGGGTTCGGTGCCTCCTCTCCGTCGACTCGGCGGCCATCCTCCACCACCGCATAGGCGTCGAGGGAGCCTGCCTGCCACCCGCGCCGCGCGGCGCCCCGCTGGATCTTCCCGCTGGATGTGCGCGGCAGGCCGCCTGGATTGAGGAGAACGACGACACGCGCGGTCTCGAGGAAGGCATCGGCGACCGCCTCGGACACCAGGGCGGCCAGCGCCTCGGGCGCGGTGAGCTTCTGGACGGTGCGCGAGACCTCCACCGCGACGCCGATGCCTTCACGCCCATCCCGCTCGATGGCGAAGGCGGCGATGCGTCCCTGGCGCAGGATGTCGACATTCCGCTCGACGACCCGCTCCACATCTTGCGGGTAGACGTTCTGACCGCGCAGGATGATGAGATCCTTCTCGCGCCCGACGAGAAACAGCCGGCCCCCATGCAGGAAGCCGAGGTCTCCCGTCCTGAGGCTCCGGATACCGTCCCGCTCGACGAGGGCGGCATCGGTGGCGTCCTGGTTGCGCCAATAGCCCTGGGCGAGGCTTGGGCCGGATGCCACGACCTCGCCGATCGCCCCATCCGGCAGGCAGGACCCGTCAGGTCCGGCGATATGAATCGGATGGTCGGGCTGCGCGAAACCGCAATCGACCAGCCGAGTGCCCTCCCCTGCCGCCACGGCACGACCTTCCGCGAGAATGGCCGGGTCGAGGTCAAGACTGCGCATGCCCTCGCCCCGCTGGCCCGCGGTGAGGAAGAGCGTCGCCTCCGCCAGACCGTAGGACGGCCTCAGCGCACGGGGATCGAAGCCGGCGGGCGCGAAGCGTTCTGCGAACTCGGCCATGGTGGAGGCGCGGACCATCTCCGACCCGGAGAAGGCGATCTGCCAGCTCGACAGGTCGAGACGCGCCGCCGTCTCGTCATCGACCCTGTCCTGGCATAGGCGGAACGCGAAATCGGGTCCGCCGCTGATCGTCCCCCGAAAGCGGTGGATGGCCTCCAGCCAGCGTGCCGGTCGTCCGAGGAAATGCTTGGGCGACATGAGGACGCCCAGGATGCCTGTGTAGATCGGCTGCAGCATCCCGCCGATCAGCCCCATGTCATGGTAGAGTGGCAGCCAGCTCACCATAACGTCATTGGGGCGGATATCGAACCCGACCCGGATCAGATGTTCGTTGGCGATGAGATTGCCGTGGCTCACGACCACGCCCTTCGGCACCGCCGTCGAGCCCGACGTGTATTGCAGGAAGGCCACCGCCTCCGGTGCCGGCGTGGCAACGAGCCAGTCGGCGCCCTCCCCCTCGGCGAGGTCGTCCGGGGTGATGTCCTCCACCGGAAGGACCGCCCCTGGCTGGCCCGATTCGGCGAGCAGGTCGCGAACGGAATCCGCGTCGCCGCGATGGACGAGGACGATCGCGGGCTCGGAATCACCGATGATGGCGGCGATCCGCGCCTGGTGCTGCGCCCGTCGCGGCTCCGGCGGGAAGACCGGGACCGCGATGAGGCCGGCCTGGAGGCAGCCGAAGAAGCCGGCGACATAATCGAGGCCGGTATCGAGCAACAGGCAGACCCGATCGCCGGGGCTCGCCGATCGCCGCAGCCGGGCGGCGATTGCCCGCGCGCGCCCGGCGAGCTCCGCATAGGTGACGGTGATCTCGCCCGACCGGGGGTCGTCGAGGAAATGAAGGGCCGGGACGGTGCCGTGGTTCCTCTCGAGCCAACGCAGGTGGCTAACGAGGTCTGATGCGGGCGGGACCGCCAGCGGCGCGCGCGGAAGACCGTCGATCATCGGATGTCCTGGAAGTGTCATCGGAACGGGGGCGGAACGCTCAGGCTCTGGCGTCGCCGTCGAGGGCGCGACGCAGGCTGAGCGGCCGCATGTCGGTCCAGACCGTCTCGATATGGGCGAGGCACGAGGCGCGTGGCCCGGAGAAGCCGGTGGCACGCCACCCGGCCGGGACGGCGCGGTGGGCGGGCCAGACCGAGTATTGCTCCTCCCCGTTGATCACGACGAGGAACGTCGCTTCGCTGTCGTCGATAGCCATGGCGTCGTGCTCCGCGAATGGGCCGGTGTCGAAGCCCAAGACGGTGGCGGACGGCCGAAATTTAAGCGGCGGCGCAACTATTTTCGCGGCGGCTCCTAAATCCCTCCCCCGCCCGAACGTCCCTTAGCCTGACAGTTGCCGGCGGATCGTGAGGTCCGCTCGGCGCGGACATCTCGGCGCAGGAATGGAGGTTCGGTGATGACGGAATCCTACGACCCCTCGGACACCTCATATTCCCTGCGCGACACCTTCCGGGGTTCGCAGGGCGGGCGCTGGGACGACGACGAAGCACCGGCCTACGACGCGGTCGGCGTCGGCTTCGGCCCGTCGAACCTGGCGCTCGCCATCGCCCTCGACGAGGCGGGACGGCAGCAGGGCCGCCAACCGCGCGTGCGCTTTCTGGAGCGCCAGGACGAGTTTGTCTGGCATGGCGGGATGCTTCTGCCCGATAGCGGGATGCAGATCTCCTTCCTGAAGGATCTCGTCACCCTGCGCGATCCGACGAGTCCCTACACCTTCATCAACTACCTGCATGTCCACGGCCGGCTGATCGACTACATCAACCGCAAGTCGTTCTTCCCGAGCCGGATCGAGTTCAACGACTATCTGCGCTGGGTCGCGGGGCATTTCGCCGATCGCTGCGATTACGGCGATACGGTGCTGGCCATCGAGCCGGAGGGACGCGGCGATACCATCCGCCACCTGCTGGTCCATTCGCGCAAGGCCGATGGCCGCGAGCAGAGGCGGCGTACCCGCGCCGTCATCCTCGCCACCGGGGGCGAGCCGCGCATCCTGCCGGTCTTCGAGGAGTTGCAGAGCAGCGCCCGGGTGTTCCACTCCTCGCGCTACCTGTCGCGGATCGACGGTGTTCCCCTGCCGGAGGCTTCCACGCGCCGGCCGCGCATCGCCGTCATCGGCGCGGGCCAGACGGCGGCGGAGCTGTTCCTCGACCTGCAGAGCCGTATCCCCGACGCGGACATCGCCATGATCTTCCGCGGCCAGGCGCTGAAGCCCGCCGATGACAGCCCTTTCGTCAACGAGATCTTCAACCCGGGCTTCACCGACTTCGTCTATGGCCAGCCCGAGGCCCATCGCCGGGCCATCATCGACGAGTTCCGCGGCACCAATTACTCGGTGATCGACACCGACCTGCTGACGCGGATCTTCGATCTCCTCTACCAGCAGAAGGTCAGCGGCGAGCATCGCCATGCCCTGCGGCCGAGGACCACCGTGGTCGGGGCCTCGGAGCAGGCCGGCGAGATCGTCCTCGAAACCCTGGACGCCGCCACCGGCCTCACGACGCGGGAATCCTACGACACCGTGATTCTCGCCACGGGGTACCGCCGCGACCGTCTGGAGACCATGATGCCGGCCCTCGCGCCGCATCTCACCGACGGCGCCATCGGACGCGACTACCGCCTCGCCACCCGGCCCGGCTTCGAGCCCGCCATCTACGTCCAGGGTTTCAGCGAGCCGACCCACGGTCTGAGCGATACCCTCTTGTCCATCCTGGTCATGCGGGGGCATGAGATCGCCCAATCGCTCCTCGCCGACCGGCAGAGGGCCGGTGCGCGGGCCTGACGCGGCCCTCGATCCCACCATCATGGCGGCGTTGCAGCGTCGAACGGGCGAACGATGTCCTTGAGCCGAGCCGATGCGGGAGCGAGACGCGAGCCGAGTCCGGACGATGCGGACTACAGCCTCGACGGGGTCACGTTTTCCGTTCCGGGACGCGTGCTGCTGCACCCACTGAGCCTCACCATCCCCACCGGGCGGGTCATCGGCCTCATCGGCCATAACGGCTCGGGCAAGTCGACCCTGATCAAGCTTCTGGCCCGCCAGCAGGCCCCGAGCGGTGGCCGTCTCCTGTTCAAGGGCGCATCGATCGAGAGTCTGGGAGACCGCGCCTTCGCCCGCGAGGTCGCCTACCTGCCGCAGGCGACGCCGCAGGCGCCCGGCATGCTGGTCAAGGAGCTCGTCGCCATGGGCCGCTATCCCTGGCACGGGGCGTTGGGCCGACTGGGCTCGACCGACCGGGACGCCATCGCCGAGGCGATGCGGCTCACCAAGGTGACACCCTTCGCCGAGCGCATGGTGGACAGCCTCTCCGGCGGCGAGCGTCAGCGCGTCTGGCTCGCCATGCTGGTGGCGCAGAATGCGCGCTGCCTGCTTCTCGACGAGCCCATCGCCGCCCTCGACATCGCCCACCAGATCGAGGTGCTCTCCCTCGTGCGTCACCTGTCCCAGGAGCGGGGCCTCACCGTCATCGTGGTCCTGCACGACGTGAACATGGCGGCCCGCACCTGCGACGACCTCATCGCGCTCCATGGCGGACGCCTCATCGCGCGCGGCACCCCGGTCGAGGTCGTGACGCCTGAGGGGCTGGAGGCGATCTATGGGGTGCGTATGGGAGTGTTCCCCCACCCCCGGACGGGGATGGCCCTGAGCTACCTCGATTGAGGCCGGCCCGAACCCGTACCGCGCTTCAGGCGTTGCCCCGTCAGATCAGGGAGCGACGCATGTCCGAGACGACGAAACCGACCGAGACGCTGACCGAATCCACCTCCGACCGGTCGCGCGGCGGCGGTTCCGGCAAGCCGGAACAGAACAGCGCCGCGACCGGCCCGAAGGATACAGTGAGCGGGATCGTTCAGGAAACGCCGGACGATCCAAGCGACCGGCCCGGCACCGAAGCTGAGGAAGCCGCCCGATGAGCATGGACGGATCCACGCCCGAGGCGCCCACCACGGTGTCGCTGAAGGAGCCCCGGGACAAGGCCTATTGGGCCCGTTACTTCCAGACCCCGAGCGAGGAGGTGGAGGCGGCCGTGGCAGAGGTCGGCCACGATCCGGCGAAGGTCGCCGAACGGCTCGGAAAGCCGTGGCCGTTCGCAGCCAGCGGCATCGTGTGAGGGAATCCCCTTGAGCGGGAGCGGCGGGAGGCTGACGTGTCGCCCCCACTTAACTTGCAGACGAGGCGTGGCTCCGGTCCCGCCTCGCTTTGGCGGCACCCGCATCTTCCGGCGGGGGCCGATTTCTCTATATGCCTGACCGTAAGCCCGCGTCTCTCCGTTCGAAAGGAACGCCGCTTTGGTCTCGAGACTGACTGCCCTCGCGTTGATGATCCTGCTACCCGTCGCGGCACACGCTGCGGACCGGACAGTGACGATCGCCGGAGGGCAGGTCAGCGCGCCGGTGGGCCTGACCGTACAGGTGAAATCCGTCACTTTGGGTGAGGACGCCACGACGGTCCGCCTGCTGGCGAGTTTCGACAGCCACAAGACGACCTTCGTCAACATGAACGACCGCCAGAACGCCTATCTCGCCTGGGGCGACGGGGCGGAGCAGCGCCTCCACCTACGCCAGATCGCCGACAACAAGTGGATGCGCGTTCTCAACGGCCGGACCATGGAGGGCGATCTCGTTTTCCCCGGCGCCCTGCCCTCCGACGCGAGCCGGCTGACGCTGGTCTTCAACCCCGGCCGGTCCGGCGACGACATCAACGCGCCCGGGATCACCGTTCCGCTGGCTCTGACCCCGTGAGAGGGGCAGTGCTTTTGGCGGCGATCCTGGCACTGCCCGGGCTCGCTCCGGAGGGACATGCGTCGAGCTACACCGTGACGGCGGGCGGGGCCGCGATCGGCGAGGCTCCCTCCCGGTTCGCCGAGATCGGCCTCCCCGCCTCGCATTGGGAGGAGAAGCCCCAACCGAGCGCTGCGGCCAGTTCGGGCGGCGCTTCCTCCTTCGGGGCGAAGGGCATGACGTCCGAGGCGCGTCTGAAGACGGAGGCCAACCTCTCCGCCCTCGGCGCCCGGCGGGAGGGCGCGGGCATCCTGGTGGAGCTGCCGAGCGATGTCCTGTTCGACTTCGACAAGTCCGTGATCCGCGCCGAAGCCCGCCCGGCCCTGGTCCGGCTCTCAGAGGTTCTCGCGGCCATGCCGAAGGCCCGTATGGCCATCACCGGCCACACCGACGCCATGGGCGCGGACGCCTACAACCAGGCCCTGTCGGAGCGCCGGGCGGTCTCCGTCCGCGCTTGGCTGGTGGGGCGCGGCATCGCCGCCGGGCGCCTGTCGGCGGCGGGCAAGGGCGAGACCATGCCGGTCGCGCCCAACGCCAATCCCGATGGTCGCGACGACCCCGCCGGACGGCAGCGGAACCGCCGCGTCGCGTTCCTCATCGCGCCCGATGGATAGACGGAGAACGACCGACCGGAAATGTCCACCCGGATCGTCGGGGACCACGACCTCCCGATAGCCTCGTCCCGCTTACCGAACGGCAGGCGCTTCCATCCGTCCGGCTGCGCGCTCATCGCTTCCTCACCGGCGGCACGCCCGCCTGCTTCAGGTCGGCGAGGCATCCGCGCATGACCCGCATCATCTCCGCCTCCGTTTCGGCCGAAACGCCCATGGGCCGGAGGGCGGGACTGGCATTTTCGGACCAATCGACCCGTGTGCAGGAGAGGAAGAGATGCCGAAAGTGCCGGCTGCACCCGCGCTCCGCCAGGGTGCGCAGGGCCGGCGGGTCGACGTCCCGCACGATCTCCTCGACGCTCCCGAACGCCCCGGAGGTGAGCGGCCGGTCCCGCCGCTTCCACTGGCCTGTTCGATGCTCGACGAGGCCGTTCACGCACTCGTCCGCCAGACTCGTCGGCGGCCGGACCAGGAGTTCGTCGAAGGCGCAGGCGGGCGAGGATATCGCCAGCGACAGGGCGAGCAGACGCATCAGCATCGCGATCGGCCCCGAACGGGTCCGAGACGGCGCTGGGGAGGTCGCGGATGTCGACCCATTGTGCGGGCTCCTCGGGCTCGGGGCATGACCGATCCTGCCGGGACGGACGACGCTCTTCAATCCGGCGGAGCGACGATCGCCGAGCCCGGCCGGGTGTCCCCCTCCTGTCCGATCAGCGCTTGGGTCCTGCCCCTCAAGGCCTGGATGCTGCGATAGCCGACCGAGGCGGCGACGTGGCGTGCCGCCCGGCCATCGGCCGCGAGGGCCAGGGCCCGCACGATCCTGGCCCTCGCGCGCCACTGCCCGAAGCTGAGGCCCGTTTCCCGGCGAAACCCGCGCGTCAGGGTCCGGCGGCTCACGCCGGCCCGGTCGGCCCAGGCGTCGAGACCGAGCGCCAAGGCGGGATCGTCGATCAACCCGAGGCAGATCCGGCGGAGGCGGGCATCCTGCGGCAAGGGCAGGGTCAACCGGGTTTCGGGGGCGCGTCTCGTCTCGTCGAGCACCAGGGCGGCCAGATGCCCGCCGCGACCCGTCTCGTCATACAGAACGGGCTCGCCTGTCAGGGCGACCAGGGCGGCGGCGAGGAGGGGCGAGACTTCGATGACGCGCGCCCGTTCGGAGAAGCCGGCGATGGCCTCGACGGCCAGATAGGCCGAGCACATGGCGACCTCGCCATGCATGACCACCGCGTGGGGGAGGCGCGGTGGGATCCACAGGGCATGGCCCTCCGGCACCACCCAGGTCCCGTCCTCGGCGGTCGCCATCATCAATCCGGCGGTGGCGTAGAGCAGCTGCGCCCGCTTGTGGGAGTGCCGCTCCGTGCGGCTGCCGGCCACGAAGGTCTTGGGCATTACCGCGACGGCGCGGGGCACGTCCTGATAATCCTCGGCCCTGATGGAGCGCATGGTTTCCCCGTCGGCGCGGTTTGCCTTGGCGTCGTTTGCCTTGGCCCGATCGCGTACACCTTCGGCCCGACAGCGTTCAACGGGTCAGCTAGAGCGGGGCCTGCCTGCGGAGATCCTCTATCGATGGACGCCGAAACCCTGTCCCGCCGCACCCTGCGCTTCGTCAACGTGGCGCATGCCCTCGATCACTTCGTGCTGCTGATCTACCCGACGGCCGTGATCGCCATTGCGGCGCAGACCGGGCTTTCCTATGGGGAGCTCATCGCGCTCGCCACCGGGGCCTTCGTGGCCTTCGGCCTCTGTGCGCTGCCGATGGGCTGGCTCGCCGACCGGTTCGGACGGCGAAACCTCCTGGCGGTGTTCTTCTTCGGCTACGGCCTGTCGTGCCTCGGGGTCGCGAGCGCCGCCAGCCCGACGGCCTTCGCCCTGTGGCTCTGCGTGCTCGGGCTGGCCTCGGCGATCTATCACCCGGTCGGCTCGACCATGCTGGTCTCCCACTCGCGCCGCCTCGGGCGGGACCTCGGCGTGAACGGCGTGTGGGGCAATGTCGGCGCCGCGACGGCCTCGGGTGTCACGGCGCTGCTGGCGACGGGGTTCGGCTGGCAGGCGGCCTTCGTGGTGCCGGGGCTGGTCTGCCTCGCCTGCGGAGCGGCCTTTCTGGCGATGGTCCCCGGCGACGGCGAGGGCGCGCAGGGCAAGGAAGGGGGGAAGGCGGTGCTCGCGGTGTCCCGCCCCATCCCCCTGCTCGTGGTTTTCGCCTGCGCCATCGTGGCTGGCGGGATGACCTTCAACATCACCACCATCGCCCTGCCGAAGGTGGTGGACGAGCGCGTCGGCGAGGGGCTGCCCCTCGCGCTGATCGGCTCCGTGGCCACCCTGGTCTTCATGGTGGGAGCCCTGACCCAGCTCCTCATGGGGCGACTGATCGACCGTTACAGCCTGCCGGCGCTGTTCCTCGGCCTGTCCGTGCTGCAGCCGCTGGGCCTCGGGATCGCCGCCCTGAGCAGCGGCGTCCCGCTCCTCGCCGGGCTCGTCCTGACCATGGCCGCGCTCTACGGGCAGGTGGTGATCAACGACGCGATGGTGGCCCGCTACGTGCCGCCGCTCTACCGCGCGCGGGCCTACAGCGTGCGCTATTTCCTCGGTTTCACCGTGAGCGGGTTCGCGGTGCCGCTGATCGCCCTGCTGCACGAGAGGGGCGGGTTCGGGCTCGTGCTCGGGATCGCGGCGGCGTGCGGCGGCGTCATCGTCGCCTCGGCGGTCGGCTTCTTCGGCCTCACGGGGAAAGACCGCTCCCGGCCCCTCGCCCCGGCGGAATGACGAGAGCCAACCGCCACGCGACCGGCCTTCGCACCGCCATCGGACGGGGTCATCGCGAAAACCGGGCGAACGTCCTATTCCGGTCGCGCCAGCGGGAGCGATGCCATGCAGAAGCGCTACGAGATTTTCGCCGACTACCATCAGTTCTATCTCTGGGATCACGGCGAGATGCCCGACGCGGCGCTGGATTACACCGAAGAGGACCTCCAGCTGAGGGTCAAGACGGCGCCGTTCCTCGTGGTCATCCAGCCCGAGCGCAACATGTCCGTGCCGGTGGAGCTCGACCTCCTCGACGGGCCGCCCGACGAGGCCCTCGACCTCTGGGACCATGTGGTGGAGGCGAGCCTCGACCTGCCCTCGGGCCGGCTCGAAATCCACGAATGCACGGGCGGGTCCATCGACATCCTGTCCGTTGCACCCGGCACCTACCGCGTCCGCGCCTGTTTCGGCGGCCTTACCACCCTCACCGACGACCGCCTGGACGGCGAGGACCATTACCGCCTCGTCCTGTGGCCGGCCCCTGCCGCCCCGCTCGCGGTGATCAAACAATTTGCCGGCGCCCGCTGAGAGCCCGGCCCCACCGTTCGCAGATCGCGCGAGATGCGCGGCTCTGCCCTCCTCCCCCTTGTGGCAGGGCTATCGCATATGCCGATTTGCCTGTCAGAAACCCGCTGGCACCACCCCGTCATCCCGGGTCCGCGCAGCGGAGCCCGGGATCCAGAAACACAAGTGGTGCAGGACTTTACACTGTCGGCGGCTCGGGATTGCACGCCTCCGGCGCGGCCCTCCGGGTCCGGGCTCGCCTGTGGCGACCCGGAATGACGGCGTGGTGTCATATGCGATCGCCCTGCCCTTGTGGGGAGGAGTTGGAGGTGGGGGTGGTCGGGCGACCCTCCTGCTGCTTCGGAGGCTAGCGGAGCCACCCCCACTCCTAGCCTCTCCCCACAAGGGGGAGAGGGACGCGCTCTGCCTGCACGAGCAGATGTGAGAACCCAGCAGCCCCGCGCTGCCCGCGAGAGGTCCGAAGCCCGACCCCTCACACCGCGAAAAAAATCGACACCACCCCGGAACCACATCCCACCATCGGCGTTATGCGCGTGCGAGGCCCGGATGGGCTCGCATTCTGGCGCCGGACACGGTGTCCGGCGCGCTTTGTCATCACGTTGCTCTTCAGGAGGATGTGGTCATGAGGACTTTGGATTTCGCACCGCTCTATCGCTCGACCGTCGGCTTCGACCGCATGATCTCGCTGCTCGACCAGGCGACCCGGATCGAGCCGTCGACCACCTGGCCGCCCTACAATATCGAGAAGGTGGCCGACGATGCCTATCGCATCACCATGGCGGTGGCGGGCTTCACCCCGGATGAGATCGACCTGACGCAGCACGACACCGTGCTTCAGGTGACGGGCCAGAAGGGGGGCCAGGACGGAGAGCGCGCCTATCTCCATCGCGGGATCGCGACGCGCCCGTTCCGGCAGACCTTCAACCTCGCCGACCACGTGAAGGTCACCGGAGCCAGCCTCGACAACGGGCTGCTGACCGTGGACCTCGTGCGCGAGGTGCCGGAGGCCTACAAGCCCCGCCGCATCGCCATCGGCGGCGCGGCGCAGGCGGTGGGCCAGGACAACGCGCCCGCCCAGGTCGAGGACCACGCCGAGGCCGCCTGATCGCCGACGCCAAGCATGAGAGAGACCCTCGGGGGCCTTCAGGCCCACGAGGGCCGCATCCCGTTCTCAGTCCTGCCTCACAGCCATAGGGAGGATCGATCATGTCGATGAGGGAAACGCACTTGTCCCGTTCCGGCGCCGGGCATTCCGGCATCATGAACCCCGCCGCCACGCAGCCCGCCTCGTTCGAGGCCTGGCAGGCCGTGGTCGCTCCCGGGGACGTGTTTCGTCATCCGCGCGAGGTTCTGGCGCACCCGCTCCTCTCCCGCGAGGAGAAGCGGACGATCCTGGCCTCCTGGGTCTCGGATGCCTGCGCCCTCGAGAGCGCGCCGGGCCTGCGCTGTCTCACCGGGGCCAGGGCCGAGCCGGTCACCGTCGATGCCCTGCTCACGGCGCTCGCCGAACTCGACGGCCCTGCCGCCCCGGAGACGACCGCCGCCGACGCGCCCCGGCCCGCGCCGCGCCGCCGGCCGCGCCTCGCGAACCTGCACCGCTATCTCCGCCCGCGCCGTCGAAACAACGACGACGACGACCCGCCGCCCTGCCCGGCGACGATCATGCCCCGCCCCCGGACGCCGCCCAGCGCGGACGCGATCCCGGCTTGAGCGGGGGAAGGCTGACGCGCGCCGCCGCCGAGGGGCGGCGGTCGCGACACCCGGTCTAGCCCGCGTTTGTGAGGACACCGCCCCATTCTTCACGGCCCAAGGCGAGCGATTTCTGAGGTTAGGCGCTGGCGTGGGAGGTTGGCCCAGGGTGAGATGCGGAATCTGACGCGACGCCCGGAAACAAACCTTCGATTGTGCGCCGAAGCCGATTATAGGCGCCGATCAGGTGGCTACCAAAACGCATCCCCCAGTGCAGACGCCTGAGGTGCCATCAAACCATTTGCCTTCTGAAACCATCAATAAGTGCCGACACGTCCGAATAAAGATTAGGCTGGAGCAGCTTACGTTCTTCTGTCAAATCGATCGTTTTTCCGCTCATCTCATATCCATTTAGCGACACCGACCCCACGATGAACTGTGCGTTTGCAGGCCTCTGCGCTTCAATCGTGCTGAAAATGCGCTTCGCGTTTACGGGGTCCTGATCCTGTTGCAGTGGACTGTCGAGAATGACAGGCGCCGTGATTGCAGTTGTATGTTCGAAGCAGGTTCCGACGAACGCGAGAACATAGGACAGGATTGCACGCGGATGAACTGATCCGGTATCCTTGATTGTGTAGTCGATTTTCTGCACCTTCTCCAAATTAACATTCTTTACATCGAGTAAGTTTAAATTTTCTCTTATTTGTTTGGCAAAAAACGCCTCGACTTTCTGCTTTCTCGTTTTGTTTTCGAGTTTCCGAATCAACTTTTTGACCGCCTCAATTTGATTTGTCAGATCAGTTATGTTGCCCTCAATCTCCGTCGCCTGCTGATCGAAGACACTTAAAGCCTGACGCTGTCCCTCTGAGGCAATTACCTGAGCGAGAGTGATTTCCCCGTGTTTGATGGTGAGCACCTGCTGGGCTGCTGCGACCTGCTCGTCAACGGTCCTAAGATTAAGGCGAGCGGCTTCAACCTGCGCTTTGACCTCGATAATTTGGTCCACAAGTTCATTCAGAACCGCAACGCATGCCTCGCGGTCCTCAATAATGCCGAACTTCATAGCAAAGCTATTCTCGTGGATCGTTCCGCACGTTGGGCAAGGAATATCCTCATCGCCACGCTCCACGAGCCACTGGCGATCGTCCTCAAGTTCTTTAAGGGCGCGACGGCCAACCTCGAACTGGTCGTTTAGGAGCGTTCTTTGTGCGATAGCGTCGCTCAATGCGGAAGCAAACTTGGCTCGCTTCTCGCGCAGCTTTTTCAACTCCGCGAGTAAACGTAGGATCGCAGCTTCGTACTCTTCTTGGTCAATCGACAACGCATCCTGAGTGACAGATTGCCGAAGAGCCAGGGCCGACCGTTCAACGATGGTCGCTTGGCTCTGCAGCTCGCCTTTATCGGCGGTAATTTGTTGAAGCTCGGCTCGGCGGACGAACCATTCGTCCGGCAAGATACCCGAATGGTATGAGACAATGCTTCGATGGTACCCAGCGAACTGCTTCAGACCGTTAAACGACTGCCAGGGACGCTCCCAACCCACATCCTGATCGACGTAGAATGGTAGAAAGAAGAAGGCGGGCGTGGGGGTTGTCGGTTTCCCCTTGCGGTCCGGAAGAACCAGATTGATTCCGAGTAGCTTTGCGAGAGCGGGACCCAACTGGCTTGTAACCTTTTGCATCGACTCCTTAAGGACACCTGCGTCATCAAACAGCCCAAAAATCGATCCATGCCGAAACATGAAAAAAGTTGTATCATCTACCTCGAATTCAAGAAGGCCAGTCACTTTCAGATTAGACCAGCTTTCGTGAATGCGCGCAGGATCCGCGCCGAGGATCCAGTACAAGGATTTAATCAGGGATGACTTACCGGTCGAGTTTCCCCCTAAAATTATTGTCATCCTTGGGTCGAACGTCGTCTGAAACGCCGCCTGCTCCAGGTCGGACATGAGATATAATTTTTTGAAGTGTAAGTTTTTCATCTGATTTCTTGCGCAAATTTCTCACCAGCAATCTGAACTTCCGCTCGTCTTTCATGAAGAGAACTCATACAAAAAGGCAGCGCTCAGATACGCATCGTCCTGAGAGGTGCCAAACTGCTGGGCGAGCGCGCGGACGCGACCAAGTTTTGATCTGACGATCTCAGCAAGCGTTTGACCGTCATCTTCCACACTGTTCACAAGATCGCGCAGTTTCGTGCAGAAGCGCTCGAACGCGAGGGAGGCTCGGCTGAGTTTGTCAACCTCGTAGCTTGCCCAAGCCCGGCCAATGTCGCGCTTCTGGATGGGAGATAGCCCCGTAAGGTCGACCGAAACGGCAGACCACTTTGGCCTACTTTGATGGCGCCGTTTCGTTTCGTCCAACATCTGTTGGACCTGAGCACGCGTGAGCACCTTTGCCCGCATTAAATCCTGAAAGTTCGTCACGCTCCCCATATGCTTAGATCGTTCTCGGGCGTGTTCGAGAACGACCACGACGAACGCTGAGGAGGGACAGTCCAGAATTCCGAGTTCGCGCTCGAGGAATTGGATGATCAAACCTCGGAGCATGGTTCCGGGCCTGCTCAGAGGGAGATCCGTTAAATGATACTCGAATAGGTTGATGTGGCTTGCAGGAAACGTTGGAACCTCGGCAGCTAAGGCTTTCCTAAGCGCCTCAGTTTTAACGCTATCGCCTTCGTCGAAGGCACAAGGGCAGTTCGACTGTTCGATGAACTCACAAGGCTGGTTGCTTACGAAACCAAGCACCTCAGCCGCGCAGCCAAACTTGATCCGGTTATCGTACATCCTGGCCACGATTGAAGGCACTTTGTCGCTTCCTCCACGCCGCTGATAGCGTTGTGTAAGCCGCGACACGGTCCAATGACCGGACTCTCTCGTTTTGACTTGATAGAAGCGTGCTTTCGTGGGCTGGGACGAGCCGTTGAGCACGACTATGTCGTCGTGGAATTCGAACGCGACTGCATAATCTTCGGGCTTTTCGTGCAGAAGCAGAACGAGCGAGACAGCCCACGACGCTTGGTAATCGAGCCGTTCAAGCGCGATGCTTCCGCCCTTCTCTCGTTGCGGAACGGCAACGAGATCATCCATCAAGCTCAAGGCCTGCACTCCGGTGACCAAATTCTTTTCAAGCGAGGATCATGCATAGTCGGCTGCGATGCAACCTTGGCGGGCCGCCTTTCATGTGGGAGGTCTAATCGAATGTGTCCTCCGAAAAGTCAGCTTCGGCTGCCATCAGCTGCTATGGCCCGCTCGACCATTCCTCTTCCAAGCGGACCATCCCAGTGTCCGTTCGGGCTCGGGAGCGGACGCGACCAAACATCTAGCTTTTCACTTCTACTCTGCCCCACACCCGACCATCTTCTAAAGAATCCTAAAATAGGAATTTATGATTGACACCGTGACGCTCCTCGGGTATCAATGAGGAACGCTCAAGAAGTGTGACGAGAGGGGCAGCGAGATGGAGCTTCCCTTGGAAACACGAAAACTCGTCGAGCAGTTGATGCGGACGACGAGCATGACGAGCCGCGAGATCGCGGAGCGGACGGGGGTCCGCGCTCAGACGATCAGCACATGGAACCGCCAGCATGGCTGGCGCGAGGGGGTGAGCGACGTAGCGCGTCGGCTCGACCCCGGAGCCTGGGCGCCCGCGCGGCGGCGCGCCGTGGAGACGCTCTACGGGATGATGGAGATCGAGCCCGCGACGCTGGCTCTGGCGCTGGGCGGCACCGTCGCCGGCGCGCCGGCCCTGTTCCGGGCCTGCGGCTTCGAGCGCAGGCCGCGCGCCCGCCCGGCGCCGCGCCCGCCGAAGGCCGGGGCGGCGCCTCCGGCGGCGCGGGTGATGGACAATCTGGGCGAGGCCCTGCGCGCCCATATCGGCCGCCAGATCGCGCGGTTCGACGCGGCCCTGAGCGGCGAGACGCCGCCCGCGCTCGATTCCGCGAAGGTGCTGCGCGACCTCGGCGGCCTGAAACGGCTGCTCGACGACCTCTCTAGCGAAGACCGGGAGCGGAGCGATGCGCAGCGCAACCTTGCGGACGGGCCTTTCGCAGAAGGGACCCGCGAGACGTCCCGCCCCCCGGCCGATGACAGCGACCTGCCCGCCCTGCGCGCGGCAATCGCGGCGCGCTATGCGGCATGCCTCGGCGAGCGGCCGGATGCCGAGTTTCCTGGCGAGCCTGCCGCCGCACCTGATCCGGGCGCTGGCCTCGGACTGGCTCCATAACGCCCGGACCGACCAGCTGCCGCCCTGCCCGTCGCGGGGGGACTGGACGACCTGGGCGGTGATCGGCGGGCGCGGCTCGGGCAAGACCCGCACGGGGGCCGAATGGGTGCGGGCCCTGGCCACGGGCGACCCCGCCTTCTGCGCCCGGGCGGTGGGCCGTATCGCCCTCGTCGGCGAGACCTATGCCGACGTGCGCGACGTGATGATCGAGGGGCCGTCCGGCCTGCTGGCGCTCTCCGGGGCGCGGCCGCATTGGGCGCCCTCGCGGCGGCGGCTCGAATGGGCCAACGGCGCGGTGGCGATGGCCTTCTCGGCCGAGGAGCCGGATTCCCTGCGCGGGCCGCAATTCGGCGCCGCCTGGTCCGACGAGATCGCCAAATGGCGCCGGCCGGACGCCACCTACGACATGATCCAGTTCGGCCTGCGCCTCGGTGAGCGGCCCCGCAACCTCGTCACCACCACGCCCCGGCCGATCCCGCTGATCCGCCGCATCCTTTCCGACCCGCTCACGGTGGTGAGCCGCTCGCGCACCGCCGACAACGCCGCCAACCTCGCGCCGTCCTTCCTCGACACCGTGGTGGGGCGCTATGCCGGCACGCGGCTCGGGCGGCAGGAGCTCGACGGCGAGCTGATCGAGGACCGGCCCGACGCGCTCTGGACGCGGGAGGGGATCGAGGCCGCGCGCCGGGACGGGATGCCGGAGCTTCGGCGGATCGTCGTGGCGGTGGACCCGCCCGCCTCCTCGAAGGCCGGGGCCGATGCCTGCGGAATCGTCGCCGCCGGGCTCGGGCCGGACGGGCATGCCTATGTGGTCGCCGACGCCACGTTGGGCCGGGCGAGCCCGCAGGCCTGGGCCGGCGCGGCCCTGGCGCTCTACCATCGCCTGGAGGCCGACAGCCTCGTGGTCGAGGTCAACCAGGGCGGCGAGATGGCCATCGCGGTCATCGCCGAGGTCGACGCCTCGGTGCCGGTGATCCCGGTGCGGGCGACGCGGGGCAAGTATCTACGGGCCGAGCCGGTCTCGGTGCTCTACGCGCAGGGCCGCGTCCACCATGTCGGCAGCCTGCCGGCGCTCGAGGACGAGCTCTGCGATTTCGGGCCGGGCGGCCTCTCCAGCGGTGCCTCCCCCGACCGCCTCGACGCCCTCGTCTGGGCGTTGACCCACCTGATGCTGGGGCAGAGGGCCGAGCCGCGGATCCGGCGGATGTGAGCGCATTCCCCTCTCCCCGCCGGGCGGGGAGAGGGGAATGAGCGCCGGCCTTCGGGTCCAACAGCCTGAGGGCACGTCCCTATTCAAAAGAGGCTGATCCCCCTCTCCCCGCCGGGCGGGGAGAGGACGTCGTCCTCCCCTTGCCGGGAGGCGACGTGAGCCCGCTAGGGCGAGGGTGAGGGGGTCTCTCCGGGTGTGGCTCATTCGGACGCGCCCCCTCACCCTCGGCTGCCGCCTCGCCGCGTGCGGGGAGAGGGGGGCAGCGCAACGGCCACCGCCTTCTCAGGATCGACCTGCGCCGCCCCTCTCCCGGTCGCTCCGCGACCACCCTCCCCCGCAGAGGGGGGAGGGTTGTTCCCCGTCGAGGACAGTCCCATGCCGAACCTCCTCGCCCGCCTCGCGCGGGCCGCCTTTCCTGTGGCCGAGACCAAGGCGGCGCCGGTTTCCGGCCTCGGCATCGCCTTCTATGGCGAGGGCCGGGCGGTCTGGACCGCGCGGGATTACGGGGCGCTGGCGCGGGAGGGGTTCCAGCGCAACGCCATCGTCCACCGGGCGGTGCGGCTGGTGGCGGAGGCCGCGGCCGCCCTGCCCCTTGTGCTGACGGACCGGGCGGGGCCGCATCCGCTCCTCGCGCTGCTTGCCCGGCCGAATGACCGCGAGGGCGGCGCCCGCCTGCTGGAGACGCTCTACGGCCACCTCATGGTCTCGGGGAACGCGGTCTTATGGAGCAGATGCACCAAGGGGGTTGGTGCCAATCAGCACCATTCTGGGCGATTTTGGAACGGCGGCATCAACAGTTCGTTGACGGGACCCAGGTTCAATAGCATGTAGGGGCTATGACAAAGGCAAACGCTATGAGCGTGATTCGCACCATTAGGAAGGTCGCGTCGTGCGCGCTTCTGGGCGCGGTGACGGCTGGGACAGCGTTCGGCTGGATTGACCACGGGACGATAGACCCGCGCGCAGTCGGGGCAAGCATGGGTGCTGCCGCCGGCATTGGTGCCGCTATCTTGCACGTCATCTAAAATTTTTTTGGCGGGCTCGCTTGGATCAGGTATCGGCGAGCTCGCCTTCTGCGACAGCCTTTTTCGATGGGAACTGGATAGACTGCCTTTCTCTGTTGGGCGGCATCGCATACGCCTTATATAAGTGCTACAGGTCTGACCCTAAACGCAAAATTGTTTGCAAAGAGACTGGGCTGGACATTGCGAACGGCGTCAGTCTTGTTCCTCTAGCAATCCTGTCTCTGACTATTTTCTCCAACCCCCTGCTTGCCGAGTTATTCAAGAGTAATAAGCTAATTTTATCTGTCGCAGGAATGGTCGCTCTTCTTTCTATGCTTGAGAGTTGATTGTTGAGAGGAGGCGCAATTCTAAGAGTACGCCCCCCCCTTTTTCGATCTTGGGCAGCCAATAAATTCACCGCTTCGGTCTTTGCCCCTTGGTCTGATCCTGCCCCAGCGCGCTAGCGGCAAGGGCCTTGGACTGCGCCAGGGTCGGCTTGAGGGTTCCCGAAAGCACCTTGGAGGCCAGGGTCGAGACCTTCGAGGAAGTCTGGCGGGGTGGGGCTGATTTTGCCATCCGATGCCCCTCTAGATCGACGAGCGACGAGCGAGCGCCGCCGAGCGGCTTTCAGGATGCAACTGTCCCTTCAAGACCTCGTTCACACGGCCGGGGTTCACGTCAAAGAATGCGGCGATCCGGTTCTGGAATTCGCCGCTCCAATGACGGAGCCAGACAACAATTGCATCTTCGGGGGAGAGTCGGCGCGATGGCCGGCGCACGTTGGGTGTCATCGTAGGCCCTTCAAAAAGGGCCTTGGTCAGTTGACAGATATCCAACGGCGCTTAGAATGCACACGTCCAGACAGCGTCCGCAACCGACCAAGGCCTGCGGATTTGGACATAGGAGCCGGGGCGCCACACCCCGGCTTCGCTATATCAGGAGCCAAGACGGCTTCCATTTCCAATTCATTGCGTAATTTTGACCGGGGGTCAACCGGCGCTGTGGGTCTGTGCCAAAATTCTGGCCTCAGAGGCCCCGCCAGCGCCATTCTTAGAAAGATCGGTCTGTAACAGCCGATGCGATCAATCCCCGCTGTGTGGCCCTTTAAATCAATTTGGCGGCGCACAAGCAGCATTAACAGCGACATTAGTTACGGCTCTAACAGCCCCCAAACCCGCACGCCCCGCTCATATCCCATCGCTCGCACGCGGCCCCGCTTGTAGGCCTTGCTCATCACATAGACGAGCTTGTGGGTGACACCCCGACCTAGGATCGGGTCAATCGTGTCCCAGCCCTTCGATTTGATGACGTAGGCCCCTAGCTCGCGCGTCGTCATCGGCCCGCCTTTCTCCGTCAGCGCCTTGGTGGCGAGCGCGAACAATTCGCCCGCGCTGAACATGCGCGAGAGGTTCACGTGGGCGGGGAACTGCTGAACCTCGCCGTTCGTCTCGAACAGCCGCAGGACCGCGCTCACGTGGAGGAGGTCGGCCCGCGCCTCCGTCAGCTTCCCTTCAAGGTACGCGATGGCGTCCTGCAACTCCTCCTGCTTGGCACGAAGTTGGATGATGGTGACTGACTCGGCCATTAGGCTGCCTTCATGGTACGGCGGCGCTGCCAGTAGCCGCAGAAGGCCCAGGACTTCGGCGAGACGAGCGCGAGACGGATGGTGCGAGCGAAGGCGATGCCGTTCGGATCGCGGCGGTGATCCTCCTTCCAAGCAGCCTCGGCGGCGTACTGGTGAAGGTAGCGGGCGGTGACGAAGTGGTGCTGGCCCGACACCATGCGGCGCAGGCGGGCGAAGAAGCTCTCGGCTTGGTTCGTGTTGGCACCGTCAGCCGAGTAGGCCTCGGAGTGATTGATGCGGCCCATGTCGGGGAAGGCGACGTTCAAGTCATCCCAGTGACCGGCCTCGTCGGCATAGACCTTGGAGCCCTTGGCGACGTGCTGCTGAGCCAGGGCGACGCCTTCGGCTTCGCGCTTGGTGACGAACGTCAGGGTGCGGCCCTTGCGCTGGCGCATGACGATGACGACCCGACGCTCAGGGCTCAGGTTGGCCTTGAGGCGACGATCCTTGCGGTCTTCCTTGCGGTTCTCAGGACGAACCGAGCCGCCGAAGTACGCGCCGTCGATCTCGACTTCGCCGTCTAGGCCGAAGCCGCGCGTCTCAGCCGAAAGGGCCTCGCGGAGCTTGTGAGCGAGGACGAAGGCCGTCTTGTAGGACACCGACAGGTCACGACCGAGTTGCAGGGCAGAGAGGCCCTTGACCGCGTTCACGAAGATCGCCACGGCGGCGCACAGGTCCGTGAAGGCCAGCTTGCGCGAGGCGAAGATGGTCCCGCTGGTGACGCTGAACTGCTTGCCGCAGCCCGCGCACTTGAAGCGACGACGGGTCGAGATGTCGTAGTGGTCAAGGCAACCGCAGCCGGGGCACACGGGCTCACCGTCCGTCTCGGGCCAGCGAAGGCGCTTGAAGGTCTGGTAGGCCTTGTCCTCACCGCCCTTGTAGATTGCCTTGAGGGAGAGGGTGCGGGCGGCTGCCGAGAGGAGGAAGTGTTGGGTCACTGTCGTCATATCCGATGTCGATACATCGAATATGGTGATGTTTGGTCATCAGATCAAGGGGGTATATATCGGATATGGTGATATTCACCCCAGGAGCGATGATGACGAAGGCAAATGAGACCGAATGGCAGGCCCGCGCGAAGAACCTCCTCAAGGCCGAGTTGAAGCGGAAGGGCGTCAGCTACCGCGAATTGGTCGAGAAGCTGGCTCCCTTGGGTGTGGAGGAGACGGAAAGGAATATCGCGAATAAGATCAGCCGGGGCGGATTCACAGCGGTGTTTTTGTTGCAATGTCTAGAAGCGGTTGGCGCTACGTCTTTGCGTTTGGAGGAGTAGGCGTCCTTGCTGGCATATTCCTAGCTGCGGCGCTCTTAACCACCTCCCCACAGCCAAATCGGGAAAGCGGAGCAAAACAAAGCAAAACTGGTCAAACAGAGCAGAAAAGCTTTTCTACGATTGCGAGGTCTGTCGAAGCCATCGAACAGGGCGATAGCAAGGAAGAAAAGTGGCCATGCAAGCCCGGCCAAGACAATCGTAATTCCGATCTTTGCGCCCAATGGAAAGCCGCAGACTCCGCTAGTGATGCTGCATTGTGGGGCATGCTCTCTTTCATAGTTGGCATTTTTGGTACGATCGGGTTGTTGATAAATATTATCTACACCCACAGGGCCGTGAGCGTTGCCGACAATGCTGTTACTGAAAGCCGCAGGCTTGGCGAGGTTCAGGCTAGGGCTTATATTCAGATCGTCTCGCAAGAGACTTCGGTCATTGTTGATCCTGATAGTGATGGAATATTTCCACACATTGAGATGCTCGTAAAAAATACTGGGCAAACTCCAGCGAGAGACGTTAAAATTGTTGCCCGCCATTCTAAGATTTGGATGGGTTCCACCAACTTCCCAGATGCAGAAGCCCTCGATTTTCCCGGAACTAAGATTTTGGAAATGGGGACACAGGAACAGGGAAAGCTTGTCCTTTCGCCCCTGGGTTATACGGTCTCCAACGAAACGATCGCGGCCATCATTGCCAGATCGCCAAGGAATGATGCCATTCTTTCTGGAACTATGATTGGTTACATAACTTTCGACGATGTGTTTGGAATAAATAGATCCATTAGATTCACCTCCGACCTGATGGTTATAGTTCAAGTTGGCGGTTCTGTACGGTCCATTCAACGCGAATTTCGCGCATTCAGAATGCCCGACGAGGAGGCCCGGCCCGCAGACAGGTGGCGAAAGCTTAACGGTGAAAGCTGGACCCTGGAACAGGCATAAGGCTCCGGCGAAGCCCAGCGCGAGCGCCCCGATCAACGGTTAGCCCTCCCAATGACGGGGGGACGGGCATAATCCCCGCTACGGAATTGATTCGGTTCGACTGCAATCAATTTCATCGGGTGTTCCTCACCCGGCCGTCCGAAACGAACGCGCCTCGCCTTAGGGCTTGGTGCATCTGCTCCATAAGACCGGGGGAACGCCTATCTCGAAGCCTTGAGCCTCGATGGCACCCCGCGCGAACTCCACGCTCTCCGTCCGGACCGGATGCGGGTGGTGCCCGGCCCCGATGGATGGCCCATCGCCTACGACCATACCGTGGGCGGGCGGGTTCTGCGGCACGACCAGACCCGCGAGGGCGTGCCGCCGATCCTGCACCTCACCCTGTTCCACCCGGCCGACGACCATTACGGTCTGTCGCCGATGGAGGCGGCGGCGGTGGCGCTCGACATCCACAACGCCGCCGGGGCCTGGAACAAGGCGCTCCTCGACAATGCCGCCCGGCCCTCCGGGGCGCTGGTCTATGCCACCTCCACCGGCGCGACCTTGAGCGACGCGCAGTTCACCCGCCTCAAGGGCGAGCTGGAGGCGAATTACCAGGGCGCGGCCAATGCCGGGCGGCCGCTGCTGCTGGAGGGCGGCCTCGACTGGAAGCCGCTCTCGCTCTCGCCGAAGGACATGGATTTCGTGGAGGCGAAGGCCGCCGCCGCCCGCGAGATCGCCCTGGCCTTCGGCGTGCCGCCCCTGCTGCTCGGCCTCGCGGGCGACAACACCCACGCCAATTACGCCGAGGCCAACCGCGCCTTCTACCGGCAGACGGTGATCCCGCTGGCGCGCCGCACCGCAGAGAGCCTCGCCCAATGGCTGGAACCCGCCTTCGGCCCCGCCCGCCTGGAGCCCGACCTCGACGCCATCGAGGCCCTGGCGCCGGAGCGGGAATCGCTCTGGCGCCGGGTCCAGGCGGCGGACTTCCTCACCGAGGCGGAGAAACGCGAGGCCGTGGGCTACGGGACGGCGTTATAGGTTCGTCAGTTCCAGGTGTGCAGCACCGTGCGCCAGTCCTTGCCCTCGCGCTCCAGGACGTTGACCCAGTTGCCCTCGAACGTCTTCTTCGCGCCCCCCTCGCCGGGGCCGGACATGGACCAGCGCCCGGTGACGAGGAGAACGTCCCCCTTCATCTGCGCCGAGTTGACCTTGATCGCGTGCTCCTCGAACCCCTTCGCCTTCAGCCCGGCGAAGAAGGCGCCGATCTTGTCGGCGCCGGACACCGCTGCGCCCTTCGGGATCACCATCGCATCGGTGGCGTAGAGGGCTTTGAGGCTGTCCATGTCGCCGGAATTGTAGGTCTTGTCCCAGCGGGCCGCCGCGGCCTGGGCATCGGCGGTGGGATCCGCGGCCGAGGCCGGGATCGGTCCAAGCAGGCACAGCAGAACGGATGCGATGCATAGCTTAACGCTCAAGCTCATGATGATCCCCCGTTTCCGATTCGCAGTCGATCGAAGTCGAATAATGTCACTGATCTGCGATCAGGAAAGCGAAATCTTGGTCTATCCGGGCGGATATTGCCAACCCGGACCATCGTCTCGATCGGGGCGCGACGGTTCGGGTGTCACGTCGATCGGGCCGGTGGCTTAGCCGGAAGGTCCGGCCCAAACGATATCCGTGAGGGTGAAATCCTCGCCCTTGAACAGCAGGACCGCCTGATGGGCTCTCGCGCAGGCATAGGCGTGGCAATCGCCCATGTTGAGGGACGCCGGATGCCGGCCCTTGCCGAAGCGCTCATAGGCTTCGACGGCGAGTTCGAACTCACGCCCGGCAATCGGAACGAGGCGGATTTCCGCCTCCTCGCAAGTCAGGCGAACCCGTTCGCGGGCCGCCTCGACCGTGAAGGCGTAGCTGCGCACGAGGCCCGCGATGGTTTCCCAGAGCGAGAGTGCCGAACACAGCCTGTCGGGATCGGTCTCCAGGATATCCGCGAACGCGTCGGCTTCCGCCTCGCCGGCGATGATCGCGATCAGGGCGGAGGCATCGACGAAGAGCGTCACTCTCCGCTCAGGTCGTCGAAGAAGGCCTTGTCGGCGGCCTGCCCCGTGGGCTTCGGCAGCGGATGACGGGCCCTCAAGGCGGCGAGGCGTTCGCGCAGCGGCACCGGCGGTGTCAGGCGGCTCAGTTCGGCCGTGACGGCCCGGCGCACGGCCTCGGATTTGGTGACGCCGGACGCTTTCGCGAGCTTCACCACGAGGCCCGCCGTCTCGTCGTCCTTGATGTAGAGCGGCACGCGCACCTCCGGGATATCCTCGGCATGATGAGGATATCCCGCCCTCTCCCCACTGTCACCCCACCCTTCGGGAGCCCACCATGGACGGCCATTTCACCGGCTATGCCAGCCTGTTCGGCGTGCCCGATCTCGGCAACGACGTCGTGTCCGCCGGCGCCTTCGCGGTGAGCCTCGGCGAGCGCGGGGCCGCGGGTGTGCGGATGCTGTTCCAGCACGATCCGGCCGAGCCGATCGGGCGGTGGCTCTCCCTGCGCGAGGATGCGCGCGGCCTGCGGGTGGAGGGGCTGATCAACCTCGCCGTCCAGCGCGGGCGCGAGGTCGACGCGCTGATGCGCGAGGGCGGCCTCGACGGTCTGTCCATCGGCTTTCGCACCTTGCGGTCGAGCCCGCAGCGCGGCGGCCTGCGCCGCCTGCTCGCCATCGACCTCTGGGAGATTTCCCTCGTCACCTTCCCGCTCCTGCCCGGCGCCCGCGCCGCCGCGCCGGACGGGACGGTGACGCCCCTCGCCCGCGAGTTGCGCGCCTTCGCGCACCGGCTCGCGCCGCGTGGCGCGCCGTCCCCCCGGACGGCCTCCGCCCCTTCCCCCTTCACCCAGCAGACGAGGTTCGCATGAGTGTTCACGTTTCGCCGAGCGCCCCGGAGACCAAGGCCGATCCGCACGGCTTTCTGGAAAACCACGCCCTTCTGGAAAACAAAGCGGCGCGCCCCGCCTCCGACGCCGAAATCGGCGCCGCGATGGGCGAACTCTCCCGCGCCTTCGAGGCCTTCAAGGAGACCAATGACGGCCGGCTCGCCGAACTTGAGGGGCGCCGCTCGGGCGATGTCCTCACCGAGGAGAAGCTCGCCCGCATCGACGCGGCCCTCGACTCGACGCGGACCCGCCTCGACCGCCTGACCCTGGACGGCCGCCGTCCGCCCCTGGGTGGTGATGGGCCGACCCGTCCGGACCCGGCTTCCGTGGAGCACAAGGCCGCCTTCGACCTCTATGTCCGAGCGGGCGAGAGCGGCGGGCTGAAGCGCCTGGAGGAGAAGGCGCTCTCGGCCGGCTCCGGCCCCGATGGCGGCTATCTCGTGCCGCAGGCCATCGAGCGGGACGTGCTGAAGCGGCTCGCCAACCTCTCGCCGATCCGGGCGCTCGCCACGGTGCGCACCATTTCGGGCGGGCTCTACAAGCGCGCCGTCTCCACCACCGATGCGGTCTCGGGCTGGGTCGCCGAGACCGCGGCGCGGCCACAGACGGACGCTCCGTCCCTCTCAGAACTGAGCTTCCCGGCCATGGAACTCTACGCCATGCCGGCGGCGACCCAGACGCTCCTCGACGACGCCATCGTCGATATCGACGCCTGGCTCGTCGACGAGGTGGAGACCGCCTTCGCCGAACAGGAAAGCGTCGCCTTCGTCACCGGCAACGGGGTCAGCCGCCCGCGCGGCTTCCTCAGCGTGGACAATGTCGAGAATTCCGCCTGGGTACCGGGCAAGCTCGGCTTCGTCGCCACGGGCGCGGCGGGGGCCTTCCCCAGCGCCAACCCGTCCGACGTGCTGTTCGACCTCGTCTATGCCCTGCGCGCCGGCTACCGCCAGAACGCCAGCTTCGTGATGAACCGCAAGGTCCAGAGCACGATCCGCAAGATGAAGGATGCCGACGGCAACTACCTGTGGCAGCCGCCGGTCTCGGCCGACAGGATCGCGACCCTCCTCGGCTTCCCCGTGGCCGAGGCCGAAGCGATGCCGGATGTCGCGGCCAACAGCCTGTCCATCGCCTTCGGCGACTTCAAGCGCGGCTATCTCGTGGTGGACCGCGCCGGCCTGCGCGTCCTGCGCGACCCCTACTCGGCCAAGCCCTACGTGCTGTTCTACACCACCAAGCGCGTCGGCGGCGGCGTGCAGGATTTCGACGCGATCAAGCTGCTGAAATTCGCGTGAGGCAACGGGGCGGGTCGGCCGGTCACCGGGGGGCGGTCCGCCACGACATTCCGGCGATAGGAGGCTGACGCTCGCCCCGCCGAGTCGCAACCGAGGCGGTGAGAGGGGGGGGCGTGCTCCTCAGGTGGCCCCGGTGACGAGGGCGATCATCGCCTCGTCACCGGGTCTCGTCGGGCGAAGCTTGACGGGCTGCTGCCCATGGAACCGCCATGCCCGTCCATCGCGGTTCTGCCGTCCGTCGAACGTGGCTTCCGTGGTGCGATATCCCGAAAGGGTCAGGACCACGCCATGATGTCCGTCCGGGCAGGGGATCGCCACGGTCCTCCCCGTATCCTCCTTCCACAGCGCCACGGATCTGGACCCGTCCTTGCGGCCGGTGCGGTTCGCACGTTCGATTAGAGCAAGGGAGGTGAAGGTGAGGACGGACGACCCAGGGTCGTCGGCCAGCACCGTAGCGTAGCGCGCGGGCCATCTCTCCGGCACCTGCGGCCCATCCATGAGCAAGGCGAAGACGAGACTCGGGCCGATGGAACGCAGCACGGTATGACAGGGGTCGACCCGGGCCATATCCTCGCAGATCATCGTGGTGAACGTCGATGCTTCACGAAACACGTTCACGTGGATTTCCCGTTTGGGGACCATCGTCTTCTCCCACCACGTCACGCGAGGATCGAGGGCGGCGGCCAGGGCATAGGTCGAGATCTGCGATTCATCGAGGCGCCAGCGATGGTGCTTCGAACGACTCGTCGTGATCGTGCGCGCAAGCCAATCGGGATTGCTGGACTTGAACACGCTCGAGAGCGCGACGTTCGCGACCTCGCCCTTGCAGTTCATGCTCGATCCGGCGACCAGGAATTCGATCGACGGAAAACGGGTGACGACGGCCTCGACGATCCTTTCGTAGATCGGCCAGTCGAGCGCGAGCTCCGGGAAAACCACGCCGTGGAGATGGCCGACATCCTCCATCGACCGTTCGATGAGCTTGATCGTGAAGGCGATGAGAGCGTCGCGCCGGGTCATTCCCCGCGGCTGCCTGCGCCCATTCAACCATTGCTGCTGAAGCTCGAACCACCCCCAGGGCGTCGTATTCGTGACCCCCGAACGATCGGCGTCCTCGGGGGTCAGGCGAACGTGTCCCTTGAACCACTGGGCCGAGATCTGGAATGGGTAGGGGATCAAGAGCAGGTTGAGCGCGTCGTCGTCATCGGACCTCAGCGGTCCGGGCGGCCGTTGCCAGCACGCACGGACGATCCCGCGAGGCGGGAGCGTCGCGAGGTTGTGACTGAAGGTCCGGAGCGTGCAGCCCATCGGAGGTGTGCGCGATTTGGGTTGAACGCAGACCACGTCTGGATCGGCCTGCATGCAGACGGTCGAGTGCTGGGGAAAGTACGTGATGTGGGCTTGCGCCTTCTCCAGCAGGCTCTGGTAGATCCGTTCCTGCGAGCTGTACCAGGCATCGTAGACCCAGCTTGTCGCCGCGCTTCCGGAAGGGACGACCTCGCGGGTCGTTCCGTATCCGAGATCGGCACAGGCTTCGTCCGCGATGACGAGGAGACCGATGGCCGGAAGCCACCAGCGGGCGGGGGGCGCATGAGGGCGATGCTCGACGAACACCGGGTGGCCGGCACATTTACCGACCTCGCTCCATAAGCGCGTCACCAGTTCCGGAACGGCGGCATGGCCCATCCACGTCTGCCCGGACTTCACCCATTCGGCATGCTCGTCGAGGTCCATCAGCAGGGCCGACGCACTCCAATTCGCAGGTTCGTCTCGGGGCACGAGATAGTGGTAGGCGCCCGCCGTCTCCAGAAGATAGGCGGCGACGGCAAACAGATCCGCCGGGTAGTCCGGCACGGCAGGCCATCCCTCATGTCCTTTGTCCGAAAAGAAGGAGCGCGTTCCGTTGGGGAAAATGCGCGCGACAATTGTGCCGACACTGAGCGAGGCTGACATCGTGGCGCACTTGCAATTCGAAGGGAGACGCGTGAATGCTACCTATGCGTGTCATGGCAGCCTCCGCAAGCGCATCTCTCGAATCCTTTGAAGCGACGCGACATCCCGTGTGGCGCATCGCCGGGGAGCGGCCCTGACATTCGCGTCGGGTGCGATTCACCAGAGGGCAAGATGTTGAGGAGAAGGAACTTTTCCTCTATCGCCACGAACCAAACGGCGCTATCGAAAGAATGATTTAACCGATTATTCGCTTATCTCATGCGAACCGTGGATGGTACGCCCGGTTGTGATTTCCAGATACCCATCGTCACCATTGCCAGGGACGCTCCGAGACGTTCAGCCCTGCAACCCAGCATGGAGCCGCAAATGTCAGCCGTAAGCCCGATCGCCTACCTGAAGGCGCAGCACGTCGCATCACAGGAGGCCAGTGCGCGGCTCGTCGAGCACCTGACACGAGCGGGGATTCCTGCCGAGACCGCTCACCAAGTGGTGGCTCAGCACATCGCAGGATCAGCTGAGCGTCTGCACTCGGAGAACGAGTCCATCTTGGACGCCAATATCCATTGGACGCAGAACGGTCACAACTGATCCAGAAGCCGGAGGGCTGCGGAGCGCCGAGGACAGACACTGCGCCCGGCGAGGCCACCTAGACCGGTGACGACCGAGGCCGTCCACAGTCAAAGCCCACCTCCGTTGAGCGCGTCCCAGAGGCTCGTTTCAAGGCATGACGCCGACGAACGAACGCCGATTCTGAAGAGAATCGACGCTCCGCCCCTCATCGCCGACCCGGCCGCGCCATCCAATCGGAGCGGTTGGAGCGGCGGAAGCTCGCGGGGGCTTCGCTCGGGGAGAGCTGGGCCATCTCGGCGGCGCGGGAGGTGATCCAGCCGGCATGCTGGCCCGTCGGGGTCACCGCCGTGAAGCCGCCGCAGGCGGTGCGGGCGCGCTTGTCCTGGCGCATGGCGCCGCTCGACCAGCTGACCACGCCGACGATCTGGTAGCCGCCCGGACCGCCGCGCAGGATCGGCCCGCCGGAATCGCCGAGGCAGGCGCCGGCCCCCGCCGTCTCGGCGAGCTTGCGCCGGTCCGTCACCACCGTGACCGTGTTGGCGACCTGGAGCGAGCCGATGGAGACGAGATGCGCCTGCCGCAGGGTGCGGGCGGTGTTGCGGCGGTTCTCGGCCACGACGCCGAAGCCGGCGATGTCCACCGACTCGCCGGTGCCGATGGCCCCGCCGCCGCGCGGATCGAGGGGCTGGAAATCGGCCCCCAGGGGCTCGGACAGTTTGATCAGGGCCAGATCGATGCCCGGCTGATCCTCAGGCGTGGTGCCGGGCACGAAATCGGGGTGCATCGACGCCGCGATGGCGGAGATGCGGCGCTGGCGGAACGACCGGTCGACGGCGACGACGCTGTAGCCGGCCTGGTGCATGACGCAATGCGCGGCGGTGAGGACGAGATCGGGACCGATGAGCGTGCCCGAGCAGATCTCGCCCTGGGTGCTCTCGATGCGCACCACCGAGGCGCGCAAACCATTGGGATCACGGGAGACTTCGCCGTTGATCACGGCGAGCGCCGGAGCCGGGACGAGACCGACCAGCGCCGTGACGGCGACCCTTCGCAGCGCGGTCGTGAACATCGTGTCTCTCCCGCGCCCGGCATGAGCCCCGGACGTCCCTGGAATGAAGCCTAGCGTAAGGCAATCCCTCGGCCAAGCTCCGGTTCCGTCGCTGAGGCAGTGCGGCGTCAGGGGGCGGACCAGCCGGCGGAGCGGCCCCAGCCCGCGAGGGTCCGGTCGATCCAGTCGCGCTGCGGCCCCAGCAGGACGCCTTGTGAGATGCTACCGCAGGCCCCGCCCCCGACCCAGGCGGAGACGGCCAGCGGCGGCGCTCCGGGCGCATCCGCGATCGGCCCGCCGGAATCGCCCTGGCAAGCGCCGGATGCGCCGCCGGACGGCTTCATCCAGACCAGGATGCGGCTCTGCCCATAGGGCTCGACCACGGGGAGGACGGCGCTGCGGAAGGTGCCGGTGGTGCGTGCCTCGCCCGGTTTCGAAACGCCGTAGCCGGAGAGGACGAGGCTCTCGCCGGCGCGCGGCAGTGCGGCGCTCAACGGGGTCGGCCGGAAGCGGCCGGGAAGCGGCGTGGCGGTGCGGACGAGGGCCAGATCGATGGAGCGCCGACGCCCGGCGATGGCGCCTGCATCGTAGCCGGGATGGACCGCGCGGGCCGCGAGATCGACCAGAACCGGCTGGCCCGCCTCGTCGCGAAAATGCACCCGGTGCTCCGCGCCGCCCTGGCGGGGGCCCGCCGCCACGCAATGGCCCGCCGTCAGCACCGAATCCTGCGCCACGACGATGCCGGTGCACACGCCGCCGTTCGAGGACAGCACCATCACGGCCGAGCCGGCCGCCTCCGGCGCCTCGCGTCCGCCGACCACGGCACCGGCCGGCGCGGCGGCGAGGCCGAGCAGCAGCGCGATACCCGCAGACCGCATGTCGAGATCCATTCCGCCCATCCCTTTCACCGTCCCACCCGGAGACGACGATGAATCCGATACGCGTCGATGCCGCCATCGTCGAGCCGGTCACGTCGGCCGACATGCGCGCCCACCTGCGGCTCGACCCCGACGACGATGCGGAGGATGCGCTGGTGGAGAGCCTGATCGCTTCCGCCCGCGCCATGGTGGAACTCGCGACGCGGCGCATCCTGGCGCCCGGACGCTACCGGGTGATGCTCACGGCCTGGCCCCGGGACCGGTTCGTACCCCTTCCCCTGAGCCCCCTCGTCGCCCTGGCGAGCGCCGGCTCGGTGGATGCGACGGGCACCGTCACGGACTTTGCCCCCGGCCTCGTCCGCCTCGCGCCGGATACGGTGGAAGCGCCGGGGCTGATCGTCTCGCCCGCCCTTCCCTCCCTGTACCGGGCCGCCGCCCTGATCGAGGTCGATGCCGGGTATGGCGGATCGGGCCCGCCGATCCCTCCTGCCCTCGCCCAGGCGATCCGGCTCGTGGCGGCGCATGGGTTCGAGCATCGCGGCGACCTGCCGGTGACCCTTGCCCCGATGGTGGAGGCGCTCGTCGCCCCCCACCGCCGGATGCGCCTCTAACCGTACCGTCCGGAGCTCTGCCATGACGCATCCGCCCATCGGCGCGCGGCGACGCCGCTACGTGCTCGAACGCTTCGTCGACGACCCGGACGGGTTCGGCGGGCACCTTCGCCGGTTCGTGGCCGGCCCGCTCCTGTGGGGCACGCTGGATTCCACCGGCCATGCCGAGCGTACACGCGGCGGCCGTTCGGATGCGGTGGCGACCCACCGCATCCGCCTCGCCTTCCGGGCGGACGTCACGCCAGCCATGCGGCTCGTTTCCGGCTCGCGCCGCTTCGCCATCCGCGCGGCGGGCGATCCCGACGGGCGCGGGCGCGATCTCGTCTGCGAGGTCGAGGAGCTGATCGAAGCGACGGGGGGCCTGACATGAGCGACGCCCTGTCCCTTCCGGCCAACCCGCTCCTCGCCATGCGGGCCGCCATCCTCACCGTCCTCGGCGGCGATGCGGAGCTCGGCCGGCTCATGGGCGGCGAGGTCCGCATCCATGACGAGCCTCCACGCGGCGCGGCACCCGTCTACGCGCTGTTCGGACCCGCCGAGATGCGGGACGATTCCGTCGACGGCGCGCTGCGCCATACCCATCGGATCGGGCTGATCCTGTTCGCCAGGCCCGGCTCCAGTCGCAGCGCCATCGAGGCTGCAGGCCGGGCCGCCGCCCTGCTGCACGAGGCGCTGCTCTCTCCCGCCGGCCATGCGCTCTCGGTCCTCCGGGTCGAATCCCTCGCCTGCGCCCGTGACGAGCGCAGCGGCGAGACCCGCGCCATCCTCACCCTCCAGGCCGTCACCGAGCGGCTGCCGGCCTCCTGAGCGAGTTCTGCCCCGCATATCCGGCGACCACGTTTGCGAAACCCGCTTTAAGGAGCGACCCCATGAGTGCCCAGAAAGGCAAGGACCTCCTGATTCGGATCAGCGAGGGAACGGGGTTCACGGCGGTGGCCGGCCTGCGCGCCCGGCAGCTCGCCTTCAACGCCGAGACCGTGGACGTGACGAGCGCCGAATCCGTCGGGCGCTGGCGCGAGCTGTTGGCCGGGGCGGGGGTGCGCCGCGCGGCCGTCTCGGGCTCGGGCGTTTTTCGCGACGAGGCCTCCGACGCGCGCCTGCGCCAGATGTTCTTCGACGGCAGCATCGACACGCTGCAGGTCGTGGTGCCGGCCTTCGGCACGATCCAGGGCCTGTTCCAGATCACCAGCCTGGAATATCGCGGCGACCATGCCGGCGAGGTGACCTTCGACATGGCCCTCGAGTCGGCCGGGCCCCTGACCTTTACGAGCCTGTGATGGCGAACCGCAGGCGCGGAGAGGTCTCCGTCGCGATCGGGGACCGGTGCTACACCCTGTGCCTCACCCTGGGAGCCCTGGCCGAACTGGAGGAGGCGCTCGGCGCCACCGATCTCACTGGCCTGGCGGGCCGCTTCGCCGAAGGCCGCCTTGCCAGCCGCGACCTCATCGCGCTTCTCGGCGCGACCCTGCGCGGCGGCGGCCACGACCTCGACGACGCGGCGGTGGCGCGGCTGCCGCTCTCGGGCGGGATCGAACCCATCGCCACGGCCCTCGGCGAGGCGCTGGCCGCCGCCTTCGGAGCCGCGACGCCGGACCCTTGAGCCCCACGGGCGGGATCGGGCCGGAGGCTCCCTCCGCCTTCCCGTGGGACGAGGTCATGGCCCTGGGCCTGAATGCCCTGCGCTGGAGCCCGCGCGACTTCTGGGCGGCGACGCCCCGCGAATTGATGGCCGCACTCGGAGGCTCTAGCCGCCGCGACGCGGCCAGCGCCGCCGACCTGCGGCGGCTGATGAATGCCTATCCCGACCCGTCGTGACGTGGTTCGGCCTTCGATGACGCCCGGCTCCCACGCGAGCCGCGCTGCCTATGAGGGACCTCTTTTCCAAAAAACCACCTCATCCTGAGGTGCGGCGACAGCCGCCTCGAAGGAGCCCTCCAGCCCCCTCTGCGGCTTCTGGAGCCCTCCTTCGAGGCCTTCGCTGCGCTGCGGCACCTCAGGATGAGGTCGCTGGATAGGATGGGGGCGGGGAGAACCGAGCCCCTGAGAAGCGGATGACAGGAGCCGACCATGGCCGAGACCGAGATCGACCGCACCATAGCCGCGCAGGCAAAGCAACTCGGTACCCTGGACAATCTGGCCCAGAAGTTCGGCGACAGCCTGAGCAAGGCCTTCATCAGCACGGTCGGCCCGGCCAAGCAGCTCGATGGAGCCTTGAACTCCCTCGTCACCAAGCTCGCCGGCATGGCGGGCAAGGCCGTCCTCGACCCGGTGAAGGGCGGCATCGAATCCCTGGTGAAGAGCCTCATCAATTCCGGCGCATCGAGCGCGGCCTTCGCCAAGGGCGGCGTGATCGCTGGAGGCCGGGTGCGCCCCTTCGCCAGCGGCGGCGTGGTGGCCGCCCCCACCTACTTCCCGATGCGCGACGGGACGGGCCTGATGGGCGAGGCCGGGCCGGAGGCGATCCTGCCCCTCGCGCGCGGCAGCGACGGGCGGCTCGGGGTCGCCGGCGGGGCGGCGGGGCAGCCGGTCTCCGTCACCGTCCATATCGCGACGCCGGATGCGGAGAGCTTCCGCCGCTCGGAGGCCCAGGTGGCCGCCGCCCTCGCCCGCGCCGTAGCGCGGGGCAGGCGCGCGTCCTGAGCGAGAACGACGCGCGGCCGGCGCGCATCCTGAACAACCACGGCATCCTGAACACCATCCAGGGAGGCCCGCCATGGCCGGTGATTTCCACGAGGTCCGCTTTCCCCTCGACGTGGCCCTGCGCGGCAGCGGCGGGCCGAGCCGGCTCACCGAAATCGTGACCCTCGCCTCGGGGCGCGAGCACCGCAACAGCCGTTGGGCCGATTCGCGGCGGCGCTACGATGCGGGCCTCGGCATCCGCACCCTCGACGCCCTGCACGCGGTCCTGGCCTTCTTCGAAGAGCGGCGCGGGCGCCTCTACGGCTTCCGCTATCGCGACAGGATCGACCATCGCTCGGGGCCGCCGAGCCAGGCAGTGGGGCCGGGCGACCAGCCTCTCGGCCTCGGGGACGGCGCGACGCGGGTGTTTGCCCTCGCCAAGACCTACGGCACCGGGCCGCTGCCCTATCGCCGCCTCATCGCCAAGCCGGTGGCGGAGACGGTGCGGGTGGCGGTGGCCGGTGTCGAGCAGCCGGCCTCTTCCTTCATCTGCGACGGCACCACGGGCCTCGTGACCCTGGCGACGGCCCCCGCCCCGGGCGCGCCGGTGACGGCGGGGTTCTGGTTCGACGTGCCCGTCCGTTTCGACACCGACGATCTCAGCGTGGACCTGCAGGCTTTCAGCGCCGGCGAGATCCCAAACGTGCCGCTCATCGAGATCGTGCCCTGACCGGAGCTTGGATTCATGCGCGACATCCCCGCCGCCCTCGCCGCGCATCTCGCCGGCGGGTCCACCACCCTGTGCCATTGCTGGTCACTGACCCGGCGCGACGGCCTCACCCTCGGCTTCACCGACCATGACCGCGACCTCGCCTTCTCCGGCATCACCTTCGCGGCGCGCTCGGGGTTAGAGGCCGCCGAGGCGAGCGCGGAGCTCGGCTTCGCGGTGGGCGGCGGCGAGGTCGCCGGGGCGCTGACCTCGCTCGGCATCGCCGACGCGGACGTGGCGGGTGGGCTCTACGACGCGGCCGGCATCGAGACCTGGCTCGTGGATTGGACCGACCCGGGAACGCGGCTCCTCCTCGATGTCGGGACCATCGGCGAGATCCGCCGGGCGGGCACCGCCTTCGTCGCGGAACTGCGCGGGCTGATGGACCGCCTCGACGAGGAGCGCGGCCGGACCTTCCGCGCCACCTGCGGGGCGGATCTCGGCGATGCACGCTGCCGCGTCGACCTCGCCGATCCGCGCTACCGAACCACCGGGACCGTTCTCGCGCCGGCGACACCGGGCGACATGCCAGCCACCCTGGCGGGGATTTTCGCCGAGGGTACCTTCACGGGCGGACGGCTCAGCTGGGATTCGGGCGCGAATGCCGGCCTCGCCAACGACGTCCGGGAGCACCGGCAGGCCGAGGGCGGCGTCCTGATCGAACTTTGGCAAGAGCCGCCCCGCGCCATGGCCGCCGGGGACCGGTTCACCCTGACGGCCGGCTGCGACAAGCGCCTCTCCACCTGTGCGGCGGTCTTCGCCAATGCGGTGAACTTCCAGGGATTCCCGCACATGCCCGGCAACGACTTCGTCATGCGCGCCATCCCGGGTTCCAGTACCGCCCTCGACGGCGGCAGCCTGTTCCGTTGAGCCGGCAAAGGAATTGGTCATGCGAAGTTCCGACCGGATCGTCGCCGAGGCACGGGCCTGGATCGGCACGCCCTACCGGCATCAGGCCTCGCTCAAGGGCGTCGGCTGCGATTGCCTCGGGTTGGTCCGGGGAATCTGGCGCGGGCTCCTCGGGCCGGAGCCCGAGACCGCGCCGCCTTATTCGGCCTCATGGGCGGAATCCGCCCTCCCCGGCAGCGACCCGATGGCGGAGGCCGCCCGCCGCCATCTCGCCGCCGTGCGCGATCCTCTGAGCGGCTACACACCGGTAGCAGGCGACGTCCTGCTCTTCGCCTTCCGCTCTCATTTGCCAGCAAAGCACTGCGCGATCGCGAGCGGGGATGGGACGATGATCCACGCCCATGACGGCGCCGCGGTGTCGGAAGTCACCCTCACGCGATGGTGGCGCCGTCACCTGGCGCATGTGTTCCGGTTTCCCGGATGCGTTCCCACCTCGGAAACTCAGGCTGCCTTGCTGACGCGCATCTCGACGTGAAGACCGACCGCGCCCAGCATGTTCACGAGGGAATCGATTGCGAACAGATCGATCTTGCCACGCATCAGATCCGAGATGCGCGGCTGCGTCACACCGAGAATTTTGGCGGCCTCAGTCTGGCTCAAACCTTCGCCCACGATGTGGTTCTGCAAAGCGATCATGAGCGAAGAGCGAAGCTTCATGTTTTCGGCCTCGGCCGAACTGTCCTCGATCGCGTCCCAGACGCTCGAAAATGCCTGTCCGATCATCGTGTCATGTCCCTGATCAAAGTCTCGTAGCGGCTTTTGGCGACCGCGATGTCCTTGGGACTCGTTTTCTGTGTCGCCTTCTTGAAACAATGCAAGACGAAGACGGCGTCCGCCAGCTTGGCGATGTAGATGACCCGGTAGGCTCCCGTCGCCTCGTGCAGGCGAATCTCTCGGACACCAACTCCGATTGAAGTCATCGGCTTCCAATCATCGGGTTCGTGGCCCGACTGCACTCTGTCGAGCTGGTGTCCAGCCTTGCGCCTAGCCGAAAGCGGAAACGCCCGGAGCTGATCGAGCGAGTTACCGACAAACACAACGTCTTTGGATCGCTCTGCCACGCCTCTCTATACAAGATTTTGTATGGCGAGCCAAGGAGAGCGGCCGCGCAAACACATCCCCTCCCTCCCGGAGCCCTCCCGCATGGCCACGCTCATCCTGCAGACAGCCGGGGCGGCTCTCGGGACCGCGCTCGGCGGGCCGATCGGCGGGGCCGTGCTCGGCACGCTCGGCGCCGTGGCCGGTGGTGCGATCGACAGCGCCCTGTTCGGAGCGCGGGCCGGGCCGCGCTTCGTCGAAGGCCCGCGCCTGACCGATGTGGCCGGGCTGTCCTCCACGGAGGGCGAGCCGATCAAGCGGGTCTATGGCCGCGCCAAGGTGGGCGGCACCCTGATCTGGGCGACGCGCCCGCTGGAGGTCGCCAATACCAGCGTCCAGCGCGCCGCGTCCGGGGGCAAGGGCGGCGCCGGCCAGAAGACCGTGACCACGACCTATGCGTATTTCGCCGACCTCGCGGTGGGGCTGTGCGAAGGCGAGATCGCCCATGTCCGCCGGGTCTGGGCCGATGGCCGCGAGATCGACCTCACCACCCTGAATTTCCGCCTGCACCGGGGCGGGGCCGACCAGGCGCCCGATCCGTTGATCGTCGCCAAGGAGGGCGCGGACCGAGCACCGGCCTATCGTGGCCTCGCCTATATGGTGTTCGAGCGTCTGGCGCTCACCGAGTTCGGCAACCGGGTGCCGCAGCTGGCCTTCGAGGTGATCCGCCCCGTGGACGGGCTCGCCGGGATGGTCCGCGCCGTCTGCCTCATTCCCGGCTCGACGGAATTCGGCCTCGACCCCCGCCTCGTCACCGAGGATGCGGGTTTCGGCACCACGCGGGCCGCCAACCGGTTCCAGTTCCAGGAGGCGAGCGACGTCACCGCCTCCCTCGACGCGCTCCAGGCCCTGTGCCCGCGCCTCGCCCGCGTCTCGGTGGTGGCGAGCTGGTTCGGCAGCGACCTGCGCGCGGGCCGATGCACGGTGACGCCAAAGGTCGACCGGCCGGACAAGGCGACCCTCGGCGACACATGGAGCGTCGCCGGGCTGACCCGCGATGAGGTGGAGACGGTCTCGACCGCGCCCATGGGAGGTGCGGCCTATGGTGGCACGCCCTCCGATGCCGGGCTCGGCCGCCTCGTCGCCGAGTTGCGCCGCCGCGGTCTCGAGGTCGTGCTCTACCCGTTCGTGATGATGGACGTGCCCGCCGGCAACGGCCTGCCCGATCCGCGCGACGCGGGCGCGCTCCATCAGCCGCCCTATCCCTGGCGGGGCCGTATCACCTGCGCGCCGGCCCCCGGCCAGCCCGGAAGCCCGGACGGGACCGCCGCTGCGTCCGCGCAGGTCGCGGCCTTCTTCCAGAACCCGGACGGCTATCGCCGTTTCCTTCTCCATTATGCCGACCTCGCCGCCGGCTGGGCGGCCGACGGCGTTTCGCTCTCCGGCTTCATCATCGGCAGCGAGTTCCCGAGCCTCACCCGCGTGCGGGGCGAGGCCGGGCGCTATCCGGCCGTGGAGGCGTTCACGGCGCTGGCCCAGGAGGTGCGCGCCCGCCTCGGGGCCGGCGTGGCCCTGGTCTACGCGGCCGACTGGACCGAATACGGCGCCCATGTCCGCGACGGCGGGGCAACGGTCCGATTCCCCCTCGACACGCTCTTCGCCGATCCCGCCATCGCGGCGGTAGGCATCGACTATTACCCGCCGATCAGCGACTGGCGCGACGGCGAGGACCATGCCGACCTCGCCGAGACCGACAGCCTCTACGACACGGCCTATCTCAAGCGCCGCCTCGGGGCCGGCGAGGCCTTCGATTGGTACTATGCCGACGACGCCGACCGGCGGGCGCAACGGCGCACGCCGATCACCGACGGCGCGGCGGCCAAGCCCTGGATCTACCGGGCCAAGGATCTCGTCTCCTGGTGGTCGAACCCGCATCGCGAACGCGACGGCGGGGTCGAGACCGGCACCACCGCCTGGATTCCCCGATCCAAGCCGATCTGGCTCACCGAGATCGGCGTGCCCGCCGTGGACAGGGGCACCAACGGCCCCAACGTCTTCCCGGACGCGAAATCCTCCGAGAACGCCGCGCCGCCCTTCTCGGCCAATCGTCGCGACGACCTGATCCAGGCCCGTGGCCTCAGCGCCATCCTGACCCGCTTCGATGCGGCGCTGCCTGGTTTCGAGCCGGCTCACAACCCGGTCTCGCCCGTCTATGGCGGCCCGATGGTCGCCGCCGAGTCGGTCTTCGTCTGGTGCTGGGATGCGCGGCCCTTCCCGGCCTTCCCGGATTTCGACACGGTCTGGGCGGATGCGGAGAACTGGTCCCTGGGTCACTGGATCACAGGACGGATCGAGGGGCTGGAGCTCGACCGTCTGATCCGCGCGATTCTCGCCGATCTCGGCATCATCGCGCCGGCCCGGATCGCCGCCGATGCCTGGCTCGACGGCTACGTCATCGACCGGCCGATCTCGGCGCGCGGCGCCCTGGAACCGCTCGCCCAGATCTACGGTCTCGGCGGTGGGCGGCAGGCTCGACATTCAAGGCCCGCGCCGCGAGAGGCCGATCGTCCTGGCGGCCGCCGATCTCGTGCTCACCGAGCGGGACCGGGCGCCGCTCAGCTTCGTCCGCGCCGAGGAATCCGAACTGCCGCGCGCGCTCACCCTCGGCTTCTGCGACGGGGAGAGCACCGATTACCGGAAAGCCAGCGCCTCGGCGATCCGTCCCACCGGCCTGAGACGGCGCGAGAGCAGCGCCGACGCCCCCATCGTCACGCGGCGGGAGAGCGCGGAAGCGCTGGCCGAGGCGCTCCTCGACATGGCCATTGCCGGGCGCGACAGCGCGGGTTTCGCGGTGAGCCCGCGCCGGATCGACCTGGTGCCGGGCGACCTCCTGGCCCTGCCCGGCGCGCGACTGCCCCACCGGATCGTGCGCATCGCCGACAGCGCCGGCGCGCGGCGGATCGAGACCCGTGCGGTCCCGGCCCAGGGGTTCCGCCGCGACGCCTATCGCAGCCCCGACGGGAAATCCCACAGGCCGCCGCCATCCATGGCCGGGCGCCCCTTCGCCCGCGTGCTCGACCTGCCGGTGGACAGGGGCAGCCCGACCATCCTCCAATATCTCGCCGTCTCGGCCGATCCCTGGCCCGGTGAGATGGCCGTCTGGCGCTCCGCCGGCACGGACGGGCCGCTCGGCCTGCACCGGATCGTCGATTACCCCGCCTGCCTCGGCGAGACGCTGACCCCGCTGCCGCCGGGACCGCTCTGGCGCTTCGACCGGGGGACCCGGCTCGATCTGCGCCTGCGCCATGCCGGCGCCCTCTCCTCCATCGCGGAGAGCGACGTTCTGGCGGGCGGGAACCTGTTCGCCCTGGTGGGCAGCGATGGCGGGGTCGAGATCATCGCGGCGGCCGGCGCCGAACTGATCGGTCCCGGTACCTACCGCCTCAGCCGCCTGCTGCGCGGCCTGATGGGGAGCGAGGATCTCAGCCGGCGTGCGAATCCGGCCGGCTGCCTCGTCGTGCGCCTCGACGACGGGGCGGTCGTCCCCCTGGTGGAACGGCTCGACGAGGCCGGCCGGCCCTTCCGCTACCGGATCGGTCCCGCCGGCCGCGACCCCGGCGATCCGAGCTATGTCGAGCTGCAGGCGAGCGCCGGCCTGCTGCCGCTCCGGCCCCTCGCGCCGGTGCACCTGACCGCGCGCCGCGAAGCGGACGGGATCCGGCTCGCCTGGATCCGACGGGCGCGGCGGGACGCGGATGGCTGGGAGCCGGTGGAGATCCCGCATGACGAGGCGGGCGAGACCTACGAGGTCGCGATCCATGCGCCGGACGGCTCGCCCCTCCGGACCGTTCGGACGACCGAGCCGGTGCTCCTCTACCTCGGCTCCGACGAGAGCGCCGATTTCGGCGCGACGCAGACCCACCTCGACGTGAGCGTCGCCCAGATCGGCGCGCTCACCGGCCCCGGCCCCGGCCGCCGCGCCATCCTGCCCGTGCGCTCCGCCTGAGCGCCCACCGATCCGGAGCTCCACCATGTCGCAGATGACGGCCAACCTCGCCCTGCCGCTGATCGCGGCGGGGCAGGCGGGAAAGCACGTGACCCATAACGAGGCTCTAGTGGCGCTCGACAGGCTCGTGCAGCTCGCCTGCCTCGACAAGGACCTGACGTCCCCGCCCGCCTCACCCGCCGAGGGAGACCGCTACCTCGTCGCCGACGCCGCGCCCACCGGCGCCTGGACCGGCCTCTCCGGCCACATCGTCCATTTCCATGACGGCGTCTGGAACGGCCTCGCGCCGAGGGCCGGGTGGCTCGCCTATCTGGCCGACGAGGACGCGTTCTATGGTTTCGACGGCGCCGCCTGGATCGCCCTCTCCCGCACGATCTCGGCCCTGCAGAGCCTCGCCCTGCTCGGCCTCGGCACCGAGGCGGATGCGGAGAACCCGTTCGCGGCCAAGCTCAACAAGGCCCTGTGGACGGCGCGCGGCACGGCGGAGGGCGGCACCGGCGACCTGCGCTTCGCCCTGAACAAGGCGGCCACGGCCAACGTCCTGTCGCTGCTGCTCCAGACCGGATTCTCGGCGCGCGCCGAGATCGGCCTGATCGCCGACGATGGCCTGTCCGTGAAAGTCTCGGCGGATGGGACGAACTGGGCCCATGCCTGGCGGGCCCAGGCGAATAACGGCTTCGTCGGTTTCGGCTCGGCTGCGTCGCCGGGCGGCCCGGTGCCGGGTGCTCCGGTCTCCGTCTCGGGCTCGTCGAGTGCCGCCCTGATCCAGCTCGAATGCTACAGCCCGGGCGCGCCGGTGGTGAACATCACGACGCGCATCGCCCGCGGCACCCCGGCCGCCCCGACGGGCATCCTCGCGGGAGACCGGTTCTTCGGTTTCTTCGGCCGTGGCTACCATGCGGCGGGCGGGTTCTCCGGCAACATGGTCACCTTCAACGGTGTCGCCGAAGAGGATTTCACCGCCACGGCGCAGGGCACGTTCGTCGATTTCCAGACGACGGACATCGGCACGAGGTCACGCCGGTCCGTGGTCAAGTTCAGGGGCAACGGCGCCCTCGAACTCATCCCCCGCACCGGCACGCCGAGCGCAGGGCTCGCACCCGGGCAGATCCTGTTCGACGGCACCGCCACCGCGTTCAAGGTCTATGACGGGACGCGCTGGTCCCGCCTCACCGACCTGCCCCGGTTCGCAGCCGCCATGGCCGCCGACATGACGATTCCGGCGGGCGCCTGGGCGAAGGTGGCGTTCAACACCGCCGAGGTGAACGACCAGGGCGCGTTCGTGCCCGCGACGAACCGGTTCGTCGCCCCCGAGGCCGGCACCTACACGTTCGGCGCGGGCCTCGCCTTCCGCAAGAGCGGCAACGCCGCGCCCACCGCGCTCCAGGCCCGGCTCTACCGCAACGGCGCGGCGTCCCCGCGCCACCGGGCGGGCGTGACCGGCCTGGTCGACGGCGTCTCGACCCTCGCTCTCACGGCGACCCTCGCCCTGGCGGCGGGCGACACCGTGGAGGTGTTCGCGCAGTTCACCGGCGCCGAGGGCGGCATCCTCGCCGCCGACACGACGTTCTGGGGCCTCTCCGTGCCCTGAACCGCCCGGGAGGCGGTGCCCTCCCGGATCGCGCGTCGCCGGACGACGCCTCTCCCCCGTTCCAGACCCGGAGTGAACCATGGACCTCAGCGCCATCGGTAGTGCCGTGCTCGTCGCCCGCGAAGGCCGCCGCCTCGACGCCTATCGCGATTCCGTCGGCATCTGGACCATCGGAATCGGCCATACCAGCGCGGCGGGGCCGCCCGTGGTGACCCAGGGCCTGCGTCTGACGGCGGCGGAATGCGACGCCGTCTTCGCCCGCGATGTCGGCCGCTTCGTGCGCACCGTCGCGGCGGTGGTGCCAAGCGATCTGCCCGACCATGCCTTCGACGCCCTGGTCTCCCTCTGCTTCAACATCGGCGAAGGCGCGTTCCGGCGCTCGACCGTCGTGCGCCGCCTGAAGGCCGGGGACCGCGCGGGGGCCGCCGAGGCGATCCTGATGTGGAACCGGCCTGCCTCCCTGATCCCGCGCCGGAGGGCCGAATACGACCAGTTCCGCACGCCCTACGCGACCTCCCTGCCGCGCGCCCGCTCCACCGATCCCGCCGTCATCCCGCGCCCGGCCGAGACGACCGCATTGCCCGCGAGCCCGGCGCGGGAGCAACCCGAAGCGGGGCCGGGACTCGTGACGGGCCCGGCCGTCGGCTCCGAGCGCCGCCCCCTCCCCCGCACGCCCTCGATTCGGACCGCGCCGCCGCAGCGCAGCGTCGCGCCCGCCAGTGCCTGGGCTCAGTTCACGGCGTCCCTCCGGGCCCTGTTCGGCCCAGGGGCCTGATCCCGAAAAGCCCGCTCCCCCTGCCGCATCCCGGAGATCGTCATGAAACCCTCGTTCCTCGTCCTCGGCGGCCTTGCCGTGCTGCTCTCCTCCTGCGCCGCCTCGCCCTGCATGGCGGCGACGGCGGAAACCGCCATCCTCCTGCCCTGGGGCGATGCCGCGATCGCCCTCGCCCAGATCGTCACCGCCTTCCTGGTGCCCCTGGCGATCACCGCGGCGACCGCCGCATTGGCGCGGATCGCCGGCCCGTTGCAGGTCCTGATCACGACCACCCTGGTCGAGCGTCTCGTGCGCAATGTCGGCGATTACGCGATCAATGCCGTAACCGGCGCCGTACGCGGGCGGACCTTGTCGGTGCCGGTGGGCTCGGCCGTGATCGCGCGCGCGGTTCAACGGGCCCTCGACCAGGCGCCGGCCTGGCTGGTGACGGCGGCGGGCGGGGCGGAGGGGCTCGCGGAGAAGGTCTTCCGCAGCCTGCCCCTCGATGAGGAGGCCACGACGGGCAACACCCTGCCCCCCGCCCTCGACGCCCTGCGGGCGAGACAGGGCACGGTGTCCCCGGTCTGAGCTGCGTTCCGTGGACCGAGGGCTACGACATCCGCACATCTCGCGGGCTGTGCTGGCGAGCCCTCTCCTGGAAGGCAGGGCGATGGCATATGATACCACGCCGTCATTCCGGGTCGCCACAGGCGAGCCCGGACCCGGAGGGCCGCGCTAGAGGCGTGCAATCCAGAGCCGCCGACAGTGTAAAGTCCTGCACCACTTGTGTTTCTGGATCCCGGGCTCCGCTGCGCGGACCCGGGATGACGGGGTGGTGCCAGCGGGTTTCTAACAGGCAAATCGGCATATGCGGTCGCCCTGCCTGGAAGGAGAGGGCACCCGGCGCGCCTTAGGTCGCGGACCTGCTTGGAAAGAGCGAACAGCCGTCGAGCAGATGGGTGAGCCCATTCGGGGCAGCGGAGGGGAGATTCCCATGGACAGGATCGCACTCGAAGCCGCCCGACTGCTGTTCTCGGAGGAGGGCGCGGGCTGGATCGTCGCCGCCCTTCTCGGCTTCGCCTGCCTGCATCTCTACCGGGAGGTGGGCCGGGCGCAGGAAGCCCGGATCGGCGAGGCCGGCGCCACGGCGACGGCTCTGGAACGGGCCTCGCAGGCGAACTCGGCCGTGGCTCTGGCCATCGAGAGCCGCACGCGCGTGCTCGAGGACCTGTCCCGGCTGGCCGGCGAGATCTCGCGCGGTGTCGATCGCGGCGACGAGCGTGCGCGGGAGAAGTTCGACGAGATCCTGCGCCGCCTCTCGGAACCCCGCCACGAGGGCCGATGACGCCCAGGCTTTCCCCTCCGCGCGGCGCTCATCGCGCCTCGTGCCCCTTGCCCGTGGTAGGAGATCACCCCGATGAACCGTCTCGCCCGCTTCTTCCCGCCCTCCCCACGCCTGCGCGCCGCCTCCGGGCGCCTCCGGGCGGCGGAGACCGGATTCGAGCTCTCGATGACCGACCTGCGCAGGGCCGCCCTTGAGCAGGTCGATTGCCACCGCCTCCTCGGCATCGCCTTGCGGGCGAGCCTGCAACCTCCGGTTCTCCACGGCGAAGGCCGCTCGTGACCGCCCGTTTCGGGAACCGGAGTGGGCACGATCGGCTTGCCCGCTCTCATCCCGCCGCGCCACGATCCGATCCTTCGGGATCGGGGCCCGGCCGAACCCGCATTCAGGGCGCATTCAGTGCCCGAAGACCATTGACTCATCCCATGCGCATCCTCCTCGCCCTGCTGTTCATCGGCCTGACCGTCGCGGCTTTCGCGACGGGGCCGATTCGCACGCTGGCGGAAGAGACGATGACGCCCGGTACGGCCGAGGTCTCGGCGCCGATGCACGTGGTCCCGCCGAGCGAGAGCTGTCTCAGCCCGGCGGACCTGCGCGAGGCGGTGGCGGACAAGCGGGTGATCGAGCCGGTGGCCGCGATCCGCGCCGCCAGGACGGTGATCTCCCGGGCCGAGATCCAGCGCGCCCGGCTCTGCCGGCACGGGGAGGGCCTCGCCTATCTCCTGACGGCCTTGCGCCGGGACGGACAGTTCGTCCACGTGTTGGTGGATGCCACCACCGGACGGGTTATCGGCAAATAAAGGCGGGGGCGCCTATCGTTCTCCGCGACGGGGGCTTCACCGCCGCCTCATCTTGGGAGTGAATCGCAGTGCGTCTGCTCGTCGTCGAGGATGACCGGGACATCAACCGGCAAGTGGTCAGCGCGCTCGAGGAGGCCGGCTACGTCGCCGACAAGGCCTTCGATGGCGAAGAGGGCGCCTATCTCGGCGAGAGCGAACCGTACGACGCGATCATCCTCGACATGGGCCTGCCAAAGGCGGACGGCGTCACCGTGCTGCAGAAATGGCGCCGCGCCGGCATCAAGACGCCGGTCATCATCCTCACCGCCCGCGACCGCTGGTCGGACAAGGTCGACGGGTTCGATGCCGGGGCCGACGATTACGTGACCAAGCCCTTCCACATGGAGGAGCTGATGGCGCGCGTACGCGCGCTCCTGCGCCGCGCCACCGGCCACGCCACGAGCCAGATCTCCTGCGGGCCCGTCGTGCTCGATACCCGCTCGGGCCGCGTCTATGTGGACGGCAACCCGATCAAGCTCACGAGCCACGAATACCGCCTGCTCGCCTACCTGATGCACCATACCGGCCGCGTGGTTTCCCGCGCCGAGTTGACGGAGCACCTCTACGACCAGGATTTCGACAGGGATTCCAACACGATCGAGGTCTTCGTCGGGCGTCTCCGCAAGAAGCTCGCGGTGGACCTGATCCAGACCGTGCGCGGCCTCGGCTACCTCGTCGACCCGAACCAGCCCGCGCCGCGGGTGTAGGGGGGTAGAACTTCGGCTTCTCTTGCCACTATCTCACATGAGCCTTATAATCAGCTCAATTGAGATGGGAGCAAGACATGGCGAGCTACGACATGCCCAGCGGAGTAGCCGTCGCCGACGTTCTGGGATTCGAGGGACCGAGGTCCGGCGAAAGCACGGACGCGAATGTCATCGCGCAGGTCACGGCGGGGTTGCCGGTGGCTTCCGTCGATCGGCTCGCCTCCGCTGTCGCTCCCGACGATCGGACATTCGCCTTCAACTTCGTGGCACGCGCTACGCTCAACCGCCGCCGCGCCGAGGCGAAGGCGAGGCTGACCCCGCATGAGAGTGCGAAGGTGGTGCGTCTGGCGAAGGTCTGGGCGATGGCCCGTGATGTCTGGAAATCGGATGACGCCGCGCGGGACTTCCTACACCGCCCTCATCCTCTCCTCGAAAACCGGCCGCCCCTCGAAGTCGCGCTGGAATCCGAATTCGGCGGACCACGCGTGGAGGCCGTCCTCGGCCGGCTCAAATATGGCTCCGCTGCGTGAGCGGTCAGACGCTCGCGCAGGCACAGAAGGCCTATCGAATCGGGGATCCCGACGGCGAGCACGCAATCTTCGATCCGACGGGGTCACGCCTTTTCCCCGGCCGATGGAACACACCGGCAAGCCCGATGATCTATGCGTCGGCCGACTACTCCACATCCATGCTCGAAAAGCTCGTCCACGGCAGCGGACGGCTTCCACCCAACCAGCACTACGTCGAGATCCTCCTGTCGGCCGGTCTCTCCTACGAGGTGCTGTCCCAACCTGCGGTGCCGGGATGGGATCATCCCGATTGCAACGCGTCGCGGACCTTCGGCGAAACTTGGCACCGCTCTCGCCGGTCGCTGCTTCTGTTCGTCCCGAGCGTCGTGGCGCGCGTGAGCACCAATATCCTCATCAACCCGGACCATCCGGATTTCGGCAGCATTACGGTGGGGCTTCATCAGCCATGCTGGTGGGACAACCGCCTGTTCGAGCGGCCGGGCAGCCCTGCTTCGGCACCAACGGCCTCATCGCGGCCGGTCCAATCCGCCGGGCCGCACGACGCCCTCTCCGCTATCGGCGAGTTCGGCGACGGTCCGACCCTGGATCCGTGACGTCTCTTGCGGTGACGTCTCTTGTAACTCGCGGGCAACCGCACGCCTGATCGCCTCGTCGGACGAAACGCCCCAGCGCTCCGCCAGGGTTCTCACAAGCAGTTCGGTCTCGGGATCATCGATGTCGAAGGCCATCGCCGCATCTCCATTCGGATGATGGTACAGACGGTACGACACGTCTTTCAACCAGAGCGAGACCGCCGCCCCATCATGACGACGAGACGAGTGTGATCGCCTTTCCCTCCTGGCTGCCGTTCCGGCGGCGCTCCATCGCCGTGCGTCTGGCGGGCTCGGCTCTGATCGCGAGTTCGGCGATCCTGCTGATCGCGGCCTGGATCCTCACCACGCTCTACCGTGAGAACACCGAGCGCTCCTTCGACAGCCGGCTCCTCGTCTATGCCAACAACCTCGCCACCGATCTCGTCTCCCCCAACGATCCCGAGAGCCGCTCCTTCAACCTGAGCGACCCGCGTTTCGACCTGCCCCTCTCGGGCTGGTACTGGCAGGTGGGGCGGCCGGATGCGCGCCCGCGCGACCTGCGCACCTCGCGCTCCCTCGTCGGCGTGCCGCTGAAGCCGGCCGGCACGCCGGACAACAATGCCGGGATCGGCCAGATCCGCCAGGGCTACGGCAAGGCCCAGGACGACCGGCCGCTACGCATCATCGAGCGCGACGTCGATCTCGGCGAGGAGGGACGCTACACCGTGCGCGTCGCCGGCCCCGCCGACGAGATCGAGAACGATGTCGGCCGCTTCCGCTTCTCGCTGATGGTGACGTTCGGCCTGCTCGGCCTGTTCCTGGCGCTGACGACGCTGCTGCAGATCCGCTTCGGCCTGGCGCCCCTGGCCAAGCTCCGCACGGCCCTCGGCGCGATCCGCCGGGGCGAGGCCGACCGGATCGGCGGCGAGTATCCCCGCGACATCGCCCCTCTCGCCGGCGAGGTGAACCTGCTGATCGAGACCAACCGCGAGATCCTGGAGCGGGCACGCACGCAGGTGGGCAACCTCGCGCACGCCCTGAAGACGCCGCTATCGATCATCGTCAACGAGGTCGGCGCCAGCGACGCGTCGGACGACCTCGCCGCGAAGATCCGCGAGCAGGCGGCGGTGATGCGCGACCAGGTGAACTATCATCTCGACCGGGCGCGGGCGGCGGCTTTGGCCGGCACCCTCGGCACCTCCACCGAGGTGGAGCCGGCGCTCGCAGGCCTCGTGCGCACTTTCGGCAAGATCTACCGCGACAAGGACATCGCCTACGAGGTCCATGTCCCGCCGGGTCTGCGCTTTCGCGGCGAGCGCCAGGATTTCGAGGAGATGATCGGCAACCTCGTCGACAACGCCTCGAAATGGGCGCGCAGCCGCGTCTCGATCCGGGCGGAAACGGTGAGCGAGCACCATTATCCCCACCTTCTCGTCTCCATCGAGGATGACGGGCCGGGCCTGCAGCCGGAAGACCGGGCGGCGGTGCTGGGCCGTGGACAGAGGCTCGACGAGACCAAACCCGGCTCGGGCCTCGGCCTCTCCATCGTGGCCGATCTGGCGGCCCTCTATCGTGGCCGTTTCCGCCTGGAAGAAGCCCAGCTCGGCGGCGTCCGGGCCGTGATCGAGGTGCCCGGAGACGCACCGAATGCCAGCGCCGGATGAGCGCCGGACTATGCGAAACGCCCCGAATGGTGTTTCAGACGGGCGTGCCCCTCGGGTCGGCGACTTCCGACACGGCACAGGTTCACGTGACACCGTGTCGCCGAACCGGTCCCTGCGTTCAGGCTCGTCCGGCGCTTACATGCGATGCTGCGAGTTTGGGGTGCGATGACGGCGATCTGGTTCATTTTGGCGGTGATGACGGGGGGCACCGTGCTGGCATTGCTCTGGCCGATGTCGCTATGGTCCAAGGCACGGCGGGCGGAGGCCGCTCCCCCGCCTCCGGCCGGAGCGCTGTCCACCGAAACCGCGTTCTATGAGGACCAGCTCCGCGAGATCGAGCGCGACCTGACGCGCGGGCTGATCGCGCCCGCAGAGGCCGACGCAGCCCGCACCGAGGCGGCCCGCCGCCTCCTTCGTGCCCGCCGGGAGAACCCCGAAGCCGTCTCCGATGGGATGGCCGAGCCCGCCCTGCGCCAGCGCCGCGCGGCCTCGGCCTTCGCACTGTCGACGATCCCGCTCGTGGCGCTCATCGCCTACGGGCTCTACGGCTCGCCTCACATGCCGTCCCAGACGGCCTCCGACCGGCAGGCGGTGCAGTCCGGCGGGCAGGACATGCTGAAGGCCATCGGGCAGATCGAGGCGAGGCTCGCCAGCGATCCGAGCGACGGCCGCGGCTGGTCGGTACTCGCGCCGGTCTATGTCCGCCTCGGACGGTTCGACGATGCGGCCCATGCCTACGAGGCCGCGACCCGCCTGCTCGGCGAGTCGCCGCAGCGCCTCTCCGATTGGGGCGAGGCCCTCGTCGCCGGCGCCAACGGGACCGTGACGCCCCGGGCGAAGGAAATCTTCGAACGCGCGGCGAGCCTCGATGCCGGCGCCGCCAAGCCGCGTTTCTACCTTGCGCGCGCCGCCGAACTCGAGGGCGACATCCCCGGCGCGGTCCGCCAGCTGACCACCCTGATGGAGAGCGCCCCGGCCGATGCGCCCTGGCTGCCCCTGGTGCGCGAGACGCTCACCCGCCTGAACGGCGAGGCGCCGGCCACGGCCGCCAAGCCCGGTCCTGCCGCCAAGGCTCCCGATTCCAGCGCTGCGGCGGACCTGCAGGCGATGCCCGCCGCCAATCGCGACGCGGCGATCCGGGGCATGGTCGACGGGCTCGACCGGCGCCTGACCGAGAAGGGAGGTACCGCCGACGAATGGGTCCGCCTCGTCCGGTCCTACGGCGTGCTGGGAGATCGCGAAAAGATGAAAGCGGCCCTCGACCGGGCGCGGAACGCGGTCGGCAGCGAAGCTGGCGCCGGGACCAAGCTCGATGAACTCGCACGCGAGTTCGGCCTCGCCACGGCACCGGCGGCTCCGCCGGTGACCGCCGCCGATGCGGCAGAGCGCGCCGGGACGGATGCCGCCGTGGCTGCCGTGAAGGCGATGCCGGCGCCCGAGCGGGACGCCGCCATCCGCGGCATGGTCGCCGGCCTCGACCGGCGGCTCGCCTCGAAGGGCGGCACGGTGGATGATTGGCTGCGTCTCGTGCGTTCGTACAGCGTATTGGGTGAACGCCAGCAGGCGAGCCATGCCCTCGACCGTGGCCGCATGGCCCTCAGCCCGGATGCCCGCGCCATGGAAAAGCTCGACATCCTGGCCCAGGAACTCGGCCTGCGCGGAGGCAACGACAAGCCGTGATCCGGGCTGCGACGAAGGACGCCCCCTGACAATCCGCCCCGGCCACGGCCCTTGACCCGGACTGTCATGGGGCCGAAACCCGAGTTACGCCAGAAACCTAAATTATACCGGACCACTGGCCAGACGACAGGACAGCCGGATCTGCCCTTCCGCGCCGACCGAGCGCCCGTTCACGAGGCGCCGGAACAGAAACGGGACGAAACTTGTGACTCGCAAGAGCCGCCGCCTGATCCTGATCGCCGCCTGCGGTGCCGTGCTCGCGCTGGCCCTCGGCCTGATCCTGTCCGCCATGAGCGGGTCGATCGTGTTCTTCCGGTCACCCACCGAGGTGACCGCGCAGGGCGTGGCGCCGGGCACCCGCTTCCGCCTCGGCGGACTGGTCAAGGAAGGCTCGCTCCAGCGCGGCCCGGACCAGAACATCGATTTCGCCGTGACCGACACCAACGCGACGGTCCAGGTGCAGTATCGCGGATTGCTTCCCGACCTGTTCCGCGAGGGCCAGGGGATCGTCGCCGAAGGGCGGCTCGAGCCGGGCGGCATCTTCCGCGCCGACACCGTGCTGGCCAAGCACGACGAATCCTACATGCCCCGCGAGGTCGCCGATGCGCTCAAGGCGCAGGGGCGGTGGCAGGAGGGCGGCTCCAAGGCAGCCCCCGCCGGGAAAGCCGCCGAGGGCGTGAAGACCGCCGACGGCGAGCCGACGCTCGGACGACGCAGCGAACGATGACCGGTATGACCCTGAGGAAGGACAATCCGACGTGCTGATCGAAGTCGGACATTTCGCGCTGGCATTGGCGCTGGCGCTTTCCCTGGTCCAGGCGGTGATGCCGGTCTGGGCCGCCCGCTCGGGGGACGCGGCCCTGCGCGCCGTGGCCACTCCGGCGGCGCTCGGCACCTTCGCCTGCATCCTGTTCTCGTTCGGGGCACTCACCTACGCGCATGCCACGTCGGACTTCTCGGTCCAGAACGTGATCGAGAACTCGCACACGGCCAAGCCCTTCCTCTACAAGCTCTCGGGCGTGTGGGGGAACCATGAGGGCTCGATGCTGCTCTGGGTCCTCATCCTGGCCCTGTTCGGCGCCCTGGTCGCGGTGTCCCGGAACTCGGTTCCGCCGGTGCTCCGCGCCAACACCCTGGCGGTCCAGGGTCTCGTCACCTTCGTTTTCGTGCTGTTCATCATCACGACCTCGAACCCGTTCATGCGGGTGAGCCCAGCGCCGATCGAGGGCAACGACCTCAATCCGCTGCTGCAGGATTTCGGCCTCGCGATCCATCCGCCCCTTCTCTACGTCGGCTATGTCGGCTTCTCGATCACCTTCGCCTTCGCCATCGCGGCGCTGATCGACGGCCGCATCGACGCGGTCTGGGCCCGCGCCGTGCGCCCCTGGACGCTGATCGCCTGGAGCTTCCTGACCCTCGGCATCGCGATGGGCTCGTACTGGGCCTATTACGAACTCGGCTGGGGCGGCTGGTGGTTCTGGGATCCGGTGGAGAACGCCTCGCTGATGCCCTGGCTCGCGGGCACGGCGCTGCTCCATTCCACCGTGGTCATGGAGAAGCGCGACGCGCTCAAGGTCTGGACGGTGCTGCTCGCCATCCTCACCTTCTCGCTGTCGCTGCTCGGCACCTTCATCGTCCGCTCGGGCGTCCTCACCTCGGTGCATTCCTTCGCCACCGACCCGACGCGCGGCGTCTTCATCCTCGCCATCCTGATCCTGTTCATCGGCGGCTCGCTCAGCCTCTTCGCCTGGCGGGCGCCGATGCTGCGGCAGGGCGGCCTGTTCGCGCCGATCTCGCGCGAGGGCGCCCTGGTGATGAACAACCTGTTCCTCGCCGCCGCCTGCGCCACCGTCTTCGTCGGCACGCTCTACCCGCTGCTGCTCGAATCCCTGACCTCCGAGAAGATCTCGGTGGGGCCGCCCTTCTTCAACTACACCTTCATCCCGCTGGCGATTCCGCTCCTCCTCATCGTCCCCTTCGGCCAGACCCTGGCCTGGAAGCGCGGCGACGTGCACGCGGCCTCGCAGCGCCTGTTCGCCGCCATGGGTGTCGCCCTCGCCGTCGGCCTCGCCGTGCTCGCCTGGACCTGGGGCGGCCCGATGATGGCGCCCATCGGCATCGGCCTCGGTGCCTACCTGGTCGTCGGCTCGGCCATGGAGATCGTGTCGCGGGCCCGCGGCTACGGCAACAGCCGGGCACGGACGGTCAGCGCCGTCATGCGACGGGCCATCGGCCTGCCGCGCTCGGCCTGGGGGACCGCGCTGGCCCATGCGGGCGTCGGAATCGTGGTTCTGGGCATCGCGGCGCAGGGTTGGGCCACGGAGGCCCTGAGCACGGTGAAGCCGGGCGAGTCCCTCACCTCCGGCCCCTACGTGGCGACCCTCGACCGGGTCGGCCCGCGAACGGGCGAGAATTACGAGGAGACGACGGCCTTCCTCACCATCCGCAACACGGCCGGTGACTTCATCGGCACCGTGGAGACGGGCAAGCGCTTCTATCCCAGCCGCAAGATGAACGTGACGGAATCCGGGTTGCTCACCGTCGGGGTCAGTCAGGTCTATGCCAGCCTCGGCGAGATGGTCCCCGGCGGGGCCATCGGCCTGCGGCTCTACTACAAGCCCCTGGTGCTGCTGATCTGGCTCGGTTCCGTCGTCATGGCGCTGGGCGGGGCGGTGTCCCTCACCGACCGCAGGATGCGGGTGGGAGCGCCCGCACGGGCCAAGGAGAAGGCCAAGACCATGCCCGGCACCATGGCCCCCGCCGAATGAGCGCGGCTCGTCTTTCCCGCCTGCTCGTCGCCCTGGCGCTTCTCGCCGGCTCGACGGGCACCACCCTGGCCGTCCAGCCGGACGAAGTCCTGCCGGACGCGAAGCTCGAAGCGCGGGCGCGAGATATCTCCTCGGGCCTGCGCTGCCTCGTCTGCCAGAACCAGTCCATCGACGATTCCGACGCGCCCCTGGCGCGCGACCTGCGGTTGATCGTGCGCGAGCGGCTCAAGGCGGGCGACGACGACAGGCAGGTGCAGGATTACGTCGTCGGCCGCTATGGCGAGTATGTCCTGCTGCGCCCGGTCCTTGCCCTGCACACGTTGCTGCTTTGGCTGACGCCCCTGATGGCCCTCGGCCTCGGGGTTTTCGGCCTCTGGCGTCTGTCCCGCCGGCGCGCGGATCACGAGACCAAGCTGAGTCCAGCGGAAGAAGCCGAGATCGCTGCCCTCACGCGGCGCGACTGATAGAGCTCTCGTGCTGCATTGCAGCATAGGATGCTTTTACCTCAAGCGCGGACGGGATCGCCTCGCGCCTTAACGAACATATCCTGGCTGAAGAGTAGCGGCTTCGATCGCTCACACTTTCGACCTATGTAATTTTGACATGCATCGAGATATTTTTTGCCGAGTCATGCAATTCAAGCATTGACGCACTGCAACATTCGTCTCTTCGCAGCGCAGCATAAAATCGGCATATGTCGGTCTCCCGGTGCAACCGGCTCTCCGAACGGGCACTCCCGGCGGACAGTAACCGCACAGGTTCCCTCATCATGCGCATCTCGTCCAAAGCCCTCCTCGCCGCCGCGCTCACCCTCGCCTCCGCTACGGCCTCCCAGGCGGCCGAGCTTTCGCCCGCGAGCGCCCAGAGCGTCGACCTCGGCACCTATCGAGGTTCGGCCTATTACACCGTCGAGAATGGCCGCTACCGCGTGGTCGCCACCCTCGCCAGCGTCAATTCCGGCCATGATCTGCCCCAGGTCATCCGCCTCGTGACGACCCTGAATCCCGAACAGACCGTCCACCTTTCGGTGCCGGGCACGCTTGGCTCCGACGGACGCGAGACCACCATCGCCTTCTCGCGTACCGGCGACAGGGTTGATGTCGCCTCGGCCGATTCGACAGCCTACTGAACGGCCCTTTCCTCGGTCATCCGTATCCATCGATGCCTGGGGACGCTCCCTCACGGACGGCCCCGGGCGTTTAATCCAATACTTTCAATTTGTTAGCCGCCTCGATTTAAACTCCCGGCAAGGTTCGGGCGTCATCAGCTTCACGATAGCTTTAGATGACGGAACACATCGATGCGCCTTTCCCTCGGCAACAAACTCGCGGCGGTGATGGGGCTTCTGGCACTCGGTGCCTGCGCCCTGTCCCTGTTCAACGACCGCGTGGTGCTGCATCAGCAGGCGCGGGCGGCCGAAATGGACTCGGTCTGGGAACAGGCCCTGGCGGCGCAAAGCCTCGCCCTCGCCATCGAACGGACGGTGGTGGCGGCGGGCGCGGTCTACACGGCGGACGATACCGATGACGCCAAGACCAAGTTCGGTGGCCTCAAAACCGCCCTCGCCGAAGTCGGCGAGCAGAAGGACGTGTTCCTGAGCCGGATCGCCGGGCAGGTTCCCGATGCGGATCGCCTCAAGCTCGATCTGATGCTGAAGGAGTTCCTGGCTTATCAGACCGATACGGCGGAACTCGGCCTCACCATCTCACCGAAGGCCGCGCTCATCCAGGGCACCGACGAGGCCACCGTGGCGAGCCGCGCCAGGATGGTGTCCGCGATCACACGCATCGGCAAGGACACGCTCACGCGTCTCGGCAGCGAACGCGCGGAGACCGTGGCGGAGATCGAGCAGACCCGCATCATCAGCCTCGTGGCCTCCGGGGCGGTGATCCTCTTCACCTTCGGTTTCGCACTCTGGCTCGTCCTCAAGGAGATCCGCCAGCCGCTGGCCCGCCTCGGATCGGCGATCGATGCCCTTGCGGCCATGGATCTCACCCGGGCCATCCCGTTGCTGGAACGACGCGACGAGATCGGAACCATGGCCCGCTCCATTGCGGTGCTGCGGACCGTCATCGTCGACAAGGTCGAAGGCGATGCGCGTGCGCTCGCTCATTCCGCTCTCGAAGCCGAGCGGGCCGCGCGCCTTGAGGCAGCCGCTCAGGCCTTCGAGGAGGAAGCTCAGCGGGTGGCGCAGGATCTGTCGAGCGCCGCCACTGCCATGGCGGGCGCGGCGGAGGCGGTGTCGGACGCCGTGCGGCTCACGCGGGATCAGACCACCATCGTCTCGGAAGGTGCGGCCGGTGCGGGGCAACAGGTGCGCAGGGCCGCGGCAGCCAGTGCGGATGTCGCGGGTGGTGGCGAGGCGATCGACCGGCAATCGCGGATCCGCGACGGTTTGGGCGCCCTGGCACACCGCGAGGTCACCGCGACGCGCCGCGCCGCCGCCCTCCTCACCGAAGCGGGGCGCGAGATCGGCACCGTGGTCGAGACCATCGCCACCGTCGCCGCGCAGACCAATCTCCTGGCCCTCAATGCCACGATCGAGGCCGCGCGCGCGGGTGAGGCCGGACGGGGCTTCGCGGTTGTCGCCGGCGAGGTGAAGGCACTCGCCGCCCAGACGGCCGGTGCCACCGAGGCGATCAAAGGACAGATCGAGGCGATGCGGGGCGCGGCTCAGGACACGCTCCGGGCGGTCGAAGCGATCGGTGGAACGATGGATCAGATGGCGGGCGCAGATGCGGCCGTTGCCCTCGCTCTCGAGGCTCAGCGGATCGCGGGCGCTCGCGTCGCCGACAGTGTCGCCGATGCCGAAGCCAGCGCCGACGCCGTGTCCGGCGGCATCGCCACGGTCGAGGAAGCCGCCGCGTCCAGCGCACAGGCCGCCGAATCGGTGAGGAGTGTCGCCGGCCGCGTGGCGGCGGCGAGCCTCGCCCTCGACGAAAGCATTGCGGGGTTTCTCGCCAGCGTCCGGGCCGCTTGACGGAAGGTCGCGCCTCGCTTTCGCCCCACTGAAATCGGAGGAGATCGAGGCGGCGGCCGGACTCCCGGCCCCCGTCGCAGCACCCGTTCAGACTTTCTTTACCCTGACTCGCGAGCGTCCAGCATGGCTTCGCCGACCGCTCTCCTCTCCGCTCGCTCCTTCGTCGCGTCCTCTTTGGCGGCGCTCGCCCTCAGCCTCGGGGCTGCCGCTCCGGCATCGGCCCATCCGCATGTCTGGGTAACGTCGAAGGCGGAGATCGATTACGGCGAGGGCGGCAAGGTGACGGGCATTCGTCACGCCTGGACCTTCGATGCGAGCTACTCGGCCTCGGCGATCCAGGGGCTCGATGCGAACGGCGACGGCACGGTCTCCCCCGACGAACTCGCGGGCCTCGCCACGGACAACACCGCCAATCTCGCGGAATTCGCCTATTTCACGAAGCTCAAGATCGGCGGCAAGGAGCAGACCTTCGCCGATCCGATCGAGCCGAGCATGAGAATGGACGGCGACAGGCTGACCCTCAGCTTTCTTCTGCCGCTGAAATCGCCGGTGGCGCAGGGGCGCGGAGTCGCGGCGTTGGAAGTCTTCGATCCGACCTATTTCGTCGCGTTCAGCCTCTCGGAGGATGCGGACACCGCGCGCCTCGTCGGCTCGCCGGCCGGTTGCGCCGCCACGATCACGCGGCCCAAATCCGAGCAGGCGAAGACCGCCGATGCCAAGACTGCCGATGCCAAGCCGGGTCTGTCGGAAGCGTTCTTCGAAGCGCTGACCAACGCCTCGAGTTACGGCGTCCAGTTCGCGAACCGGATCATCGTCGCATGTCCGTAGGCGTGGCCGCCGCATGGGCCGATCATCCGCGCGGCCGGATCGCCTTACGGATCGCCCTGGCCCTCGCAGCGATCGCCTGTGTCGCCCTCGTCCTCACGGCGCTGTCGTGGCTCCTCGGCTCCAGCGTGGCTCCACCGCCGCCGCGCTCCCCATTTGGCGTGGGATTTCGCGAGGCGGCGCCCTCGGCAACCGGGATCGGCGGCTGGCTGCTCGCCATGCAATCGAGCTTCTCGCGCAGCCTGCAAGCCACCGTCGCCGCCATCAAGCAGGGCGGAAGCTGGGGGCCCATGATCCTCATCGGTTTCAGCTACGGCGTGTTCCACGCCGCTGGACCGGGCCATGGCAAGGCGGTGATCGCCGGCTACATCATGGCCGGGGAGCGGGCGCTGGCGCGCGGCTTCTCGCTCAGCACCGCCGCGGCCCTGCTACAGGCCCTCGTCGCCATCGCCATCGTTGCCATCGGCAACCTCCTCCTCAACGCCACCGCCGCCGGGATGACGCGGGCCGGCACGGTGATCGAGACGGTGAGCTTCGCCCTCGTGGCCCTCCTCGGCCTCACGGTGACGTGGCGGAAGGCCGGACGACTGGCGGGACTCGTCCACGGCGGTAACGCGGCCGCCTGCGCGCCCGGTTGCGGGCATGTCCACCTCAGCGACGCCACCGCCATCGGCCGCCTCGATTCCTGGCGCGAGCGGGCGGGCGTCGTGCTGGCGGCCGGCTCACGCCCCTGCGCCGGCGCGATCCTGATCCTGGTCTTCTCCGCGTCGCAGGGCATTCTGGCGGCGGGCATCGCGGCGACGTTCGCCATGGCCCTGGGCACGGCCCTGACCACCGGGGTGCTGGCGAGCCTGGCGGTCTTCGCCAAGGCCCTGGCCCTGCGTCTCGCGGGAGGGCGCGGGTCCACGGGGGCCATCGCCGTAGGGGGGCTCGAACTGCTGGCCGGCGCTTTCGTCCTCGTGCTCGGCATCGCCATGCTGGCCGGGCTCGCCGTGGGCGTGGGCGGATAAGATTTTCCTCGTCACGGATTGCCGTCCTGTGGCAGGTTTCGGGTGACCCGCCGGTTCGCGGCTGGGTTTTCCCGTGAAACCGACGGAGCCGGCCCGCATGGCATCAGGTTTCGAGCACATCCTTCACTGGCGGTTGCTGTCCGGCTCGCACCCCTTCCCCGGCCCAGATGGCGGGACCTGCATCAACGAGGCGGCGGCCGTCGCGGCCGGCCTACCCTACCGGTCAATCCGCTCCTCTTCGGATTGTCCGCCGTGTTTCTCGAAACCCCTCGCCGCCTACGCGCTCGGCCTCAACGACGCGATGCCGGATCACCAGCGCTCTCGCTTGATGGCCTTCGTCCTGCGCCTCTCCGGCTCCGCTGATACGGCGGAGATCGAGGAGCAACGCACCCGCTTCCTCGCCCTGGAAAGCATTCGTCGGATTCTGCCGCCTCTCCTCGACCGGGCAGGTTTTGCTGATCTCGCCGCTCGCTGCGACGAAGCCCAGGATCTCGAGGCGGGTCTTTTGGCTGCGCAGGCCGCTGCGTGGCGCGGTGGGACCGTGGCCCAGGCCGCGTCGCAGCAGCGGGACTGGCGACGGGGCGCCCTCGCCTCCGCCATCGCTCGCAGCGCGGTGGCCGCAGTGAAGTCGGTCACCGATGCCCGGTCAGCGGCCGAGGTCGCGGAAGGTTCGGCTCCTTTTGCCGAGAGCGTATGGGACAGCGCAGCGACCATCCTCGACGAGGCCCTGACCATCGGACGGCAGGCGCCGGACATCGATCTCGTTCAGGCGCAGGAACGATTGGATGCGGCGCGGGCGAGCGCGTCCTGAGCCTGGGCCGACAGGTTCGACGAGGCGGGTGATCTCCGCCGCGTCGGCTCAGACGGCCACCGGCCCCGATGCGAGGTCGAGTTCGGTGGTGGCGCAGTTGTCGAGCCAGATGCCGGTGAGGTGAAAGAAGAACGTGCCGTGGCCGACGACGGCGATGGTCCGCTCGCGCCGCTCGGTCAGCCAGTCGCGGAACGTCGCCACGCGACGATCGAAGAGGTGGCGCGGCTCCACATGGACGCCCTCTGCGATCGGCTCGCCCTCGGCATGCCACCAGATTTCCGGCAGGTGATCGATATCGAGATGCGGGAATTCCGCCTTCAGCACGGAGGCGGCGCGCCCGACATCGCAGCTGCTCTCCTGGCATTCGCGATGGAGCACTTCCACCAGGATCTCGGGCTTGGCCGGATGATCGCCGAAAATGCCGGCGGTGGTCTGAATGGCGCGGGTGAGCGGGGAGGTCACCACCAGATCGAACGGAATGTCCCGCAGCCGCTCCCGTGCCGCCGCGACCTGGGCAAGGCCCCGCTCCGTCAGCCGGGCATCGATATGGCCGGGATCGCGCCCGGTCAGGCGATGGGCTGCGTTGAAGGTGGATTCGCCGTGGCGGATGCAGACGATGCGTGTCTCGGGCATGCGGGCTCGGATCGGGAGGGACGACAGGGGTAGGATGCGATGATCAAGCGCTGAGCCGCTGCGCCGTTCCGTGAAACAGCCGACCACCGCCACGATCTCCTCGCCCCGTCGGCAACGCTCCGTCAACTTCGGTGGCGTTGAGTGGGCTTTTCGCTCCCGGATCACCGCGCGATGCTCCACGTCCCGCCTTCACCTGCCACTGCCAGCGCCATCGCCTTTCCCGGCGACGAGGCAGTCCGGTCCGTCGCCATGGCCTGGCAGGACAGTTTGCTGCGCGAGCGCCGGATGGCCGCGAACACGGTGGAAGCCTATGCCCGCGACCTACGGCAGTTCCTCGACCACCTGCAGAGCCGGCATGGCACGGTCGGAATCGCCGGGCTCGTCGCATTGAAGCCCCGCGACATCCGTGGATTCATGGCAGCGCGCCGGGCCGAGACGGTGAGCGGTCGATCGCTGATGCGCGCGCTCGCGGGCCTTCGCTCCTTCGCGCGGCACCTCGAACGGGACGGCCACGGCAGCGTGTCGGCCCTCGGGGCGATCCGCTCGCCCAAGGTCGAGCGGCGCTTGCCGCGCCCGATTCCCATCGCCGCCGCCCGCGCCTTGACCGATATCGACATCCGCGCTGGGGAATCCCGCGAGCCCTGGGTTCTGGCGCGTGACGCCGCCGTTCTCGCTCTCCTCTACGGTTCCGGCCTCCGCATTTCCGAAGCCCTCGGCCTCACCCGGCGCGATGCGCCCGTACCGGGAGTGGAGTCGGTGACGGTGATGGGCAAAGGCGGCAAGGAGCGGATGGTGCCGATCCTTCCCGTGGTGGCCGAGGCGGTGGCGGCCTATCTCGCGGCGTGCCCCCATGCGCTCGATCCGCAAGGGCCTCTCTTCGTTGGCGTGAAAGGCGGCAAGCTCTCCCCACGGATCATCCAATATGCGGTGGCCTCCCTGCGCGGCGCCCTCGGCCTGCCGGACAGCGCCACGCCCCACGCCTTGCGGCACTCCTTCGCCACGCACCTCCTCGGCCGCCAGGGGGAGTTGCGCGCGATCCAGGAATTGCTCGGCCACGCCTCGCTCTCGACGACGCAGCTCTACACCAAGGTCGACGCCGCCCGCCTGATGGATGCGTTCGAGCAGGCCCATCCGCGTGCGGGTGCGCGCGCTACAGGTCGAGTTCGGGATAGCGTCGGAAGATCCCCTGCTGGTTGAAGGGGATGCGGCGCGAGCTCGCCAGATAGGCGGCGATCCCGGGCCGTTGCCGCACCGCGTCGTGAAGGGCGGCGACGTGGCGGTTTTCGGCGAGGGTCCGCTCCGTCGCGTGGGGGAACGCGTAGAGCAACCCGTCCACGAGTTGGAACAGGGACAGATCGGCGTAGGTCGTGGACCCGCCGACGAGATGGCGGTCGTCGTTGCGGCCGAGCACATGGTCGAACCAGGCGAGATATTCCGGAATCCGGTTCGCCTGAAAGTCCTTCGCTCGCCGAAGCGCTTCCGGCTTCTGGTCCTCGTAGGTGAGGCTCACCGCGATGGGATGGTGAGTGTCGTGTGCCTCGGCCACCACATCCGCGATGGTCAGCTGGATCTGATGGGTCCAGATGCGGTCGGCTTCGTCCGACGGCGCGAGGCCGAGCCGGGGACCGAGATAGAGCAGGATCGCCGCCGTCTGTCCGACCACGACGTCGCCATCTCGGAGGAAGGGCGGCGCATAGGACGGCCGCGCCACCGAGGGATCGCCGAGAAAAGCGGTCATGGCGCCGAGGCCCTGACCCTCCGCCTCTCGCCCGCGGGCGATATCGACATACTCCGCCCCGGCATCCTCCAGAGCGAGGCGGACGAACTCACCGCGCCCCTGGATCGTCGGCCAGTAATAGAGTTCGTAGGGCATCCGGCGCTCCGCTGCGGAAGGTGTGAGACACCTGTTCCAACACGGGCACCCCGTCCGGGGTGCCGAGCGATGCGACGTTCCCGGACGGCGGCCTACGTCGAACCCGCCCTCCGGCTCATTGCCAAGACGGGGGCGGTAGCCCGTCTCAGATGTGGATCGCCCGCTTGCCGACGGCGAGGGCGGCTTCCTTGACCGCCTCGGTCAGCGTCGGGTGAGCGTGGCAGGTCCGGGCCACGTCCTCGGCGCTGGCACCGAATTCCATGGCGACGGCCACTTCCGCGATCAGGTTGCCCGCATCCGCACCGACGATATGAACGCCAAGCACCCGGTCGGTCTTGGCATCGGCCAGGATCTTCACGAACCCGTCCGTGGTGTGGTTGACCTTGGCGCGACCGTTCGCCGTGAAGGGGAACTTGCCCGCATTGTAGGCGATACCGTCCTTCTTCAGCTCTTCCTCGGTCTTCCCCACCGAGGCGACTTCCGGATAGGTGTAGACCACGTTCGGGATCACCCCGTAATTCACGTGGCCCGATTGCCCGGCGAGGAGTTCCGCAACGGCGACACCCTCGTCCTCGGCCTTGTGAGCGAGCATCGGCCCCGCGATCACGTCGCCGATGGCGTAGATGCCGGTGACGTTGGTGGCGTAGTGGCTGTCGGTCTGGATGCGGCCCTTGTTGTCGAGCTGCACGCCCACGGTTTCGAGACCCAGCTTCTCGGTGTAGGGCACGCGGCCGATGGCCACCAGCACCACGTCGGCTTCGAGCTTCTCGGCTTCGCCGCCGGCTGCCGGCTCCACCGAGACGGTGGCGGTGCCGTCCTTCACCTCGACGCCGGTGACCTTCGACGACAGCTTGAAGACGATGCCCTGCTTGCCGAGGATGCGCTGGAACTGCTTGCCGACCTCACCGTCCATGCCGGGTAGGACGCGGTCGAGATATTCCACCACGGTGACCTCCGAGCCGAGGCGACGCCAGACGGAGCCGAGTTCGAGGCCGATCACGCCGGCACCGATGATGAGGAGCTTCTTCGGCACGGACTGAAGCTCGAGGGCGCCGGTGGAGGAGACGACGATCGTCTCGTCGATCGTCACGCCGGGAAGCTTCGTCACGTCGGAGCCGGTGGCGATGACGATGTTCTTCGTCTCCAGCATCTGGTTGCCGCCATCCTCGGACAGCACCTCGACGCGGCCGGCACCGGCGACCCGGCCGAGGCCGTGATAGGCGTCGATCCCGTTCTTCTTCAGCAGGAACTCGACGCCCTTGGTGTTGCCGTCGACGCCGTCCTGCTTGAACGACATCATCTTCTTGAGGTCGAGTTCGGGCGCGCTGACGATGACGCCCATGTCGGCGAAGTGTTTCGAGGCCTCCTCGAACGCCTCGGAGGCGTGAAGCAGGGCTTTCGACGGGATGCAGCCGACATTGAGGCAGGTGCCGCCATGGGTCGCCCGCTTCTCCACCACGGCGGTCTTGAGTCCGAGCTGGGCGGCGCGAATGGCGCAGACATAGCCGCCGGGGCCGGTACCGATGACGACGAGATCGTAGGACATAGGCTGGTGACTCGCTTGAAGGTTCGGCAGGTCAGGCCCCACCATCGAAGTTCACGCACGCGGAAGCGTCCGGCCGCCCTGCGGCGGCCGGCGGACGGCAGCTGCCGGGTTGTTTCAGAGGTCCAGCACGAGGCGTGCCGGATCCTCCAGCGCCTCCTTGACGCGCACGAGGAAGGTCACGGCCTCCTTCCCGTCGACGATGCGGTGATCGTAGGAGAGCGCGAGATACATCATCGGCCGCGCCTCGATCTTGCCGGCGCGGACCACCGGACGCTCCTCGATGCGGTGCATGCCGAGGATGCCCGATTGCGGCGCGTTGAGGATCGGGGTCGACATCAGCGAGCCGTAGATGCCGCCATTGGTGATGGTGAAGGTGCCGCCCTGCATCTCCTCGATGGACAGCTTGCCGTCCCGCGCCTTCTTGCCGAAACCGGAGATCGTCTTCTCGATGCCGGCGATGGAGAGGTCGTCGGCATTGCGCACCACCGGCACGACGAGGCCCTTATCGGTGCCGACGGCGATGCCGATATGGTAGTAGTTCTTGTAGACGAGGTCGGTCCCGTCGATCTCGGCATTGACCGCCGGCACGTCCTTGAGCGCTCCGATCACCGCCTTGGTGAAGAAGCCCATGAAGCCGAGCTTGGTGCCGTGCTTCTTCTCGAACATGTCCTTGTACTGGGCGCGCATGGCCATCACGGCCGACATGTCGACGTCGTTGAACGTCGTCAGCATCGCCGCCGTGTCCTGGGCGTCCTTGAGCCGGCGCGCGATGGTCTGGCGCAGCTTCGTCATCTTCACGCGCTCTTCGCGCGCGGCATCGTCGGGCTTCGAGGCGGGGCGCGGCGGCGAGGGAGCCTTGGCCTGCCGGGCCGGCTCCTGAGCCGGGGCCGGGGCGGAGGGCGCCTTGGAGGTCGCCTCGATCATGTCACCCTTGGTGACGCGACCGTCCTTGCCGGTGCCGTTCACCGTCGATGGGTCGATGCCGGATTCCCGCGCCATCTTGGCGACGGCGGGGCCGTTATCGCCGGCCTGACGATCGGATTTCGGCGCCGCGGCCTCGCCGTGGTTGCCGTAGGCCGCCGAGGATTCCTCGGCGGGCGCCTTGTCCGCGCCCTCGGATTTCGGCGTCGCCTCTTCGGTGCGGGTGTCGGCCTTGGTCTCGGTCTTCCTGGCGGCGGGAGCCTTGGCGCCTCCGCCGGCGCCGGCCTCGACGATGGAGCCGAGCAGGGCGCCGGGCTCTACGGTCTCGCCGTCCTTCACGAGGATCTCACCGAGTTCACCGGCAGCGGGCGCGTTGACTTCGAGGGTGACCTTGTCGGTCTCGAGCTCGACAAGGGGCTCGTCCGCCGCCACCGCGTCGCCCGGCTTCTTGAACCAGCGGCCGATGGTGGCCTCGCTCACGGATTCGCCCAGCGTAGGAACGAGGATGTCGGTTGCCATGGTGCTCTGTCCGCCCGAATGGTTTGGTCGCGTCGGAGAAGGGGATACCGGGGTCGTCAGACCGCCAGCGCCTCGTTGAGGAAGGCCTGGAGCTGGGCCTGATGCTTGGAAAGAAGGCCGACCGCCGTGGAGGCCGAGGCGGGGCGGCCGACATAGCGCGCCCGCTTCACCTGCGACTGAGCCTGGCCGAGGACCCATTCGAGATACGGATCGACGAAGGACCAGGCGCCCATGTTCTTGGGCTCCTCCTGGCACCAGACGACCTCCGCATTACGGAAGCGCGCCATCTCGTTGGCCAGCGCCTTGAGCGGGAACGGATAGAGCTGCTCCACGCGCATCAGGTAGACGTCGTTGACGCCACGCTTCTCGCGCTCGTCGTAGAGGTCGTAATAAACCTTGCCCGAGCAGAGCACGACGCGACGGATCTTGTCGTCCTTCACGAGCTTGATCGTGTCGTCTTCGTGCTCCGCATCGTCCCAGAGCACGCGGTGGAAGGTCGATCCCTCCGCCAGCATGTCGAGGTTCGACACCGCCCGCTTGTGCCGCAGGAGCGATTTCGGAGTCATCAGCACCAGCGGCTTGCGGAACTCGCGATTCAGCTGACGGCGCAGGATATGGAAGTAGTTCGACGGGGTCGTGCAGTTGGCGACCTGCATGTTGTCCTCGGCGCACATCTGCAGGAAGCGTTCGAGGCGGGCCGAGGAATGCTCCGGCCCCTGCCCCTCGTAGCCATGCGGCAGCAGCAGCGTCAGGCCGGACATGCGCAGCCACTTGCGCTCGCCCGAAGAGATGAACTGATCGATGACGACCTGCGCGCCGTTGGCGAAATCGCCGAACTGCGCCTCCCACAGAACCAGGGAATTGGGGTCGGCCAGCGAGTATCCGTATTCGAAGCCGAGCACGGCCTCCTCGGAGAGCATCGAGTTGATGACCTCGAGATTCGCCTGCCCCTCGCGGATGGAGTTGAGCGAGGTGTAGCGCTGCTCGTTCTCCTGATCGATCACGACGGCATGGCGCTGCGAGAAGGTCCCGCGCTCCACGTCCTGGCCCGACAGCCGGACCCGATGCCCCTCGATGAGGAGCGAACCGAAGGCCAGGGCCTCGGCCGTCGCCCAGTCGATCCCCTTGCCCGTCTCGACGGCCTTGGCGCGGTTGTCGAAGAAGCGCTGGATCGTGCGGTGGAGGTGGAAGCCGGGCGGCGGCGTGGTGATGCGCTGGGCGATCTCACGCAGGATATCGGCCGGCACGCCGGTCTTGCCACGGCGCGGATCGTCCACATCCTCGCGCACGGCCTTGAAGCCGGACCAGCGCCCGTCGAGCCAGTCGGCCTTGTTGGCCTTGTAGTTGCCGGCGACTTCCAGTTCCCCGTCGAGCATGGCGCGGAACTCGGCCTTACGGGCGTCGAACTGCTCCTGCGTCAGCACGCCCTCGGCGATGAGCTTCTTGGCGTAGGTCTCCAGCGCCGTCGGGTGCTTGCGGATGCGCTGATACATCTTCGGCTGGGTGAAAGCCGGCTCGTCGCCCTCGTTATGGCCGAAGCGGCGGTAGCACAGCATGTCGATGACGACGGGCTTGCCGAACTTCTGGCGGTACTCGATGGCGATCTTGGCCGCGAAGGTCACGGCCTCCGGGTCGTCGCCGTTGCAGTGGAAGATCGGCGCTTCCACCATCTTGGCGACGTCGGACGGATAGGGCGACGAGCGCGAGAAGCGCGGATCGGTGGTGAAGCCGATCTGGTTGTTGATGATGAAGTGGATCGATCCGCCGGTTCGGTGCCCCTTGAGGCCCGACAGGCCGAGGCACTCGGCCACCACGCCCTGGCCGGCGAAGGCCGCATCGCCGTGGATGAGAAGCGGCACGACGCTGGTGCGCTGGACATTCGGCTTGGCCCGCTGGTCCTGCTTGGCGCGCACCTTACCCAGCACCACCGGATCGACGATCTCGAGATGGGACGGGTTGGCGGTCAGCGACAGGTGGACGTTGTTGTCGTCGAAGGTACGGTCCGACGAGGCACCGAGATGGTACTTCACGTCGCCCGAGCCCTCGACTTCGGCGGGAGAGGCCGAGCCGCCCTTGAACTCGTTGAAGATCGCCCGGAACGGCTTCGACATGACGTTCGAGAGCACGTTGAGCCGGCCGCGATGGGCCATGCCGAGCACGATCTCCTTCGCGCCCAACGCGCCGCCGCGCTTGATGATCTGCTCCAGCGCCGGAATCATCGATTCCGACCCGTCGAGGCCGAAGCGCTTGGTGCCGGTGTATTTGAGGTCGAGAAACTTCTCGAATCCCTCCGCTTCCACCAGCTTGTTCAGGATCGCGCGCCGGCCCTCGGGCGTGAAGGAGATCTCCTTGCCCTTGCCTTCGATGCGCTCCTGAATCCAGGCCTTCTCCTCCGGGTTGGAGATGTGCATGAACTCGACGCCCAGCGTCTGGCAGTAGGTGCGCTCCAGGATCTCGACGATCTCGCGGATGGTCGAATATTGGAGGCCGAGCACGTTATCGAGGAAGATCGGACGGTCCCAATCCTTCTCCTCGAAACCGTAATGCTGGGGGTGCAGCTCCTCGTGGTCGCCGCGCGGGGCGAGGCCGAGGGGATCGAGCTTGGCGTGGAGATGGCCGCGCATGCGGTAGGCGCGGATCAACATGATCGCGCGGACGGAATCCTTGGTCGCCTGCTCGACCGAGACGCCGCTGGCGGCGACGACGGCCGCGCCGTTGGCAGCCTTGGCGCCATCGATCTTCGCGGTGTCAGACTTCGCGCGGATCTTCTCGCCCACCGCCTTCTCGACGGTGGCCCAGTTGCCGTCCAGGGCCGAGACCATCTCGCCGTTGGCATGAACCGGCCAGTTCGGCTTCTGCCATGAGGCGCCGGCGGCGTTCTTCTCGGCGAGGCCGCTCTCGTCACCGAGGGATTTGAAGAAATCCTGCCACTGCGGATCGACCGAATGCGGATCGCGGGCATAGGCCGCCTGCAATTCCTCGAGATAGGCGGCGTTTCCGCCGGTGAGGAACGAGGTTTCGAGAAGCGCGTCCTGGCGAGCCATCTTCGATCATCCTACCGCTTGGCGGAGTGGCCGCCCCTGCGGCGGCCCCCTGCTCCCCATGGCGCCGACGGGCGCTTCGATGGGGATGTTCGTGTCGGCGCGGCGATCAAGCCGCGCCGTTTCCTAGATAGATGCTGCGGAGCCATTTTGCACCGCAACACAAGTGACAGATTCCCGAGAACCTCACCCCTTGAGGACGTCGACCAGCGTGCTGCCGAGGCGCGCCGGAGACGGCGATACCCGGATGCCGGCCGCTTCCATCGCGGCGATCTTGTCCTCGGCTCCGCCCTTGCCGCCCGAGATGATGGCACCGGCATGGCCCATGCGGCGGCCCGGAGGAGCCGTGCGCCCGGCGATGAAGCCGACCATCGGCTTGCGACGGCCGCGCTTGGCCTCGTCGGCGATGAACTGTGCCGCCTCTTCCTCGGCGGAACCGCCGATCTCGCCGATCATGACGATCGATTCGGTCTTGTCGTCGGCCAGGAACAGTTCGAGCATCGAGATGAACTCGGTGCCCTTCACCGGATCGCCGCCGATGCCGACTGCCGTGGTCTGCCCGAGACCGGCATTCGTGGTCTGGAACACGGCCTCGTAGGTCAGCGTGCCGGAGCGCGAGACGATGCCCACCGAGCCCGGCTTGAAGATGTTGGCGGGCATGATGCCGATCTTGCATTCGCCGGCCGTGACCACGCCCGGGCAGTTCGGCCCGATGAGGCGCGACTTCGAGCCTTCGAGGGAGCGCTTCACCCGCACCATGTCGAGGACCGGGATCCCCTCGGTGATGCAGACGATGAGGGGAATCTCGGCGGCGATGGCCTCGCAGATGGCGTCGGCCGCGCCCGGCGGCGGCACGTAGACGACCGATGCGGTCGCGCCGGTGGCCTCGCGGGCTTCGGCCACGGTGTCGAAGACCGGCAGGCCGAGATGGGTCGCGCCGCCTTTTCCGGGCGAGGTGCCGCCGACCATCTTGGTGCCGTAGGCGATCGCCTGTTCGGAATGGAAGGTCCCGTTCTTGCCAGTGAAGCCCTGGCAGATGACCTTGGTGTTCGCGTCGATCAGGATGGACATGGGTACTCTCAGCCCTTCTTCACGGCGGCGACGATCTTCTGCGCGGCATCGTCGAGGTCATCGGCGGGGATCACGTTGAGGCCGGAATTCCGGATGATCTCCTTGCCTTTCTCGACATTGGTGCCTTCCAGACGCACCACCAGGGGCACTTCGAGGCCCACAGCCTTCACCGCCGCGATCACGCCGTTCGCGATCACGTCGCATTTCATGATCCCGCCGAAGATGTTGACGAGGATGCCCTTCACCTGCGGATCGGCGGTGATGATCTTGAAGGCCGCCGTCACCTTTTCCTCGCTCGCGCCGCCGCCGACATCGAGGAAGTTCGCCGGCTCCTCACCGTAGAGCTTGATGATGTCGAGGGTGGCCATGGCGAGGCCCGCACCGTTGACCATGCAGCCGATGGTGCCATCCAGCGCGATATAGGCGAGGTCGTATTTCGAGGCCTCGATCTCCTTGGCGTCCTCCTCGGTCTCGTCGCGGAGCGCCAGGATGTCGGGATGGCGGTAGAGCGCGTTCGAATCGAACGAGATCTTGGCGTCGAGGCACTTGAGATGGCCATCGCCGGTGAGGACCAGCGGGTTGATCTCCAGCATGCTCATGTCCTTGGCGGTGAACGCCTCGTAGAGCTTGGTGGTGAGGTCGCCCGCCTCCTTGGCCTGTGCACCGGTGAGGCCGAGAGCCTTGGCGACGGCCCGGCCGTGATGGGGCATGATCCCGGTGGCCGGATCGACCGAGAAGGTGATGATCTTCTCGGGCGTGTCGTGGGCCACGGTCTCGATATCCATGCCGCCCTCCGTCGAGACGACGAAGGCGACCTGCCCGGTCTCGCGGTCCACCAGCATCGAGAGGTAGAACTCGGCGGCGATCTGCGCGCCTTCTTCGATGTAGAGGCGGTTGACCTGCTTGCCGGCTTCGCCGGTCTGGATCGTCACCAGCGTCTCGCCCAGCATCTCGCCGGCGAATTGCTTGACCTCGTCGATGGATTTGGTGACGCGCACGCCGCCCTTGGCACCAGCGGGCGCGCCCTTGAACGTGCCCTTGCCACGTCCGCCGGCATGGATTTGCGACTTCACCACCCAGACCGGACCGCCCAGCTCCTTGGCGGCAGCCTCGGCCTCTTCCGGCTTGAAGATCGGAACGCCGCGGGAGACGGGCAGGCCGAACTCCTTGAGCACCGCCTTCGCCTGATATTCATGGATGTTCATTAGGACATTTCCTCGCCTCGTCCCGCGGCAGCGCGCGGGATTGGAAGACACGACACACCGGCCTCGTTCACGCCGACGGGACACCCGCCGGCGCGCGACGCTTCTTGTGAGATTTCAGGCCAGCGCCGGGTTCACGGTCTTGCAGGCTTCGATCAGCGTCTTCACGGCGCCCACCGACTTGTCGAACATGGCCTTCTCGTCGGCGTTGAATTCCACCTCGAGGACACGCTCGACACCGCCCGCACCGATCACGATCGGGACCCCGACATACATGCCGTCGATGCCGTACTCGCCGCTGAGATAGGCGGCGCAGGGCAGCACCCGGCGCTTGTCGCGCAGGTAGCTCTCGGCCATGGCGATGGCGGATGCGGCCGGGGCGTAGAAGGCCGAGCCGGTCTTGAGCAGGTTCACGATCTCGCCGCCACCCTTGCGGGTGCGCTCGACCATGGCGTCGAGCTTCTCCTGGGTGGTCCAGCCGAGCTTGACGAGGTCCGGCAGCGGCACGCCGGCGACGGTGGAGTAGCGAACCAGCGGGACCATGTCGTCGCCGTGGCCGCCGAGCACGAAGGCGGTGACATCCTCAACCGAGACCTTGAACTCGTCGGCCAGGAAGTGGCGGAACCGCGCCGAATCGAGCACGCCGGCCATGCCGACGACCTTGTTGGTGGGGAGGCCCGAGAACTTCTGCAGGGCCCAGACCATGGCATCGAGCGGGTTGGTGATGCAGATCACGAACGCGTCAGGAGCGTGTTCCTTGATGCCGGTGCCGACGGCTTCCATCACCTTGAGGTTGATGCCGATCAGGTCGTCGCGGCTCATGCCGGGCTTACGCGGCACGCCGGCGGTGACGATCACCACGTCGGCTCCGGCGATGGCCGAATAATCGCTGGCGCCCGTATAGGTCGCATCGAACCCGTCGACCGGAGCGGATTCCGCGATGTCGAGGGATTTGCCCTGGGGAACGCCGTCGACGATGTCGAACAGGACGACGTCGCCGAGTTCCTTCAGGCCCGCCAGATGCGCGAGGGTTCCGCCGATCTGCCCGGCGCCGATGAGCGCGATCTTGCTGCGTGCCATGGAAAACGAACCTCCAGTATCAGTGCCGATCCGCGATGCTCCGTCCCGACGGACGGGCTGCTTGCCGAGGTCGCGATCGCACGTTGATTTCGCCGCGACGGTGTGGCGGAAAAGTCCCCATGCTTCAACCCGACGTGGTCGGCGCTAAGCAGAGTTCGGGCCACAGACGTACCGCGACGCTGGAGGATGCCTTCCAAAAAAGTCTTTCGCCGGAGCATTTTAGACCAACGAACCCCTCTCCGGTTCGACGGCAAAGCTTCGGTGACAGGTCCAAAATATTGTTACTTCGCTTAAAGTGCGCCGATCCGCAGCACTTTCTGGATCGCCTGGATGACGGCTCCGAAGCGCGCCTGGATCAGGTCGACGGGCAGATCGGAATCGTGTTGCATCGCCAGCGGATGGGTGAAGCGGTAGCTCGCATCGAAGATGTAGGCGATGGCCCGCTCGCGATCACGAGCCACGAAGGCTCCCGCAGCGATCCCCTCCTCCACCACACGCTCTACGAGACTGCGCAGGCGAACCCGGTGACGCCGGGCGATGGGCCGTGCCGCCACCGTCGCATCGAGATGGACCGCGAACAGGTGGGGCTCCCGTGCCAGGACTTCGCGCTGCGCGCTCGCCAGGGCCATCAGAAGGCGCTCGATCTTGTCGTCTGCGGGGTCGGGCGCATCGGCGATGCGGGCGAGTTCCGCCTCCACATCTCGGAGCCAGCGGCCCGCGACGGCATCCAGAAGGGCATCCTTGGATGGAAAATACCGATAGACATTGGCGTGGGTCATGCCGGCCTCGGCGGCCACCGCGACGACCGTCACCCGTTTGTGCCCGAGCCTGGCGAGATGCTCCGTCGCGATCGCCAGGAGGCGCGCATCCACCGAGAGCGGCGTGGGGCTGGCCCGGCTAATTCGGGCCTTGGGCCTGTCGGGCGGGCGGAGACCCGTCATGGGTGTAGCATCATCGCTGCCGACCGAATCATAGCCGACCACAAAGGACGTACCTGCCGTCTCCATCGATACTCCAGCCGGCGCTGATAAGGAGGGCGGGCCGTATCCGGAGTCGGCGTCGCCCCCGCATGTCTCGCTGAGATCGAGACAGCCAGAGGCCCATAGCCGGTCAGAAGCTGTTCTTCCAGGCCCTTAATGCAGTGAACACTAGTTCCGCCGGTGAATTAGCAGAAAGATTCACTGCTTTAGCGAGGGAAGGCTCCGTGGAACGAAGGAAAGGATTGGTTGCGCGCTCATGCCTCATCGTCGTCGGAACCAGGAATCTGCCAGCGGCCTTTGCGTCCTGAGCCTCCGCCATACGAGACTTCAACGCCACGTTGTCGGGATCGGCGGCGAGAGCGAAACGGGCATTGGAGAGGACGTAATCGTGCCCACTGAAAACCTCGGTGTCGTCCGGCAGGGGGAGAAACCGCTCCAGCGACCGCCAGAGCGATTCCGGCCGGCCTTCCACAACCCGCCCGCATCCGAGGGTGAACAGGGTATCGCCGGCGAACACGATCCGCGCTCCGGAGAACCAGTAGCTGACGTGGTCATTGCAATGGCCCGGCGTTTCCCAGACCTGCGCTTCGAGTTCGCCGACCCGGACGAGATCCCCCTCGGCGACGGCGACATCCACATCCGGCACATCTGCCCCGGCCTTGCGCGGCGCGGTCACCCGCGCGCCGGTGCGACGCTTCACCTCCGGGATTCCCTCGATATGATCGAGATGCCGGTGCGTCACCAGGATATCCGTGAGCGTCCAACCGGTTTCGTCGAGCACCTTCAGGACGGGAGCCGCTTCCGGCACGTCGATGGCGGCGCAGGCGCCCGTCGCGGGATCTCGGATCAGCACGCCGATATTGTCGCTCCGGCAGAGGAAGGTGCGGATCTCGGGGCGGGAAACGGTCAAGAGGCGTTCCTCTCTGGTGGCGCGGTGAACCTAAGCAAGAACCGGACGCGGCGGCGAGGAGTTCCGGCATCCGGACGTTGCGGCGGACGTTGCGGGTTGTGGGCGAGCGGCCTCGTCCCCATTGATCCGATTCCTAGCCTGCGTCAAAGAACCCTGTAACTTCAAAACGTCCGGCCGCGCCGGAGCAAGCCGCCCATGCGCCTCGACGTGACCGATCTGCGCGCCTTCTATGCCAGCCCCCTCGGCGGCGTGACCCATCGCATCGTCGGGCGGGCGATCCATGGATTCCTCGGCTCTGTCTCGGGCCTGAGGGTTCTCGGCCTGGGCTACGCGACCCCCTATCTCGGGCCGATCCACGTCATCGCCGAGCGGACGCTTGCCTTCATGCCGGCCACGCAGGGAGTCGTGAACTGGCCCGGCGGCGGACGCTCCTGCTCGGCCCTCGCCGACCCCACGATGATGCCCCTGCCGGAAGCGGCGGTGGACAGGGTGATCCTGGTCCATGCCCTCGAATCGGTGGAAAGCCCGACCGAATTGCTCCAGGACGTGTGGCGCGTGCTGACGCCGGGGGGGCGGATGATCCTCGTCGTGCCCAATCGGCGCGGCGTCTGGGCACGTCGCGATGCAACGCCGTTCGGCCATGGCCAGCCGTATAGCCGCTCGCAGCTCGGGCGGCTGATGCGGACCACCCAATTCTCGCCGGAAGGATGGGCCGAGGCGCTCTACATGCCCCCGGTGAACAGCCGGCTCTGGCTGCGGACGGCCAGCGCCTGGGAGAAGGTCGGGACCGGTCTCTCCCTTCCCTTCGCGGGCCTGCACGTCATCGACGCCACGAAGCAGCTCTATCGTCCGGTGGCGGTCCGCAAGGTGCAACGGGCAACCCGCCTCGCTCCGGCGAGAGTACTGGTTCCCACCCCCTCCCCGGGCTGAACCGAGGCCACTCGATTCAGGCATCCGACCAAGGCTCCAGACCAAAGGCAGCCGTTTCCATGTTCAGCCTCATCGCCCCGGAAGCGGCGCTCCACAGCTTCATCTTCGCGTTCTCGAGCCTCTTCTCGATCGTCAATCCGGTCGGGTCGGCCCTCATCTTCTCGCAGATCACCGCGCAGAACTCCCATCCGGAACGGGTGGAGATCGCCAAGCGCATCGGCTTCTACTCAGCGCTGATCATGCTCGCGGCCCTATGGGCGGGGGCGCCGATCCTCAACTTCTTCGGCGTGTCGCTGGGTGCCCTGCGGATCGCAGGCGGTCTCGTGGTCGCCGCCTCCGCCTGGACCCTGCTCAGCGCACCCGAGGCTCGTGAGGCACGGAAACATGCCGAGGCGACCCATGATGCTCCCGACAGCGTCGCCGACGTGGCGTTCTTCCCCCTGACCCTACCCTTCACGACGGGCCCCGGCACCATCGCCGTCGCGATCGCCCTCGGCTCGAACCGGCCCGTTCCGGGGCCCGACCGGATCGGGTTCTATCTCGGCATGTCGCTGGCGGCCCTCGCCATCGCGCTCCTGGTCAGGTTCACCTACGGCTCGGCCGACAGGGTGGTGACCGCCATCGGCCCGGTCGGCGCAAGGGTTCTCGGCCGGCTCTTCGCCTTCTTGCTCCTGTGCATCGGCACCCAGATCACCGTGAACGGCGTCACCGACGTCCTCGGACCGATCCTCGCCGCCGGCAAGCGCTGAGCGGACAGGCCCGCACACCGACAGCCTCGCCTTGGCCAACCTCGCCTTGGCCAACCTCGCCTTGGCATCGCCCGTTTGAGGCTGTACCGCAGGCGCGAATTCTCGTGGAAGGACGACAGGATGCGGCTCGCAGTGGTCGGTGCCGAGGGGCGCATGGGGCGGATGCTCATCCGGGCGGTGACGGAGACCGAGGGCTGCACCCTGAGCGGCGCCGTCGAGCGCGAGGGCTCGCCCGCCCTCGGCCAGGATGCAGGGACCCTCGCCGGCCTGCCGCCGCTCGGCGTCAGCGTCACCGACGATCCGCTCACGGTCTTCGCGGCCACCGACGGCGTCCTCGATTTCACCGCCCCGTCGGCCACGACCTTCTTCGCCGAACTCGCCGCCCAAGCCCGCATCGTCCATGTCGTCGGCACGACCGGCCTCGCCGAGGCGGATATCCACAAGCTCATTGCGGCAGCGCACCATGCCCGGATCATGCGCTCGGGCAACATGTCCCTCGGCGTGAACCTGCTCGCCGGCCTCGTGCGGAAGGTCGCTGCGGCTTTGGGCGAGGATTTCGACATCGAAATCGTCGAGATGCATCACCGCATGAAAGTGGATGCGCCCTCCGGCACGGCCCTCCTCCTCGGGGAGGCGGCTGCGGAGGGGCGCGGCGTCAACCTCGCCGAGACGCGCGTTTCCACCCGGGACGGCCATACCGGCGCGCGCCGGCCCGGCGATATCGGCTTCGCCACCCTGCGTGGCGGCACGGTGGTGGGCGACCACAGCGTGACCTTCGCCGGACCCGGCGAGCGCATCACCATCAGCCACCATGCCGAGGATCGGGCGATCTTCGCCCGTGGCGCCGTACGAGCGGCGTTGTGGGCCCATGCCAAACCTCCAGGCCTCTACGGCATGGCCGACGTCCTCGGTCTCTGATACGAGCGCCCGGTCATTGACTGTTCAGGTCGGCCGGTACACCAGCCCCGCAGGCGCAGATTCTGTTGCGTCGCACCATTCACCGAGAAATAGGATGGACGTCTGATGGAGCGCCTGCTCGTCCTCGCTCGCCACGGCCAGAGCGAATGGAACCTCAAGAAGCTTTTCACCGGCTGGCGCGATCCGCAACTCACCGAGCTCGGCATCACCGAGGCCAGGACCGCCGGCCGCTGGCTGAAGCAGCAGGGGTACGCTTTCGACGTCGCCTTCACCTCCAACCTTCAGCGGGCACAGCATACCTGCGCACTGATCCTGGAGGAGATGGGCCAGGGCGGCATCGAGACGGTCCGGTCCGAGGCGCTCAACGAGCGGGATTACGGGGATCTGTCGGGCCTCAACAAGGACGATGCCCGTGAGCGCTGGGGCGATGCCCAGGTCCATCAATGGCGCCGGTCCTACGACATTCCGCCCCCCGGCGGGGAAAGCCTGAAGGACACCGCGGCGCGCGTGCTGCCTTATTACATTCAGACCATCCTGCCGCGCGTCATGGCCGGCGAGCGCGTCCTGGTGGCCGCCCACGGCAATTCGCTGCGTGCGCTGGTGATGGTGCTCGACGGGATGACCACGAAGACCATCGCGAGTCTCGAGATCGCCACCGGTATCCCCCTCGTCTATCAGCTCAAATCCGACACCACGGTGGAGAGCAAGGCCGTCCTTGAGCGGGACATCGACCACGACGCTTGACGGCAAAGCGCGGTGAAAGCCGCGCCGGGCATCGGTGCGCGGTTCCCGAACAGACATCCGGCACGCCTATGCTCCCTCGTTCCGCCGAACGTGGCTCCGCCCGGGAGGCGGGCCGACAGCGGCGTGGAGCCACGGCCCCGCCGCAGGCCGACCGGAACGCTTGACAGCGGCAAGGTGTGGGCCGACCCATCGTCGGCGAGCCTTCCTCACGAAGGCCGCGCGAGCCCTTCGCCTTGACCGGAGTCGTCTCGCGTCCGAACACCTGAACCGGAGCCGCAACAGGCGGCTCCGTCGCGGAGAACCGATCCGATGCGTCTGCGTAATCTCGTCCGTCCGGTCGCGGCACTGGCCCTGATCGCCGGGCTCTCGTCAGGCGCCATCTCCGTGGCCTGGGCTGCCGATGCGATCTTCCCGCCGAGTTCGCGCTTCGGCTTCACGCCGGCCTCGGACATGACGTTGTCCAAGCGGTTCTCCGGATTCGAGCGGATGGAAGGCGGCGCGACGCTCTCCATCGTCGAGCTGCCGTCGACGGCCTTCGTCGACCTGGAGAAGAGCTTCACCGACGAGAACCTCCGTACGCAAGGGTTCGTCGTCGCGACCCGGGAAGCCATCAAGGTCGCGGGTGACGTGGATGCCGTGCTCTTCACGGGGGAGCAGCCAGCCCCGGAAGGCGCCAACACCCCAGCCATCAAGAAATGGCTGCTGCTCGTCGGTGACACCACGGTCACGGGCATCATCATCGCCCAGACCGTGCCCGATGCCGAAACGCCGGAAACCATGCGGAACATGCTGACCAGCGTGAAGATCCGGCCGGAACTCACCCTGGACGAACAGGTCGCCGCGCTGCCGTTCCGGATCCGTGAATCGGCCGGCTTCCGTCCCGTCCGGGTGCTCGCGGGTAATTCGGTCCTGATGACGCAAGGTCCGAAGGACCAGATGCTCAATCTCGAACAGCCCATCCTGGTCCTGGCCCAGGCCGTCCAGCAGCCGCCGCAGCCGGAGCAGCGCGATGCCTTCGCCCGTGCCGCGCTCTATTCGAACCAGACGATGAAGGATTTCGCGGTCGAGCGTTCGCAGACCTACCGCCAGAACGGCGTCGACTGGCACGAGATCGTTGCCCGCGCAGTGGATGGCCCTTCGAACACGCCGGTGGTGGTCTCGCAAACCATCCGATTCGCGCCGGACGGTTACCTCCGCGCGCTCGGCGTGGTGCGGGCCGACCAGCGCAGCGCCATGCTGTCGAAGTTCCGCGAGGTCATCGACAGCGTCGAAGTGAAATAGCCGGGTGGCAGCCTCGCCCGGGAGGTATCGTCCGGGACGAGGCTGCGGTCATCATTTGATGTTCGGCCGATGCGTCAGGCCGCGTCCGCCGGATTGGCGGCGGCCTTGGGTCCACCCTTGGCGACACCCACCAGGGCCGGGCGCAGGACCCGGTCGCCGATGATGTAGCCGGACTGCATCACCTGCACCACCGTGCCGTTCGGGACCTCGGCATTGGGAACTTCGAACATCGCCTGGTGGCGGTTCGGATCGAAGCGCTGGCCCTGCGGCTCGATGAGCTTCACGCCGTGACGCTCCAGGGTCTTGGCCAGATCGCGCTCGGTCAGTTCGATCCCGTCGATCAGCGCCTTGAACGGCCCCTCGGCAGCCGAGGCTGCCTCAGCCGGCACGCTCTCCAACGCACGACGGATGTTGTCGGCCGCGTTCAGCATGTCGCGCGCGAAATTCGTCACGGCGTAGGTCCGCGCATCGGCCACCTCGCGCTCGGTGCGCCGGCGCAAGTTCTCCATCTCGGCCAGAGTACGCAGGACGCGATCCTTCAACTCGTCGCGCTCGGCGATCAGGCCCGCCAAAGCCTCGGCGTTGTCCTCCGCACGCGCATCGGTCTTCGCCCCGGCTTCCGCCGCGTCGGCGCGCTGCCCATCATGCTCCATGTCGTTCGCCATCATCGCTCTTCGTCGATCGCAGGTTGCTCGTCCCGCACCGGTCGCCGGTCATTGTCGCCGGCGACCCACAGCACGCGGTCGATCGGAATGGGGTCGGGCCACGACGCCGAGACCCGCTCGACGGGGGTCGGCATCATGCTCCGGGATCGGAGGTGATATCAGACGCGCAGAGGATGAAATCAAGCCGAGCGCCGCCCTGGTGCCGTCTCCCGCCTCAGCCCCCTGCGTGATTCATGCCTGCAGGGGGCTCAGGCTTCCCGCGGAGGCGGCGACTCCACCAGCGCTTCCAACCCCTCCGCCCTCAGGGCAGCGACATCGCTGGCGAACACCTCCATGACCGCGTTGCGGATCGCCGCCTGCCGGTCGGGCTGGATCACCCGGGTGCCGGTAAGATCGGTGACGTAGAAAACGTCCACCGCCCGCTCGCCGAAGGTCGCCACATGGGCGGAGGTGATGTTGAGGCTGAGGCGCCCGAGGGCGGTCGTCAGCTCGTAGAGCAGGCCCGGCCGGTCGAGGCCGGTGACCTCGACGACGGTCTCCCGGCTCGACAGGGCGTTGTCGATCGCCATGTCGGGGGGGATCAGGAACGTGTTGGAGCGGTTGCTCGGCGGATGCCGGTCGGCCACGAGATCGGCGATGCGGATCTCGCCCCTCAGCGCCCGCTCGATCGCCGTGGTGATGCGCTTGGCGCGGCGCAACTCGTCATCGTCCCGCTCGAAGGCGCGGGAGATGAAGATCGAATCGAGGGCGAAGCCGTCGGTCGTGGTGAAGATCTGCGCGTCGACGATGTTGCCGCCCAGCGCCGCGCAAGCCCCGGTGACGATGGCGAGGAGACGCGGATGGTCGGGCGAATAGACCGTGATCTCGGTCACGCCCCGCGTCGGGTCGGTCTCGTAGACGGTGGCGACGGTGCGGCCATCCTCCATGACGCCGCGCACGAACCCCGCATTCTTGAACTGCCGGACGGCGTCGACCTTCAGCCAATAGGCCTGGTTGTGCCGGGCGGCATAGGTATCGAAGAAGGTCGGATCCCAATCCGCCAGCTGTTCGCGCAAGCCCATCTGGATGAGGCGGACCCGGTCGGTCCGGGCGATCTCGGAATGACCGCCCGACAGGAGCACCTCGGTCTCGTCGTAGAGGGTGCGCAGCAGCGTCCCCTTCCAGGCGGTCCACACGCCCGGCCCCACCGCCTTGATGTCGGCGACGGTGAGGATCATCAGGAGCTTCAGCCGCTCCATGGTCTGCACCACGGAGGCGAATTTCTGGATCGTCTTCGGGTCGGAGAGGTCGCGGCTCTGAGCCGTCATCGACATCAGCAGGTGGTGCTCGACCAGCCAGGCCACGATCTCGGTCTCGGCCTGGGTGAGGCCGAAGCGCGGGCCGATCTTCTCGGCAATGGCCGCGCCGGCGATGGAATGGTCTTCCGGTCGCCCCTTGGCGATGTCGTGCAGCAGTACCGCGACGTAAAGGGCGCGGCGGTGGCTGATCGTGTCGATGAGCCGCGTGGCGATGGGGTGGTCCTCGGAGACCGTGCCGGAATCGATGGCCGCCAGCACGCCGATCGAGCGCAGCAGGTGCTCGTCCACCGTGTAGTGGTGGTACATGTTGAACTGCATCAGCGCGACGATGCGGCCGAAATCCGGGATGAACCGGCCGAGCACGCCGGCCTCGTTCATCAGCCGCAGGATCGTCTCCGGCGAGTTCTTCGACGTCAGCACATCGAGGAACAGGGCGTTGGCCTCCGTATCGGAGCGCAGCGAATGGCCGATGAGCCGAAGCGAACGGGTGGCAACCCGGGTCGCATCCGGGTGGATCGGCAGGTTGTGGCGATCGGCGAGCCAGAACAGGCGGATCAGGTTCACCGGATCGCGCGAGAAGGCGTCGGCGGTGCGCAGGTTGATCCGGCCATGATCGTCGATGAAATCCTCCGCCTCGATGGCGGTGGCGCGGAAACGATCACGGAAACGACCGATCCAGCGGTCGAGGACCGGCGTGCGCTTGGCATGCCGCGCCTCGAGAGCCGCGCAGACGATGGCTGTGAGATCGCCCACTTCCTTGGCGATCAAAAAATAGGCCTTCATGAAGCGCTCGACGCCCGACAGGCCGCCGCGCGGCTCGTAGCCGAAGCGTTCGGCGATCCGCGGCTGCAGGCCGAACGAGAGACGCTCCTCGGACCGTCCGGTGACGAAATGCATGTGGCAGCGCACGCGCCAGAGCAGTTCCTCGCAGCGCTCGAACACCCGGTACTCCTCCGGCGTGAACAGGCCGGCGGGGACGAGTTCGCTCTGGTCGCGGACGCGGTAGGTGTATTTCGCGATCCAGAACAAGGTGTTGAGGTCGCGCAAGCCCCCCTTACCGTCCTTGACGTTGGGCTCGACGAGGTAGCGCGAGGCTCCCGCTTTCGAGACGCGGGTATCGCGCTCGCGCAGCTTGGCCTCGACGAATTCCGGCGCCGTCCACATGACGAGCTCGGTGTCGAACCGCGTGACCAGCTCCTCGTACAGCGCCCGCGCGCCGAATAGGTAGCGCGCCTCGAGGAGGGAGGTGCGGATCGTCATGTCGGCCCGCCCCTCGCGCAGGCACTCCTCCACCGAGCGCGTGGCGTGGCCGACCTTCAGCTTGAGGTCCCACAACACGTAGAGCATCGCCTCGACGACGCTCTCGGACCAGGCGGTCTGCTTGTAGGGAAGCAGGAACAGGAGATCGATGTCCGATCCCGGCGCCATCGTGCCACGGCCGTAGCCGCCGGTGGCCACCACCGCGAGCTGCTCGCCGGTGGAGGGATTGTCATTGGGGTAGAGCCGCCACACCACCGCATCGTGGATCGTGCGGATCACCGCATCGGTGAGGTTGCTGATCCGCTGGGCGCAGGCGGTGCCGTTGCGCTCCTCCATCAGCCGGGCTTCGGCATCGGCATGTCCGAGCTCGATGATGCGGCGGAGCTGCGGCACGAGAAGCGCGCGCAGCTGCGTCGCCTCGCGCACGTCGCGGTCGAGAGTGGTGAGGACCGTCTTGAGGGCGTCGGCGGCGTCGAACATGCGCAAACCCGTTATCATGTTCCCGGTCGGACACCAGAGACAACGCTAGGCAGAGGCGTAGATGTGATGGGCACTCGGCATGATGTCGTTCTACGTGCCGGAAAATTTGTTTGACGAAACGAACGGTCCTGGCTACCTCGGAAACCCCGCGCCGCTGCCGGGACCATGGAGACCATTGACCGATGACACTGTCTCGTCGCGCCATCCTGAGTGTCATCTGCGGCGCCGCGTCGCTTCTGCTGATGCCGCGCCACGGCGAGGCGGCGGAGGTCAAGGAGATCCGCCTCGATTGGGCAACCTACAACCCGGTGAGCCTGATCCTCAAGGACAAGGGTTTCCTGGAAGAGGCCCTGAAGGACAAGGGCATCAAGGTGCGATGGACCCAGTCGCTGGGTTCCAACAAGGCGCTGGAATTCCTCAATGGCGGCGCCATCGATTTCGGGTCCTCGGCGGGGGCCGCGGCTCTGCTCGCCCGGATCAACGGCAACCCGATCAAGGCGGTCTACGTCTTCTCGCGCCCGGAATGGACCGCACTGGTGACCCGCAAGGACAGCGGCATCACCAAGCCCGCCGACCTCAAGGGCAAGCGCATCGCGGTGACCCGCGGCACCGACCCGCATATTTTCCTCATCCGCGCGCTGCAGGGCGCCGGTCTGACCGAGAAAGACGCCAAGCTCGTCCTGCTTCAGCATGCCGACGGGCGCACCGCCCTCGACCGGGGCGACGTCGATGCCTGGGCCGGCCTCGACCCGATGATGGCGGCCTCCGAGATCGAGAACGACGACGTGCTGTTCCACCGCGATGCCGCCGCCAATACCTGGGGCGTGCTCGACGTGCGCGAGGATTTCGCCGCCGCGAACCCGGACCTCGTCCGCACCGTCATCGCCGCCTACGAGACCGCGCGCGACTACGCGATCAAGAATCCGGACGCCCTGAAGAGCGCCCTCGTCACGGTGACGAAACTGCCGGAAACGGTGATCGCCCGCCAGATCGAGCGGACCGACCTCACCCGACCCGCCATCGGCAAGGCTCAGGTGGAGTCGATCACCGCCGCCGGCATCGCCTTGCAGCAGGCCGGAGTGATCCCCGCCGGCACCGACGTGAAGGCGGCGGTGGACGGGCTGATCGATCCGCAATTCGCACCCGCCGCCCGCTGATCCGTGAACGAGTCCGCTGCGACCGAGCGCGCTGTGATCGAGCCCGCTGCGACCGCCTCCGTGGTGTCGGCCGCGCACGACGCGGCTGACGGGACGGCGTCGCCCAAGCCACGGGGGGACACTTTCTGGCACCGGGGCGGCCGCCTCGCGCTCGGCCTGATCCTGCCCCTGGCCCTGGTTATCGGGTGGGAGTTCGCCGTCCGCACCGGCCTCGCCCAGGGGCGGCTGATGCCTCCGCCGAGCCGGATCGCGGCGACCCTCCACGACCTTGCCGCCTCGGGCGACCTGTGGATGCACGTCCAGGCGACGCTGGTGCGCGTCGCCCTCGGCTTCGCCTTCGGCGCCCTGGCCGGCATCGCGGCGGGCGCCTTGACCGGGGCGCTTCCCACAGCCCGCCATATCCTCGACCCGACGCTCCAGGCACTGCGTGCCGTGCCGTCCCTCGCCTGGGTGCCGCTCTTCATCCTCTGGCTCGGCATTCTCGAGACGCCGAAAGTGGCGCTCATCGCCGTGGGGGTGTTCTTCCCGGTCTATATCGGGGTGGCGGGAGCCATCGCCTCCGTCGACCGCAAGCTCATCGAGGTCGGACGCATCTTCCGGCTGTCGAAGCTGCAGCTCGCCCGGCGTATCCTGCTTCCCGCCGTCCTGCCTGCGACCCTGACCGCCCTGCGCACCGGCCTCGGCCTCGGCTTCCTGTTCGTGGTCGCCGCCGAGCTGATGGGAGCCTCCGAAGGGCTCGGCTACCTCCTCATCGACGGTCAGCAATTCAGCAAGGCCGACCAGATCCTGGCGGCGATCATCGCCTTCGCCATCCTCGGCAAGCTGGCCGATGCCGTCCTCGTCGCCGTGACCCGGCCTCTCACGCGCTGGCAGGACACGGCGCGGGAGACGTTGTAGGTCCCCTCACCGGATCGAAGAAGGCTGGCGCCCCGCGATGCTCACCCTCGATAGCCTGTCCAAGACCTATTCCGACGGCACGCGGGCGCTGGAGCGCATCGACCTCGCCGTGCCCCAGGGCGAGATCGTCGCGCTCATCGGCGGCTCGGGCTGCGGCAAGACCACCTTGCTGCGGCTCGTCGCGGGGCTCGACCGGGCGAGCGAGGGCCGCATCGTCCTCGACGGCGAGCGAATCGCGGAGCCGCATCCGGGCGTCGGGCTCGTTTTCCAGGAACCGCGCCTGCTGCCCTGGCTCGATGTCGCCGACAATGTCGGCTTCGGCCTCGGCCACCTGCCCCGGGCGGAGCGCAAGGCACGCATCACCCATGCCCTGGACATGGTAGGGCTTGCCGAACATGCGGGCCGCTGGCCGCGGGAACTCTCCGGCGGGCAGCAGCAGCGCGTCTCCATCGCCCGCGCCTTCGTGGCGAACCCGCGCGTGCTCCTCCTCGACGAACCGTTCTCGGCGCTGGACGCCTTCACCCGCAAGGACCTGCACGGCCATCTCCTCGCCCTCTGGCAGGAGACGAAGCCGACGATCCTCATCGTCACCCACGATGTCGGGGAGGCAGTGGCGCTGGCCGACCGGGCGGTGGTGATGCGCCCCAAGCCCGGCCGGCTCGACGATGCGATTCCCCTGGCGCTGGCCCGGCCGCGCGATCCGGCCTCGCCGCATAGCGAGGCCGCCACCCGCCGCATCCTCGCTGCCCTGGACCGCTCGCTGAAGCCGGCTCAAGCGGCGGCGCCTACCGAGGCGGCGCAATGGTGGTGAGCCCTTCCCTGGCGTCCGGGCGCATCCCAGGTTAGACGCCGAGGCAAAGACCAAGACGACAATCGCACCAAGACGATCGAGGAAACACCCGATGGACGCCACCACCCTGCGCTCGCTCCAGGCCCCTCTCAAGGACCAGTACCGCAATACGCCGGAATCGGCCGTCATCACCCTGAAGGCCAAGGGCACCCTCGACGACACCTCCATCGCCTGTAAGGTCGAGACCGGGCGGGCGCTTGCAGTCGCCGGCCTTCACCCGGCCACCGGCGGGTCCGGCCTCGAACTCTGCTCGGGCGACATGCTGCTCGAGGCGCTGGTCGCCTGCGCCGGGGTGACGATCAAAGCGGTGGCGACCGCCCTCGAGATCGATCTGCGCGCCGGCACGGTGAGCGCCGAGGGCGACCTCGACTTCCGTGGCACGCTCGGCGTCGACAAGGAAGCGCCGGTGGGCTTTCGTGCGATCCGCCTGAACTTCGCCCTCGACACCGATGCGCCGCAGGAGAAGCTCGACCAGCTCCTCAAGCTGACGGAGCGCTATTGCGTCGTGTTCCAGACCCTGAACCACAAGCCCGAACTCGCGGTCCACGCGTCGAAAGGCTGATTGGCGAAGGTGAAGGCGTCCCGGTTGGCGCCTTCAGCCCTCGCGCCGGAAAAGGGGAGCGTGGCCTGGCCCTGAAAGATGCGCTCAGGCTGCCGCGATTCGCCCTTCGATCGCGTCCCAGACCGAGACCGCCAGATCCGGTCCCCCGAGCCGCTTGATGGCGCGTATGCCCGTGGGAGAGGTGACGTTGATCTCGGTGAGGTTGCCGTCGATCACGTCGATGCCGACGAGGATGAGGCCGCGCCGGCGGAGCTCCGGACCGATCGTGGCGCAGATATCCCGCTCGCGCTCGGTGAGGTCGGAGGCCGCCGCCGCCCCGCCGCGCACCATGTTGGAGCGGATGTCGTTGAGCGCCGGGACACGGTTGATCGCGCCCATCGGCTCGCCGTCCACCAGGATGATGCGCTTGTCGCCCTCGGTGATCTTGGGAAGGAAGCGCTGGACCACCCAGGGCTCGCGGAACGTCACCGAGAAGAGGTCGAACATCGAACCGAAATTGGCGTCCTCCGGCAGCACCCGGAACACCGCCGCGCCGCCATGTCCGTGCAGGGGCTTCATGACGATGGCGCCGTGCTCGGCGCGGAATGCCTCGATCTCCGCCTTGTCGCGGGTGATCAGGGTCGGCGGCATGAGCTGCGGGAAATCGAGGACGAACAGCTTCTCGGGCGCGTTGCGCACCTCGGCCGGGTTGTTCACCACCAGGGTCCGAGGATGGATCCGTTCCAGCATATGGGTCGCGGTGATGTAGGCCATGTCGAAGGGCGGATCCTGGCGCATCAGCACCACGTCGACATCGGCCAAGTCGACACGCTCCACGGCACCGAGGGTCGCGTGAGCGCCCTCCACATCCTGGACCCGGAGGGGCTCGACCCGCGCGGTCACCACCTGCCCCTGCATGGAGAGGCGGTCCGGCGTGTAGAACAGAAGGTCGTGGCCTCGCGCCTGCGCTTCGAGGAGCAGGGCGAAGGTGGTGTCACCGGCGATCCTGATCGCCTGGATCGGGTCCATCTGAACCGCGACGGTCAGAGCCATGGCGCACGAGCCTCATTCACGTTCGAGCATCGGCGAAGGCTCGGGGACCCGCCCGTCCCCAGTCTTCGTCGGACGCAGCAGGCCTAGTCGACGGCCCGGCTCGCGTCGACAGACTTCTTACCGGGACGCGTCGCCGAGGGGTGACTTTCCCCTGTCGGCGAGACTTGTCTCCGTGGTCCCGCCTCAGCAGGACCTATCCTCTCAGCGGGACCTATCCTCTCAGCGGGACTTGCCGCCGGTGCGACGGTCGTAGTCGCCGATGGCGTTGCGGCATTCGGGAGAGAGACGAGGGCGATTGCGCTCCATGCACTTCTCGGCCTCGTTGCTGTTGGGGTCGACGCCGGCACAGAGGCGGAAGTAGTCGTTGGCGCAGCCGAGCTGCAGGCCCTGATCTTCACGCTGGGCCTGGGCTGGGCCGGCCGCAAGGAGAAGGAGCGCGAAGGGAGCGGCTTTCAGAGCCACGGACAGGCCCTTCGAGAGGCTGGAGGATCGTGTGGTCGCCACGCGCATTCTGCGTTGTCCTTCGCTCGGATCGGATTGAGGCGGCATATCTGCCGCTGCCATGGGTTAGCAAGCGCGCGGGATGCCGTCCTTGTTCCGGCCAAGGCTCATCGGACACGGAGGCGGACGGTGAGCGTGTCGTGCCGGTCACACTTTTTGCTCGATGCACCGCGAGACGGGTCATGAAAATGGCCCCGCTCACAGGTGGAGCGGGGCCGAGTACAAGGGAGGAAACGCCCGCCATGGGCAGCGAAGAGCGAAGCAAGGAGCAAGCCAGGGCTCGTTTCCAACTGCTATTCGGAGGGCCCCGTCGCTGCGGCGAAATTGCCACGCGACCGCGTTCCCCAGGTCAGCCGTCCCGCGCTACCCTTCGAATTGAAGGAGTGCAGAAACCTTTCGTTAACTACCCCGTGATGATCTCCGCTCTGCATCACGATGGATTGAGAATTCGACGGGGCCAGGCCCCGACGGGATTCGAGTGGACGCTTCCGACAGGTTCGGGTGGTGCGGATCGAGGATCGATGGGATCGCCAGCGATGACGCCTGACCGCAAGTCCCAGAAAGCCGACCTACATACCGGAGAGCCTTCGGGCGACCGGGGGGATCGTTCGATGACGCGCCCGACCGCGAGCGTCGTGCCGTTCCGCCAGAGCGCCGTCCGCCGCTTCCGCAGGGAAGACGACAGCGCAGACGGCATGGCGGGAGAGATCCTGCTGTTCACCGGCGTCCGCTACGAGCGCATGCCCGACCCGGCGTTGCCCGCCCCCCGCCAGCGCCGACGCTCCTGACGCCCCACGCCTCTTGAGACCCCGCCTCCGGTCACCGCGAGCCGAGCAGCACCGTCACTCCGAGGAAGCGCGATGCCGGCGTCCCATTCCGTCAGCTCCACCCGACGCCCGGTCCGGACCGCAACCGCAACCGCAACCGCCGCCGCGCTTCTGCTGTTGGGAGGCTGCGCCCAGAAGGGTGATTTCGGCCGTCCGGCCCCGAGCGCGTGGAACAGCCTCGTGGCATCCACCGGCACCGTGGCCGCGCATTACCGCAACGAGCCGGCCTCGTATTTCCCGCTCACGGATGACGAGCGCACCCTGCGTGACCGGGCCTGGCGCTTCCTGATGCCGGCAGCCGAGAACGAGGCCTTCACCGACGCCCTGGCCAATCTCACCCGCACCCGCGTGCTGCCGCCGAGTTGGCGTAACGACGACGACGCCAGCTATCACGCGGCTCTGGTCGCGGAGCCCTTCCGCTCGCCCGTTTCGCGCTATCGTCGCCTGTCGGACGACATCACGGCGGATGGGCGCCTGATCCCACTCTTCGTGGCTACGGCCACGCGGGTGGCGAATGCCGATACCCTGCGCCTGCGCAGCCTGCCCTTCGTGAAGAGCCTGGACGACGAGAGCATTCGGCAGGCCGCCATGCGGGTCGCCGAGAACCGTTGCCTCGTGGCCTGGGTCCGGCTGGAGACGGGGGTTCGCGCGGAACGTTACCGCTATGCCCTGCAGCATCTCCTCGTGGAGGTCCCCTCGGTCGAAGCCGTCTCGGTCGAGCGCAGCCTCGCCGGCCTCGACGGACGCCGGGTGATGCTCGACCCGCTGCTTCCGGCGGAGGCCGAGGCGCGCTGCGGATTGGTGGCGGCCCCGGAGGCCGAGGCCGCCCGACCCATCGTCGCGAAATACTGATCGGGCCGATGGCCCGGCGTCGCACTCAGCCGTCCTGAGTGACCGCGTAGACGCGAAGGCGGTGCCCATCCGGATCTAGGGCAACGAAGCTGCGACCGAAGTCGAGGTCCGTCGGCGGGCAGGCGATGGTCGCACCCTTGGCCTGCCAATCGGCGTGGATGGCGTCGATCTGCGGCGTGCGCTTCACCTTAAAGCCGATCTCTCCGCCGCCTCCCGTACCGATGGCGGCCGGCTCCACGCCATCCCTGTTCCACAATCCGAGCGCGAGGCCGGAAGGAAGCACGAACAGCACGAAGGTCGGGCTTGCCGTCACCGGCTCGATGCCAAGGAGGCGGGTATAAAAGTGCTCGCTCGCCGGTGCGTCCGACACGTAGAGGAACACGGTGTTGGTTTCGGTCATGCCGACTCTCCTGTCCATGAGTGAACAGGGCGAACGCTACGGCGACATGCTGCCGGAATATGGCAGCAACCTTGGGCACGGAAGCGCTATATCGACGAGTTCGAAGCTTCTGGCATCCTCTGCGCCTCGCGCCATTCCCGAACCAGCGCGTGCCGGCGCTTTGGATAGCGGCCGTTGGCAAGGTTGGCCGCGATCATCCGATCGGTACGGAAATGACGGAAGGCCTGCCGCGATTCGCACCAGCAGACCAGGATTCGGACGGAGTCAAAGAAGGCGAGAGCGAACGGCCAGACAGTGCGTTGCGAGATCGTGCCGGTCGCATCGCGATAGGACAGGGACAGCTTGAGCTCGGCGCGGATCGCCCTGCGCAGCAGCGCAGGATCTACGATATCGCAGGGCATACCGGTGCCCGGCCCGATCAGCAGGGTCGAGGCGTCGAGATCGTCCCGCAGGTCGGGCGGGAGGATTGCCGCGATCCGTGCGAGCGCGCTCTGCGCCGCATCACGCAACCGATCGTCCGCTCGATCGGCCACCCAGCGGGAACCAAGGACGAGTGCCTCGATCTCTTCGATGGGGAACATCAGAGGCGGCAGGGTAAAGCCGGGCCTCAGGACATAGCCGACGCCCGGTTCTCCCTCGATCGTCGCTCCCTGTGCCTGAAGGCTGGCGATGTCGCGATAAAGCGTTCGGATGCTGACGCCGATCTCGTCCGCCAGCACTCTGCCGCTCACTGGCCGCCGATGCCGGCGCAGGGCATGGAGCAGATCAAAGAGACGTTCGGCTCGAGACATCGAGTACGCACTCTCCAACCGGACGCCGGACAGCGGCGGGATACCCTCTATTACCCGTTCACACGCCTCGCGTTCGAGCCCTTGCCGGACGAGGAGAGCCGGGACGCTTTCAGCCGCCGGATTTCGCAGCGTCCTCGGTCGGGCTGTCGATGGTGCAGGAAACGGCCTGAACCGCCTCGTTCGCCGCCTGCCGCTGGCTCGGAAGGGCCGCGACCACGCGCACCACCACGAAGCCCTCCCGCTCTGTGGCGACGATCCGCACGTCGCGGCTCACATCGTTCTCGTCCTCGTTGGCCAAGGCTTCGTCGTATTGGGCGCGGGTGAGGATCACGAGGTCGAGGGCGCCGCGCACCGCCGCCTGGTCGGTGACGGCGTAGAAGGCCCCCCGCCGGCCATGAACGGCCAGGGACAGCATCAGCGCGCCGGTCCGTGCCGAGACGCGCATCGGACCCTCGGCGAGGTTGTAGGCGCAGATCCCCACGGCGACGGAGGGATCGGGAATGGGCAGCCACGCCTCGGCTGGAGCCGGGTTGATGCCGGTGGCCAGAGTGTAGACCGGCATCGCGTGATCGAGCGTCTCGCTGGTGCGTGCCTTCGTCAGCGCGTCGGATTCCGACAGGCTCGGGATCGCCAGCACGACGACGATATGCACCAGCCCGGCCAGGACGAGGCCGGCGAGGGTCGCGAGAAGGAAACGGCCGGTCGGGTTCATTCCGCGCATTCCGTGCGGGAGATCGTGGGAACCGCGGATCGCTCCACCGTGCCGGCGCTGGCCGCCACCGGCGTATCGTAGAGGCGGAGCGCCAGCCGCACCGGGCCGGCAGCGCGCGGCATGGGCAGCCAGTTGCCGGGCTGGACGTCCGGGGCGAGGACGATGGAAAAGCGCCCGTCCACGTCGCGCAGCACCTCTGTGGAGGTGAAGCCTTCGCGCATCACAGGCCGGTCGGGGTCACGCTTGCCGCGCCCGGCGACGGTGATGGTCCAGGCCCGTGCAGGAGGCGTCGCGCCGGCGATCCGGTAGGTGCAGGCGGCATTGAGGGCGCGGCCCTCGTCGTCCTGGGAGGCGGTCAGAAGCAGGCCTTCCCCCACCGCCAGGGGAATCTCACCGCGCCGGGCATTCACCGCGCGGGCATACGGATCGGCGCCGAGCGAGCCCGTGCGCGGCCAGGCGATCCAGCTCCCCACCGAAACGCCGCCGAACGGATAGCCGCCCCGCGTGGCATAATCTGCCGTCGCCAACCCCAAGCCCGCGCCGAGGGCGAGCGTATAGAAGACGAGCCCGACGCGGGACGTCCGGCGCAGGACGGCCCGAAAGGCGCGGCTTCCCCGGCCGGCGACGCCCGCGATGCCCGGCATCGCGCCGGACCGGGCAGGGTGATCTGTGGTGCTCATGCGGCGGCTGACATCCTGGGGCCGTTGGACACCGTCGCTACGGGATGCCAATGCGGCCGCCGACCGGGCGGGCGCCATCGGCGACGGCGCCCGTGGTCTCCCCAGCGGCGGCGCGGGCGCCGGCGGGCGTCCCCGCCTCCACGGTGCGGAACAGTCCGTTCATGCTGCCGATGACCTCGAACGAGCGCCGCGAGAGCTTGCCGGCCGCACTGGCGGCGGCGTTGGGTGGTAAGGACGACCCGGCCTGCGCCACCGGCCGCGTGTTCTCCTTGAGGCCCGGCATCGCCTTCAACTCGATGCCCTGGTGAGCCGTTTCCATCACGTCGTGCCAGGCCATGGCGGGCAGCGAGCCACCGGTCATCTTGTTGGTGGAGGTGGAATCGTCGTTTCCGAACCAGACGGCGCCCACGTAATTGCCGGTATAGGCCACGAACCAGGCATCCTTGTAGGCGTTGGTCGTCCCGGATTTACCCGCGACCTTGATGCCGTCGAGCTGCGCGCGACGGCCGGTCCCCTCCTCCACCACCTTGTTCAACATGAAGTTCATGTCGGCCACCACCTGGGGGGAGAGGATCTGCTCGGGCTTCTCGTCGGCATGGCGGTAGATCACCTCGCCGGAGGAGTTCTTCACCTCCATGGCCGCGTAGGGCTTGGCCTTGCGGCCGCCATTGGCGAAGACCGCATAGGCCGCCGCCTGATCGATGACGTTCACCTCTGCCGAGCCGATGGGAAGCGAGACGGAATCGGTGAGCGGGGTGGTGATGCCCATGCGATGGGCCATGTCGATGATCTTGGCGCGTCCGGCCTTGGCGGCGGGGAAGTCGCCCTTGATGCCGATGGCCTTGCCGAGTGCGACCGAGATCTGGATCGGGATCGTGTTGATGGATTTCGCCACCGCCACGGTGAGGTTGGTGGCGCCGGAGAACGAGCGGCCGTAATTCTGCGGGCACCAATTGCCGAGGCAGATCGGCCGGTCGACGACCCGGGTGTCTGGCCTGTAGAGGCCGGCGGCGAGACCCGCCGCATAGACGTAGGGTTTGAACGACGAGCCCGGCTGGCGCAGGGAATCGGTGGCCCGGTTGAACTGGCTCTCGCCGTAATCGGCCCCGCCGACCATGGCGCGCAGCGCCCCGTCCGGATCGAGGATGACCATGGCAGCCTCGTCCACGTCGTACTGGTCGCCGTACTGCCGCAGGATGTTCTCCACCGCCTGGTCGGCACGTTTCTGGATACCGATGTCGAGGGGCGTCTTCACGATCAGCACGCGATCGCCGCGCAGCTTGCCGGCATCCGCCATGCCCTTGATCTCGCCGAAGGCCCAGTCGAGGTAGTAATCGGCGGTGATGTCGCGGGTGCGGGTCACCGGCGTCGCCGGGTTGCGCAACGCCGTCTGGATCTGGCCTTCGGTGACGAAGCCAGCTTCCACCATGTTGTGGAGCACGTCCACCGCGCGGGCGCGGGCCGCCGGCAGGTTGACGTGCGGCGCGTATTTCGTCGGCGCCTTGAACAGGCCGGCCAGCATCGCGGCCTCGGCGAGGCTCACGTCCTTCAGGGGCTTGCCGAAATAATAATCGGCCGCCGCCACCGCGCCGAAGGTGCCGCCGCCCATATAGGCGCGGTCGAGATAGAGCTTGAGGATGTCGTTCTTGCTGAGATGGCTCTCCAGCCAGAGCGCCAGGAACGCCTCGTTCACCTTGCGCTCCAGCGAGCGCTCGTTGGTGAGGAACAGGTTCTTGGCGAGCTGCTGGGTGATGGAGGAGCCGCCCTGCGTGTTGCCGCCGCCGCGCGAGTTCGACACGAGCGCGCGCGCCGTGCCGATCGGGTCGATGCCCCAATGCTCGTAGAAGCGCCGGTCCTCGGTGGAGACCAGCGCCTTGATCATGCTGTCGGGAAAGTCGTCGAGCTTCAGCGAGTCGTCGTGCTTGATCCCGCGCCGCCCCACCTCGACGCCGTAGCGGTCGAGGAAGGTGACGGCGAGATCCTGCTGCTTCAGCCAGTTCTCGCTGGTGAGGTTGAAGGCGGGTTGCGCGAGGGCCAGCATCAGAACGGCGCCGCCGGTCCCGAGCGTCACCGCTTCGCTGGTGAGATCGAGGGCGACACGCTTCCAGCCGCGCACCGAGAAGATCTGCATGCGTTCCTGGAAACGCTCGTAGGTCTCGGCGGTGGAGCGGCCGCTGTCGTACAGGCTCGCATTCACCCAGGCATCGAAGCCGAGGGCGGCGTGTTTCAGGCGCGTCAGAAGCGAGGTGGCTTTGGGCAGGCGCACGACGTGATCTCTGTCCCTCAACGCACGGCCGGCACCGCTCACCGATGCCGCAGGTCAAGCACTACCAAGCTCCGCGCGTCTTCGCGAGGCCCGGCAATCCACACCACCCGCCCTTCGGCAGGGGAAGAACGCGGACGGTCCGCACCATAATGCGTCGGAAAGCGAAAACGTCGCGACGTCGGCGAGAATAACCCTTCGTCAACCTTGATCCGGGAATGGGGCGCGGAGGTGGCGCGGCTTGCCGATCAGGCCCACATGCGTCAAGGAGCCTGCGCGCTCCGCCCTCCGTTTCGAACCCCGAAGGTGCTCCCGATGAGGGACCGCACATCCCCCCTCCTTGCCCCGGACCCAATGGCGCCCGAGCCATCGAAGCCGTTCTGGCGGGAGAAGACCCTCGACGAAATGTCGTCGTCCGAGTGGGAAAGCCTGTGCGACGGCTGCGGCCGGTGCTGCCTGCTCAAGCTCGAGGATGACGATACCGGCGAGGTCTACCATACCGATGTCGGCTGCACCCTTCTCGACGGGCTCGCCTGCAACTGTCGCGATTACGTCAACCGCCAGAGACGGGTGCCCGATTGCGTCCGCCTGACGCCGGAGGCGGTCCGCACCATCCCGTGGCTGCCACCGACCTGCGCCTATCGCCTCGTGCGAGACGGCCAGGATCTCTATCCGTGGCATCCCCTCGTCTCAGGCCGTCAGGCCAGCGTCCACGAAGCCGGCATCTCGGTGCGCGGCCGGATCTCGGGCAACGAAGAGGAGTTCACCACCGACGAACTCCTCGACCAGATCGTCACCTGGCCCGGCCGCACCCCGGAGACCGAGGACGAGGATTAGGCGCCGCGAAGGCGCCTCACGGATCGAGACGGAAGCGATCCACGTCGCGCAGGAGATCGAGGAAGGCTCGCGCACCGTGATCGAGGGCCGCGAGGCCGGCTTCGCGCGTGCCGAGAGTCGCGTTGCCGATGGCACCCGAAGGATGGAGGTCCTGCGACTTCCAGGCGAAGGCGGCTGGGCGGCCGGCGCGCAGGTGAGTGAAGTCGCGCTCCATCGCGACTGAGCGAGGCTCGAAATCGGCTATGGCCTGCCGACGCACCGCATCGGGTTTCAGCGCCAGCATCAGCGCCGTCTCGACGGCGCCGGCATGGATGCCATGTCTGATTTCGTCTTCGGGAAAGAGGCCCGGCGGGTAGCCGAACCGGCTCCAGGCCGTGGTGACGGCGAGCATGCCGAGACTGCGCAGATCGCTCGCCACGAGGTCGATGAGACCACTATTGCCGCCATGGGAGGTGACGATGACGAGCTTGCCGCATCCGGCGCGATGGAGGCTGCGGCCGATCTCGCCCCAGGCTCGCAGGGCCGTCTCGGCCGTTAACGTGAGCGTACCGGGAAACGCGTCGTGCTCGTCCGATTTGCCGACGCTCTGGACCGGCAGGACCAGGATGTCGAGGTCGCTCGCATCGAGTTCGGCCAGCTTGGCGAGATAGCCTTCGGCGATGGTGACATCGGTGGACAATGGCAGATGCGGGCCATGCTGCTCCACTGCCGCCACGGGGAGGATGGCGATGGAGTGGCCGATGGCGGATTCGATCTCGCCGGTCGTGAGATCGAACCAGTTCCGCACCGCCATGGTCGTCGTGTCCCTTGCGGCCCCGCGCCGCCAGGGTGGTCTTCTAGGCCGAATAGGCCCTCACAAGAAGGGTGTCCGGATCTCGGACTCAGCGCGAGGGGCGCAACAGCCATCCGAGCCCGAAGGCTGCCGCCGCCACGAGAGCGAGCGTGACGGCCTTGTTCTCGTCCGCCCGAGCCGCCACCGCCCGGCCGTGCCACACAGCTTCACCCCGGTAGTGACGGCCGCGGCGCTGAGCTTCGTCGGCGAGCGCATACCCACGGTCGGCGATCGCCTGGCGACGCTGCTCGGCTTCGTCGGCCAGGGCATGGGCGCGGGAGCTCGCCTCACCGATGAAGCGTTCGCCATCGCGGCGCAGGTCGTTCACGGTGTCGCGTGCTTCGCCATACGCGTATTGCGCTGCGCCGGCGGCCTGATCGTATGCGCCTTCGACCTGCTGGCGCGCGCGGCCCGTCACAGCGCCGATGGCCGTCTTGCCGCGACCCTGCAGATTACGGACGCCACCGTCGAAATGATCTCTGTTCATGGACACATCTCCATTCGCGAGCCGATGGAAGGGCGTGGGCCCGATCCATCCTGCCGTCGCACCGATCCGGGCGTTGGCCCTGAATCGGGGTCCCGGTCCCGGCCCTCGGAATCGTTGTTCGGTCTTTGATTCTGTCTCAGCCGGACGTCGCATGGACGTCGATCTACGGTGAGGGGACGGAAACTCCCCTCACCGGACTGGCCATCGGGCCGGATCGTCAGATCTTCTTGACGGCGTCGGCGGCGCTCTGAGCCGCGCCCTTGATCCCGTCCTTGGCGTCTCCCACAGTCTTCTGGGCTTCACCCTTCAGTTCCTGCGCCTTGCCTTCGGCCTGCAGCTTCTCGTTGCCCGTGGCCGAGCCGACACCCTGCTTGATGTTGCCGACGGCTTCGTTGGCGAGACCCTTGATCTTGTCGGTGGTGCTGCTCATCGAAATGATCCTCATGATCGCTCGGGGAGGCCGGGACGCGGCATGCGCCGGGCACCGCGAAGTCGAAGGCCGAACGATAACAATTGCTGAAATGTTCCGATTCGAGGCCATGGAATTGTACGATTCCCGACTGATCCGGGTGAGGAACTCCGCAGCTGAGCACTGACGTGAAGTTAAAGGCCTCCGCAGCAAGAGTTTGAATTTTTTATACGCGTGATCCAAATTTTTTGTTTCGGCTTGCGACGCCATTGCCAGCAAAGTTTCTTGAATTCAAAATATTCCCGGCTAGAACTCGGCAAACAACAGACGAGACACCGAGGAAGACGGTCATGACCGTTCGCGCCGCCATCCCACGTTCGGGCGGGACCACCCATCCGACCCTGGGCACGGCGTCCGCACCGCCTTTCGGGCGCTGGGGTCAGCTGGTGATCGGCGTGATCTGCATGGTGATGATCGCCAACCTGCAATACGGCTGGACGTTCTTCGTGCCG